>JAFYTM010000089.1 GCA_017558865.1 Lachnospiraceae bacterium
TGGAGTAATATAATGAAGAAACTAATGAGCTATTCGGTGGTATTTTTTGTTATTACCATCATATTGCTTTTGATCATACCTCTTCCGACGGCGATCGTGGATGTGGCGATCATACTGAATATTGCCCTTTCCATGATGATCCTGGTGATCACCATGACGATTCGGGAAGCACTGGAGTTCTCCATATTCCCGTCTCTTTTGCTGATTACTACATTGTTCCGTCTGGGAATCAATGTGTCGACCACCCGTAACATCCTTACCAATGGAGGATCTTCCGGTCTGATTATTAAAGCCTTTGGAGATTTCGTGCTTCAGGGTAATGCGGTAGTCGGAATGATTATTTTCCTGATTATCGTTCTCGTACAGTTCATGGTCATCAACAAAGGTGCTGAACGAGTGGCAGAGGTAGCAGCCAGATTCACACTGGATGCGATGCCGGGTAAACAGATGGCAATTGATGCGGATTTGAGTTCCGGTCTGATCAATGAACAACAGGCAGTAGAACGCCGTTCCAAGATTCAGAGAGAGGCCGATTTTTTTGGTTCCATGGACGGTGCTACCAAGTTCGTAAAGGGAGACGCAGTCATGTCCCTGATCACCACCGGCATCAACCTGATCGGTGGTGTCATCATCGGTATGGTGATGTCGCAGGGAAGCTTTACGGATGTATTGAATACATATGCCATTGCGACAGTTGGTGATGGTCTGGTATCTCAGATACCGGCACTTCTGATCTCTGTGGCTACTGGTATGGTCGTTACCAGAGCAGCCTCCGATGGAAGTCTGAACGAAGACGTATCCAGACAGTTTGTAGGGCAGCCAAGAGCATTTATGTTCAGTGGTGCGGCAGTTGCAGTGATGACCGTGATTCCTGGAATGCCGGCTCTGCCGATGATACTGATCTCAGCAGGCATGATGGGCGGCGGTTATTATCTGTCGAAGAAAATTGAAGAAGAGCCTTCGATGCGTAATGCAGCGGCTTATCAGGATGCGATGGGCAATGCAGGAGGAGACGTACCGGGAGAGGCAGCACCTCAGCCGCAGACAGAAGAAGAGTATTACAAAGATGTCAATAATATATATACATTGCTGACGGTACAGCCGATCGAGATGGAATTCGGCTACAGCCTGATTCCGCTTGCAGATGAATCCATGGGAGGACGTCTGATCAGCCGAGTGGTTATTTTTCGAAGACAGTATGCACAGGATATGGGATTTGTCATTCCATCCATCTGTCTGAGAGACAGTTCAGCACTTACAACGAACCAGTATTGTATTAAGATTAAGGGAGAAGAGGTTGCAAGAGGTGAGCTGCTGATCGATTACTGTCTTGCTTTGGAACCGCCGAACCCGGAAAAGATCATCGATGGAATTGAGACGATCGAGCCGGCTTATGGAATTCCAAGCCGCTGGATCAAACCGGCAGACAGAGAGCGTGCGGAGCTGTATGGATATACGGTTATTGATCCGCTTTCCGTTATGGTAACACATTTGTCCGAGGTGATTCGTCAGCATGCATATGAATTGATCTCCAGACAGGAAGTTGTTCATCTGGTAGAGAATATGAAGAAAACTGCTCCGGAACTGATGGAGGAAGCATTCCCGAATCTGATCAGCTATGGATTCCTGCAGAAAATCCTCACCAGTCTTCTCAAAGAAGGAGTGCCGATCAAGGATCTGGAAACGATCGTGGAGACGATCGTGGAGTATGTCACAGAATCCGGTATTCCGAGAGATATCGATGGTGTTGTAGAGCGAATCCGAACTGCTCTGAGGAGAACGATTACGCGTATGTACTGTGAAGATGGTAATATGCGTGTCATCACATTGGATTCTGAACTGGAGCGTATGATGGTAGGTGCTCTTACCAAAGGAGAGAATGGCTATTACCTTTCTCTGACACCGGATATTTTACAGAGTCTGGTTCGTCAGATGGCAGAACAGACCAGGAAATTCAATGGAGTTTCCAATCATCCAATCATCCTGACTTCTCAGGTTATGCGGAGTCATTTTTATCGTTTGATCGAACAGTTTTATCCGAATGTACGGGTGCTTTCATTTAATGAAATTGCAAATAATGTACAAATTCAGTCGATTGGAAGTCTGGTATTGGAAGGACGAAAGTGATATAGTATATAGGTGAAGCAGTATGGAACTAAGAGAGACACTGAAAGATAAGACGGATGAAGAGCTTTTCATCCTGTATCAAAAAGAAAAAAACCATGAGATTAAGCAGGAGCTGACACTCAGGTATGTGTATCTGGTAAAGTCCATTGCCATAGAGATGAGCAAAACCTACTCTCACTTCATGCAGGTAGAAGATGTTGTCAACGAAGGTGTCATTGCGATTATGAAGGGGATTGACCGGTTTGATCCGGAAAAAGGGATCAAATTTTCAACGTTCATATCCAGACGTATCAGAGGCATGATCTTTGACCTGGTGAGAGAAAAGGATATGATGCCAAGAACCTATCATAACCGGAAAAAATCGTTGGATGATGCGGTTCAGGCTTTCCAGAAAAAACATGGCAGATTACCGACGGATGAAGAGCTTGCAGAATATATGCAGATGAATCTGAAGCGCTGTAAGACGCTGCTGCAGCAGGTCAGACTGTATGAGGCAGTATCTCTTGATGAGTCCATGTATGATGACAAAGAAAATCAGGTGCTTCAGATTGCCAGTGATGATCCGGGAGTACAGCCGGAAGAAAGCTATATCAGAAACGAAGTGACCAGGATTCTGGAAGAGGCGATTGACAAACTGAGGGATAATCTCAAAGTTGTGATATCCCTGTATTATGTTGAGGGATTGGCAATGCATGAGATCGCACAGGTACTTCAGGTCAGTGATTCAAGAGTATCACAGATGCATAAGACGGCAATCAATACACTGAGAAGCCTTATTAAAGAGCAATTGGGATAGGGAGGAACATAAATGTATCAGGGATTTTATAATCTTGCTTCCGGAATGCTGACGCAGAGCAGGAACCTGAACGTGATCAGTAATAATATGGTAAATGTGCAGACAGCAGGCTACAAAAGTGATACGATGGTATCAAAGACTTTTGAGGAAGAGATGCTGATCCGTACGGGAACACGTTATAAAGAAGGTGCGTCTGATCTGGCGACTGTGTCCAAGATCAAGACCGCAGATAGAACATATACCAATTATGAACAGGGAAGTTTCACTCCGACAGGCGGTATCTATGATTTTGCACTGTCAGGAACCGGATTTTTCTGTGTACAGACCACAAACGGAGAACGTTATACCAGGAATGGAGCGTTCTATGTGGATGAGGAAGGATACCTGACACTGGCAGAAGCAGGACGGGTATTATCGACCGAGAATCAGCCGATTCAGATTACCGATGAAAATTTCAGCGTAGATGGTGCAGGAAATATCTATACAGGAGATGAAGAGTTTGGTACTCTTAAGGTAGTGGATTTTGCAGATTATGAGCAGCTTCATAAGGAAGACAACGGACTTTTTTCAACGGGTCAGGCTGCGGTGAATGTGTGGGAGCGTGAAGGCAATCAGACCAGTATTGTATGGCAGACGCTGGAGACAGCCAATGTAGATATGGTGGAAGAGATGACAACGATGATGTCCTCTCAGAGAGCATTGCAGAGTGCCGCACAGGTTTTAAAAATGTATGATACGATTTTAAACAAAGCCTGCTCCGATGTAGGAAGAATTTAAGGGGGATATATAACATGTACATGTCATTTCATGTTGGCACGATTGGCGCACAGAACAGTCTGGAACGTCTCAGTGTGATATCAAACAACCTGGCAAATATCAATAATACAGGGTTTAAGCCGAAATCGGTGGCGTTTTCAGAACTGATCAATTATAACTTAAATGACAGTCCGGAAGCCGTGACAGAGCTTCAGGCTGGTGCTGGCATGAAGGTTGCCAGAACCTATACAGATTTCCATGCTTCTGCAGTAACACAGACAGGAAATCAATACAATTTTGCAATTATGCAGGACAATGCATTTTTTATGGTACAGGATCCGGCGACAGATGAGATCTCTTATACACGGAATGGAGATTTCCACAGCGGAGAGATGGACGGTGAATTTTATCTGACGGCACAGAACGGCAAGTTTGTTCTGGATGCAGACGGAGAGCCGATTCGGGTGGATCAGGAAGGCTGGGCACAGAATATGGCAGTCTTTAGCTTTGAGAATCCAAGCCGTCTGATCAGTATCGGTGACAATGAATATGTACATTCGGACGGAGATGTGGAGGCAATCGAAGTGGAGAATCCGCAGCTGGTGCAGTCTGCACTTGAGAACTCCGGCACAGATCTGTCCAAAGAGATGGTAAACATGATCGAAAGCCAGAAAGCTTTCTCCTATGCCGTGAAGATGGTAACTACATCAGATGAGGTCATACAGACGATCAATTCGTTGAGAGGTTAATCAGTAACAGGAGGGGAGACTTATGCGAATTAAAAGCTATGAAGATATGAATCTTCAGGATCTGGATGTCATGAAGGAGATCGGCAATATTGGCACTGCCCATGCGGCGGGAGCATTGTCACGTATGATCCAGAAGGATATCCGTATTTCTATCCCCTGTGTGAATGTACAGGGATATGATGAGGCAGTCAGCCATATTGGAGATATTGAAGAGCTGGTAGGAGCAACGCTGGTAAAGATGGAAGGCGATGTGGAAGGGCTGATGCTTTTGCTTTTCAAGCTGGATTTCGCCAATACGGTTCTTAACGGATTGCTTGGTAAGGAATATAACAGCTTTGAGGAGATGGGAGAACTGGAGTATTCTGCTTTGCTTGAAGTTGGAAATATTATAATCTGCTCCTATATCAATGCTTTTGCACAGTTGACCGGTATGAAGATCGATCTTTCTGTTCCTGGATTTACTGTGAATATGTTGGGAGGTATCCTGACTGTTCCGATCACAGAGTTGGGAAATGATAAGCTGATGTTTTTTAATGCAGATTTTGTTATGGATGAACAACGGCTTCCGGATTGGCTGTTAATGCTTCCGGATATTGAGTCATTGAATCATATCATGGCCAGATTAGGAGTTTTATAATGCTAGGGAAAGAACTGAAAGTAGGAATCGGGGACATGAAGTTCGCGAAAGGTGATACGACAGTTATCACATATGCTCTTGGTTCGTGTGTTGGCATTACTTTTTACGATCCGGTAGCTCGAATGGGAGCACTTCTGCATGTGCTTTTACCAACTCGTTCCAATCCGGCGGATATCAATGTTTATAAATATGCAGATCCAGGCATCCAGGAGACAATCCGAAAGCTGACGATGAGCGGAATGATGAAATCCAGGATGATCGTAAAAATTGCAGGCGGAGCCAAGATGTTTGAACTCAGCGGAAAGTCTGATTTCGGAAATATTGGACAGCGTAATGTAGATACCGTAAAACGGATATTAGCGGCGCAGGGACTGCGCATATCTGCTGAAGACACTGGCGGAAACTTCGCCAGAACGATGGTTCTGGATGTAGCGACCGGTACGGTTGTCATCAGAGGCGCAGGCCGCAAAGAGAAGATCTTATAGGAAAGGGGTACATATATCATGGCATATGGAAAGGATAAAAAAGGGATTTTACTGGAATCTGGAACAAATGAGATCGAGGTAATGAAATTTACAGTTGAGGGGGAATTTTATGGAATCAATGTCTCCAAAGTACAGGAGATCATTATGAGTGATAAAGTGAAGCCTATGCCTCATTCCCATCCTTGTGTAGAAGGTATCTTTAAACCAAGAGATACTCTGATCACTGTTATTAACCTTGCTCATTACCTGACCGGAGAGGCTCCGGAGCATGGTCCAAGAGACCTGTTTATTGTAACCAATTTCAATAAGCTGACAGCAGCATTTCGTGTACAGAGCATTGAGGGAATCAGCCGTATCTCCTGGAAAAATATCCAGAAGCCGGATAAGACGGTTGCAAAAGGTGAAGAAAGTGTCGCAACCGGAATTGCACAGTGTGATGATCAGCTCGTAACCATTCTGGATTTTGAAGCGATCGTTGCATCGATTGCACCGCAGACCACGATTCAGATCTCAGAAGTAGAGCAGATGGGTGACAGACCATTATGCGAGTGTCCGATTGTGATTGCAGAGGATTCTATTCTGCTGCAGAAAATGATCAATGATTCTCTGGAACGTGCAGGTTTTCTGAATATTAAGAATTTCAATAACGGTCAGGAAGCATGGGACTACCTGAACGGTATAAAAGATGATGAGGATTTATATGAGAAAGTAAATCTGATTATCACGGATATTGAGATGCCGGAGATGGATGGACATCGTCTGACCAAACTGATCAAGACAGATCCGAACCTTAAAAAGCTTCCGGTGATCATCTTCTCTTCTTTGATCAATGAGCAGATGCGTATTAAAGGAAAGCAGTTAGGAGCAGATGAGCAGCTTTCCAAGCCGGAGATTGGTCATCTGGTAGAAGTTATGGACGAACTGCTTAAAAAATTCCATAGGGAATTTAATAAGTAGTACGAAAACAGGAGGTAACACTTTTGGCTACAATTATTACAGTTTCCAACCAGAAAGGCGGAGTTGGAAAGACAACGACCTCAGGAGCACTGGCTACCGGTCTGGCTGCTGAAGGAAAGAAAATACTTGGAATCGACCTGGACCCACAGGGAAACCTTGGTTTTTGTCTGGGACTGGAGGCAACCAATGGACCAACAGTTCTGGATGCATTAAAGGGTAAATTACCGGTGAGAGAGGCGATCCGTCATACAGAGTACTGTGACATCCTGTCTTCGGATATTACGTTAAGTAACGGTTTGAATGTAGAGCGTTCCGGTCCGAGAGAGTGTATTCTCAGAACTACGATCGAACCGGTCATCAATGACTATGATTATATTATTATCGATACACCACCGGCATTGAACCTTTTGACTGTCAATGCCTATGCCGTATCCGATTATCTTGTGATTCCGATGGCAAGTGATATCCTGAGTCTTGTGGGACTTTCTCAGTTAAAAGAGACCATCGATGGTATCCGCGCATCCCTGAATCCAGGACTGAAGGTACTGGGAATCCTTCTGACCCGTTTTAATGCACGTACCCTGCTGTCCAGAGACGTTCTGGAGATGGCACAGCAGCTTGCAGGTCAGATCGATACGGTTGTATTTGATGCGAAAATCCGTACAGGAGTTGCGATTGCAGAGGCTCCTGCTCATGGAGAGAGTATCTTCGATTATAATCCGCGCTCATCCGCAGTGCAGGATTATCAGGAGTTTGTACAGGAAGTGATCGGCCGCATCAACTCCGCAAAGGAGGCATAACCGGTGGCAAGGAAAACAAATAAGACATCTCATGTCCTGAATCTGATCACGAATGGTGAGCCGGAGATCGTCGTAGACCAGCCGGAAGCAGCGCCTGCGGCACCTGCTCCAGCAGCATCTGTACCGCCCGTGGCTGCACCTGCAGCACCTGTTGTTCCGGCACCTGCCCCGGCAGCCCCGGAGACGAAGGTGACGGTCGTGAACGCAGATAAAGAAAACAGTGCAGTAGAGGAAGAGATTCAGAAGAAGCTTCTGGAAGCACTGGAAAAAGAGGAACAGGAGGCTCAGAAAAAGGCAGAAGAGGCTGCAAGGACTGTGCCGGTTATCGAGCCCGAACCAATGCCAGTCGTTGAACCAGAGCCTGTGATTGAAGCAGAACCGATTGTGGAAGAAGCTCCAGTTGTGGAACCGGATCCAGTCATCGAGCCGGAGCCGGTCGTGGAAGAAGAACCCGTTGTGGAGCCAGAGCCGGTCATTGAACCAGAACCGGTCGTGGAAGAAGTTCCAGCTGTAGAGCCAGAGCCGGTTATCGAACCAGAACCGGTTGCAGAACCGGAACCTCCCAAAGCTCCAGTGAAGGAGTCAGTCGTTCAGGTTCATCAGCCAGTCATGCCGCCAGAACCAGAAGATGATTATCATATGGTTAATGTTATGGAGACCATTCTGGGCCGCAGTGATATTCTCAAATATATGAAAGAGAATGGAGGCTGTATCTGCAGCCGCTGCCGTGCAGATGTATATGCTCTGGTGCTTACCAGACTTCCTTCAAAATATGTGGTGGTTGATCGTTCGGCAACCAATCCAATGATCAGCTATTATGAGTCCAAATACAGGATGAGAATTCTGACAGAAATCATCAAAGCCTGTGCAGAAGTAAAAGAAAATCCAAGACATTAAAGAAAAATTGGGGAATAGCGCTAAATAATTGATTTGATCAGTTCATGGAGCGATGTTCCCTTTCTTTTTTGTTGACAAATAAAAAACAAATGGCTACACTTTATAAGTATTAGAGGGAAATTGTAGGCAAATTTGGTTAGGAGACTGCATATCATATTGTATGGTTATAACTCCAGTCGATGATTGGAGGAGGAGAGAAATGTTTGTTTTAAATGCAAAAAGTCAAAAGAATATTTTTAAAGCAACTGGCATGACTGTGGAGCAAATTATAGATACTGATTTTGAAGATATTGATGCTCACCTTGCGAAGAGAGTTGGACACAAAATAACAGACTACATTTTAGATGAGAGACTTGCTGGTCGCGGTCAAGTATATTCAGAGACAGAAAGATTTCTTGTGATGGATGAAGTGGATAAGGAATTGGGAAAACATGACAGAAGAAAATCTGCGTTTATTAGAAAAACTGTATCAACAATATAATATTCCGGTTAAGCCGCTTTTGGCTGAGATAGAAGCAGTATATGAAAAATTTCCTCTGGCACTTTATAATGAAATACGGGCAATGAATGATCATGTTGCACGAGCTTTTACAGCAAATGAATGATCATGTTGCACGAGCTTTTACAGCAAATGATGATGAAAAGGCAACACAGCAAATCGAAAAAGCATTTAATCATATCAATCGAATAACAAGAGACTGTTATAAGTTTTTAAATCTTTTTTATAAAAAAGAGGCAGAGAAATTTGACAGGAGTATATGTTCTGTTGAACCTCGGACAACTGAGGATTATAAGAGGATGGCAGATTATGGCAGTCTATCAGATTGTGCTACAAATTTGGTAGAGTTGGCAAAACAAAAAGAGCATTTAGTTTCCGATGAAGAGACGTATCAGAATTATGAGAATGCGTATAATGCTTATAGGGAATTGCATCAATTTATTGTAGATAATCGCCGGGATGTATTATCTATGAATCGAAAAAGAAAATCCAGAGCAGTTGGTTCGCTTATGTTTTCGATCGTTACGTTTATTCTTGGTTGTATTGTGACAAATAATAATCAGGCAATATTGGATGTATTTAAGAATATATTTTCAAAGTAGTAAAGTGAGGCACTCTGTTCAGGGTGCTTTTTTGTATAAAAATAGAAAGATAGTGACGTGATATTTCAACTGCGAGTAAGTGGATATTAAATAAGAGTGGGACAGCGAAACAGAGAAAAAATCTTCATTTTTAAGGAAAAATACCGATATATAAACAGAGAAAGAGTGTGACGGGCAGGAAAGGAGAATTCTTATGGCAAGCATATCAGGAACAACGAATAATCTTAGCAGTACCCTGCAGGGATATGGCGGTATGGCATCCGGTATTGATCGTGATTCCATCATCGAGCAGATGACTCTGGGCACTACTACTAAAATATCAAATGTAAAAAAAGAAAAGACAGAGCTTCAGTGGAAGCAGGAGGCATACCAGAGCCTGAGTGATAAGGTGCTGGATCTGCAGGATAATTATTTTACATATTCTTCTGAGAAGAATTTAAAGTCCGCATCTGTTTTTGCAGCAAATCTCATTACGGCAATTGGTAATGAAGATTCTACAAAATATATCTCCGCTTCTGGAACTTCCAGTATGGTGGAGTATCTGTCTATTCTTGGAGTGAAGCAGACTGCTACGTCTGCGACTGTGATGTCGGGTGTAAAAGCAGGAGATGGAACGATTACTACAAAAATCAATGTAGCAGATTTGTTAACAGGACAGTCTGCAAAGACATCTAATTTAAGAGGAACCAATCTTCAGTTTGGAAGTTATAATCAGAACGGAAGCTGGAATAGTGCGGCTACCTTTAATTTTGCGTCGTCGTATACAAAAAAGTATAATTACACGAAACTATATGATGAAGATGGCACTACATTTATAGGGTTTAAACGTACAGCATTGGGCGAGACCGAGAGTGTAAATATAGATTATATTGAAAATCCTGACAAGGATTATACAGATGTGTCACATCCAGAGGCGTTGGTTCAACAGTTAAATGAGATGATTCTAGAAAACGATTTTTATGTGGAAAAGGGAAGCAACAGAACGATTCAGTTTTCTTATACGGATGGTAAAATTTCTATTGATTATTATACGCTTACAAAGACAACGGCGGAAGATGGATCTGAGACAATCAAGATGGATAAGGTGGAGCAGAACAGTGAGGGTGTAGCGATCCGTTCAACTTCTTCTGCACTTAGTGCATTGGGATATGTGAGCGAAAATGTTATAAATAAAGATCAAGCTGGCACGGGTGAAGATCAAACCTATATAGATATGGAAATCAGTTTTATTGGTGCTGGAAATGAGTTTAGCCAAGGTGTAATTGAAAAACAGAAAGATGAAAATGGAGAAATTGTTAAAGATAGTGAAGGTAATGTCACGGTTACTAATAAAAAGACCTTCGACAGTTCTTATATAAGTAACTCCAGTATGTTGGCTTATCTCAAAGGAAAAAGCCTGACTGTTACTTATGGAGGAGAATCGAAGAGTATTACCTTATTAACAGATGAAGATTATAAGAAAATACAAAAGGTAATTAATCCAGAGACTGAGGATACGGAGACTGTCGAGACCATAGATGATACTGAAAGTGAAGGTACAGGAGAAAACACAGGAGAAACTACACCTGCAACGAAAGAAGAAATTGTTGAGGATATGCTTATAAAGGCAATTAATGGTCAGTTGGCAACTGCATTTGGAAATGAAAAAGTAGTAGTGTCAAATAAAAATGAAAATTTAGTGTTTGAGTCCAAAGGTCAGCTTTTGACCATCAATTCCTCCAGCTATGAAGTTCGTAAAAACCTGGGTATTGCTGAGAATGCATCCAGTAAACTGACGACTTCTGCAAGTCTGTGGGATAACAGAGAAGTTTTGGGATTTGGAGCCTATGGTGTAACAAAAGGCTCAACGGATGAAGAAATAAAAGCAGCAAAAGAGACGTTTGGTAATGAGTTGGCAGGGTTTTCCATCAATGGTGTAGTGATTGATGGAATTACCGCAGATACAACCGTCGATCAATTGATTCAGAAAATCAATGATACTGCTGACACAGGAGTGAAAGCTTCTTATCTCAGCGGAACCGGACAGTTTATTCTGGTGGCATCTGAGACCGGTACGGGAAGAAATATTGAATTGAGCGGTGCTGCAAAATCAATATTTGGCGGTGAATTTACTGAAGGTAAGGATGCTATTATGGCAGTCAGCTATGGTAACGGTGCTACAACGACTGTCAGCAGTTCTACGAATACTTTTAATCTGGATGGTTTGAAGGTGAAAGTATCCGGTACATTTGGTTATGATGGCATTGGAAAAGATGATGATACAAAGTGGATTAGTAAGCTGGATTCCTCTAAGTCAGTCAGCTTTGAAGCAAAATCTGATGTAGAAGGTGTCACCGAGCAGGTCAAAAAATTCATCGAAGAATATAATGCTCTGGTGGATGAGCTTTACAAACAGACCAGTACCCGTCCGGACCGTGATTATGGTGTGCTGACAGAGGAACAGAAGGATGAGATGACTGACAAAGAGATTGAGAACTGGGAGAAGAAAGCAAAAGAAGGTCTGTTGTTCGGATCTTCTGTAGTGAAAGAGCTTTATTCAGATGTTCAGAACATAGTCACTCAGTTGATGGGAAATGGAATCAGCTACAGCGACCTGGAATCCATTGGAATTACATCTTCTGATACGAGAGCGGATTACGGAAAACTGATCTTTGATGAGAGCAAGTTCAAAGAAGCAATGGAAACGGATTCTAAAAAGGTATCGGATATCTTTGCCGGAGGCGGAAAGGTAAAAAGGGGACTTGCACAGACGATGGAAGATCTTTTTACACCATATGCAACCAGATATGCAACCAAAAATGGAAACTCTTACGGAAAGTTGATCGAAGAGGCAGGTTCTGAGAAACTTATTCTTTCTGTCAATGATAACTTTATCTATGAACAGTTAAAGGAGATGGATGAGAAGATTAAGATGCTTCAGTCCCGTTTGAAATCTGAGCAGGATCGTTACATTAAGCAGTTTACATCAATGGAATCCCTGATCAGCCGTTATAATACACAGTCCGGTTATATCTCTGGTCTGTCCGGTTGATCTTAGTCATTACCATGAAAGAGGTAAATAAATATGAATCAATATCAAAAGTACAAAGAAGCTGCAATTTATTCGATGAGCGGACCGGAGCTGTTGTTCATGCTTTTTGATGAGGCAATCAGCCGGCTGAAAAAAGCGGAGTATGCACTGGAAGACAAGGAATATAAGTTGTTTGAAGATTGCCTTGACCGTGTGGCTAGAATTCTTCGTTATCTGATCGAGATTCTGGATCGAGAACAGCCATTAAGCTGGGATCTCAGAAGAATTTACCGTTATCTGCTGATGGATATCAGTAAGGTAAAAGCGGGAAGAGATCGTGAAAAGGAAGAGATTGCACGTATCCGCCACATCCTGAGTGAATTATACGATGGTTTTGAAAAGGCAAGTCGGAGTCTTGCAGGTACCCCGGCATCCTCGTATGGCGGATATAGATAGGAGGAAGAGATGGAACTGGATTTAGAAGAGATTGCAATCCTTCTTCAGAGACGTTATAATTGGCTTAGAGAAGTGAAAAAGTTGACTGGAGAGATGCAGGATTCTGTATCCAGACATGATGAAATTTCTTTTGGACTGCTGCTTCAAATGCGTGCAGAGGTACTGGCAAAATATGATGCCAGTGGAGAAGAACTTTGGAGTCAGGCGGAAAGAGGACCGGAGGCATTGCCTGAATTGAGGCGTCTTTTGCGTGAAGATCCGGATACAGCGGAAGCCGCAGAACCGATAGAAAAGAAAATCTTTGAGCTTCGGAAAAAAACAAAGATCTTGATTGGGGAAATCCAGAATCAGGACAAAATGCTTCATCAACGGGTGAATCATACACGTTAATTGAAAGCATATATTGGGGAAAGGAGGAAGGTATATGTCGATCAATGCTTTATTAGGCGGAGCATCAAGAAGCTCTTCTAATTATTGGAACAGTATATCACAAAATCTGATTACGCAGAGTACATCTATGGATACACAGGTGTATCATATATTGCAGCAGCTGAATTCGGATACATCATCATCGGAAACTGTTTCAGAAGCTTATGCGGATATTGATACTTTTTTGAAGACGTATCAGTCTGATTTGAATGAATTAAAACAGACATCTGTAAATCTGATGACTGACAATCGCCAGGGAGTGTTCAGTCAATATGAGGAAGGTAAGCTGGAAGTCGATGATGTGGTGTCAGCTGTAGAGGATTTTGTGAAAAGCTATAATTCCGTGACATCACTTTTAAAGAATAATGAAGGCAGAGGAACAGGAACGGCATCGCATCTATCTTCTTTTACCAGAGGAATTGGTGCTGAGCAAAGCCTCAAGTTAGTTGGAATTACATGCAATACAGATGGAAAATTAACACTGGATTCAGAAGCTTTGAAAAAGGCACTGGAAGAGGAGTATGACCAGACCTCTTCGTTGATCGGTGGTCAGTATGGAATTGCTGATCGTGCTTCTACGAAAGCAGAACAGGCATTGGGTGATTCTGTACAGCGTATTGTTAATCATGATCTGAGTTCTTTGATCAGCAATACACAAAGTTTTGACAGTATTCAGTATACACATAATTTTAACAAAGCAGGTGTGCATAATCTGAATAATATGTATGTGGTTGGCTTGTTTGTCAATACCATGGCATAAATGTAGGAGAAATATATGAACCAAGGTGCGAACCGACTAATACTTGAGGGACGGTTCCTGGTAAATATCGCAGGCGCAATCATCCGGCAGGATGCATTGCGCCCTGTTCGTGGAAATATTGACTGGGAGCGGATGTTCCGTTTTGCGGACTATCACCGGGTAGCTAATATGGTTTATCTGGCGATGTTGGGAAAAGGAGACAATATTCCGGAGCGTTGGCGGGATCTGTTTTTTGACCGTTATGTACAGGGACTTTTATATAAAGATAGTTGTGAGACAGCTGAGCAGGAGATCCTTACCTTGCTGGATGTGAGCGGGATTCCCTGCACGGTTTTGGAATCCAGTAGAATTCACAATCTGTATCAGATTCAGGAAATGGCATATCGCAATCCTTTGAAGCTCTGGATCGGTAAAGATAACTATTCTCTGGTGAAAGGTTATATGGTAGACCAGGGCTATGTGACGACCTTTACCTATAAGGGATTTGGAGAACGCATGAAGCATTCCAGCGGATTTCAACTGGAAATCTATTATGAACTGCCGTTTCACACAAAGTTTTACAAGAAAAATATGATGCAGATCTTGAATTATGCATATGTAAGAGAGCCATATAAACATGTGCGAGCTTTGTCTGTGGATAAACAGTTTGTATGGATGATGGCACAGTGTGTATATCATTATGTTCTGGATGAGCTTCGGATTCGTGAAGTGCTGGATCTGTATCTGTATTATAAGACCTGGCATGAGCAGATTAATATGGAATATATCAAGAAAGCATGGGATTCATTTCGAATTGATGAAATTGCAAGTATGCTTCTGGCACTTTCTTATATGTGGTTTGGTTCAGTAGAAGAGCTGGCACCGGATCAGAGAGCAGAAGATATGAGTACTTATGATGTCATGGAGAATCGAATTCTGAGCAGAGTACCTACAGGCAGAGAAACGAATCAGCAGGCGATTGCCCTGGAAAAGGGTATTCGCAGAGAGCTTGATAAAGAGACTCGTAAGGAACGATATCAAAGACAAAAAGAACAATGGAAAGAAAAATGGGATGGTTTTGCGAGACATGTGACCTGGATGTTTCCGGGGTATAAGTATATGCGAACTATGTATCCGGTATTGGAATATATACCGATCCTGTTGCCGGCATTTTGGCTAGTACGGTTGCTGCGGTTTTTAATAGGGCGAATTGCTTAAAAAAGCTTGCCACACAATGGAAGTTGTGTGACAAGCTTTTTAATTATCCGGACGAATCTTCTGCTGCAATAGTGAATGAAAAGATTCAATCGAACTGGTATGCGGTGCGAGAGCATCCATATTAAATTCGGTTGCATCCGATAACTCTTCTCTGAGAATCGATATCTGTCTGGGTGCATCAATGGCAATACGGACACCATCGGACGCACAATCTACAATGGTGATTCGGATATTGTCTCCGATCAGAATGCTTTCATCCTTTTTCCTTCTGAGAATTAACATGAGTAATCACTCCTTGTTTTCTGGATTGGCAAGATGAGGAAAAGAATCAAAACGATGGCGAACACGATATGGAGAACCTTCCATGATGATCTGCATACCCTTTCTTGTCTTGGGATTGATTACAAGAGGGCACTTTAGATTTACCGTATTGTCAAGATAGTTTTCCCGTATCACGCAAATAACATAATAGCATAGATCATCACAGTCTGAAGCTTTCAGAGAAGTCAATTCCTCTGGGGTAAGTACAGGTCTGTAATCTGGGCATAAAAGTAAAGGATTTAAGACAACAAAAGAAACTTCAGACTTCTGGACAGACTGAAGAATCTGGATCGTGTCGTCATCATCGTAACTGAGCATAAGATATTGTTTCAGTTCAGGGAAGCCCAGGATTCCATCTGAAAAATGGATCAGGTCATTCTCTGAACATTGAATATCTCCATAATTAAAGGTATTTACAATCATACAGGACTCCTATAGAGAAATATTTACATTTTCCCCGGTTGGTGCAGAACTTGGAGGTACATACTGAAAACCACCAAGGTATTCAAACTGTACATCTGGATAGGAAGTGATGACTGTCATATCCAAAGCAGGTACATAAGACAGTTCGCCCTTAGCAACACGAAGTTCAAAAGAACCACGATCCTGCGTATAAGCAGCCTGAGCCTGAGCCTGTACATCGATGGACGTCTCCACAGAAGAAACAACAGGCTGTGGCTTCTGAATGACAGGAGCAGAAGGCTGGCTGACTGCAGGGGCAGGATTTAAACCAGGATTGTCAGAAAATGCACGGCGTACCTGTGTCATGTAATCCGTGTTGGCACTGGTGCTGTGGATCGCATTCTGAACCTTAAAAGCCTGCTGCTTGGCAATCGCCTGTCGGCGTACACTGTCCAATTGATCACTGGATACCAGACTGGCATTCTGTTTAAAATGAATTGCTTCAAATGGAGTTATTGTAGCTTTGATCAGCTGACTCATAAAAACCCTCCTCTCGTTATATAATCGATATCATTAAAATTAACTCATAAAATCAAATAGTGAAGTTCGCATCAAAGATGATCCTAATTGAAGGGAAGCCTGATAGGAATACCGGTGAGAATACATCTCAGTGATAGCTTCATACGGATCAGCTCCCAGTTTTTCACTGTACTGCTCTTCCAGACCGTCACTTAATGCATTCAGTCTTGTCTCGGCGGATTCCAGGAGAGCATATTTATTACCCAAGTCACTGTATACGGTGGAAACATATTGTTCTGCCTCAGTGATCTTTGTCATCATAGTTCCCATGGATTCGGTGAATTTTGACAAATTTTCATCGTCCTGGTATTTTTCTATAGCGCGTACGGTCTGGCCAAGGATACCCAGCGGGCTGTCAGTCAATGCTTTTCCGATATCCGGTATTGTACCGGTTGCTGCAGCCGCATTCATCTCATCTGAACTGATACCGGTCAGCAGGTTCAGACCTCCAGTATAGGTGTCCAGAAGGGTCTCTGTATTGCGAATAGTACCGTAACCAACATCAATGCGTCCCTGCTCACACATGGCTTCTTGCAGAAGTTCTTTCGGATCTACATTTTGGTTTGTTTCTGCTCTATAACCACTGGCAACATAAGAATAAGTTCCATTTTCATCCATAGTCATGCTGATACTTGTAGCTTTTGGATCTCCTGGAAACGTATGGTTATAAGTTAAGGTCATACCATCTCCACTTAATGAAAATGGTGAGGTGGAAAGGTCATTGCCGCCATAGATAAAGTAATCCTGATACTGTGCATTCAGATCGTTGACCATAGACTGCATCTTTTGGATCAGATCATTCTTTACGATCTCCAGAGTGGCACTTTCCTGGCTGGTGTCATTGTTGGTGCCGTTACGGATATATTCCACTTTGACTCTTGCAGCAGACAATGTATTCTGGATAGAGGTAGCTCCAGCTTCCTGCTGATAAAGCCTGTTCTTAACATCAGAAATCAGTTCCAGTTTTGTCTCAATATCCTGATACTGATTATCCATCTTCTTACCTTCATAATATGCCAATGGATTCTCAGCGGCATTCTCATATTCTCTTCCACTGGAGATCTTGTTCATACTTTTATTTAATTTGCTGTGTACGGAATTCACAGAAGAAGTAAATTTCCGGTAGGTAGCCGCATGTGTTACACGCATAAATTCATGCCTCCTTCTTTACTTATCTTCCTACGAGACCAGTACCGTTGATTAAGGTATTCAGTGCTTCATCCAGAGTGGTCATCAGACGGGATGCGGCATTGTATGCAGAAAGATAGGTCATCATATTGGTAGCTTCTTCATCCAGACTGACTGCTGATATGGAGTCTCTGGATTCCTGAATGCCGTTTAA
>JAFYTM010000090.1 GCA_017558865.1 Lachnospiraceae bacterium
AGAAAAACGATAGGTGATCTTATCAACGATCAGATTATCTCCATCACTGAGCGTATTCTCCATCGAACTGCCGCTCACATAGGTTCTCTGTCCTACATAAGTTATCACAAAAAACGAAAATCCAACAACTACTGCCATATACAGAATAAAACTGAAAATCTCCAGGATTATATTTGGTTTTTTTTCTTCCTGTTCATCTATATAATCATTTTTTTCCATGCTGCTATCCCTCTATTACACTTATTCTACCCTTCTGTCTGTGGGAATTCAAGCGTGATTTTACCAAGTCTTCCGCTTCTGAAATCATCCAGCAGAAAAGAAGCTGCTTTACTGGTGTCAGGTTCTCCGCCTTTGGTCAGGCAGGCTCTTGCCTCCGCGATCTTTGCCAGAATCTGTGTCGGCTCCATTCCTTCCGGAAACTCAGTTTTATAGCGATCTTCCAGACAGGAACGGAAATTTTTCTGCAAAAACTGTCCCAGCTCTACCGCCAGCTCATCCAGATTCAAAATATCATCATTGACAGAACCAAGGATCGCCAGACGGATACCTACCTGCTGATCATCAAACTTTGGCCACAGAATTCCCGGTGTATCCAAAAGCTCTACCTGTTTGTTCAGGCGAATCCACTGCGCGCCTTTTGTCACACCTGGTTTGTTGCCGGTCTTTGCGCAGGCTCTTCCTGCAAAGCTGTTGATAAATGTAGATTTTCCCACATTTGGAATACCTACCACCATCGCACGAACCGGACGGTTCAGAATTCCGCGTCTGCGGTCCCGTTCAATCTTCTCTTTGCAGGCTTCCTGAATCACATTTTGAATGGTCTTCATACCTGCTTTACTTCTGGAATCCAGTTTCACCACAAAGCAGCCCTTTTCCTTAAAATATGCTGCCCACGCCTCATTATGACGTTCACTTGCCAGATCTGCTTTATTCAAAAGAATCAATCTGGCTTTTCCTTTTCCAAGCTCATCAATATCCGGATTCCGGCTGGAAAGCGGCGCACGGGCGTCCACCAGCTCGATGATCAGATCGATCAGCTTTATATTTTCCTGCATCATCCTTTTGGCTTTTGTCATATGCCCCGGATACCACTGTATATTCATCTGCTTACTCCTGTCTATTTTATCATTCCAAAATGATCCCATGGATAATAAATAAACCATGCCTGACCATAGATATCTTTTTCCTTCACATTTCCTATATCTGCATTTCGACTGTCTTCACTCGCATCCCGATTGTCACCCAGTACAAAATACTCATCTTTTCCAAGCTTCTGTTCTTCTGATGCAACTCCGGCAAATGCCATCTGTTCATTACCAATAGCCGTCTCAACCAGTTCATCATTCACATAAACAAAACCATCCCTGATCTGCACGCGATCACCCGGAACAGCAATGACACGTCTCATATAATAATGGGCATTGACATTTCCATTTGGCTTAAATACAATCACATCCCCAGCCTCTGGGGACATCAGAGAATATCCAAAACGATTCACCAGTACATGATTACCGCTTCCCATCGTCGGCTCCATCGCCTGTCCGATACAGGTCATACTGGTCATAAAGTAATAAACCAGTATACATCCCATCACAAATGCCAGTATACACTGTCCAATCCAGAGCAAAGCACTCTGAATCATCGTCATCTGCATCTGTCTGCGTCTTCTATAAAAGCTGAGACCTTTTTTTCTGCTCATAAGACAATCCTTCCATGCACACAAATACAAGAAAAGGACATCATACTTTCGTATATGTCCCTCTCCAAAATTATTTTACTAATTCTTTTACCTTTGCAGACTTACCAACACGATCTCTCAGGTAATTCAGTTTCGCACGTCTTACTTTACCGTAACGAACTACCTCAATCTTCTCTACGTTCGGGGAATGTAACGGCCAGGTCTTCTCTACGCCGATTCCGTTGGAATTCTTTCTTACAGTAAAAGTCTCTCTGCTGCTTCCGCCCTGTCTTTTCAAAACAGTTCCCTCAAAGATCTGGATTCTCTCACGGTTACCCTCTTTGATCTTAGCATAAACCTTTACAGTATCACCTACGTGGAAGCTTGGTACCTCAGCTTTGATCTGAGCTGCTTCGATGTTCTTAATAATATCGTTCATTGTTGTTCCTCCTTTATCATTGGATGTTCTTAATACGCCTATCGTAACAGAGGACCATCTCTTCTATATCACAACGCCTGTTATTCTATCATAATTCCTCAAGCTTTGCAAGGAATTTTTTATCATTTTTTGTAAGTTGTGCATGTTCCAACAGGTCTGGTCTGCGCTCTTTCGTTCGAATCAGAGACTGCTCCCTTCTCCACTTCTCCACATTTACATGATGTCCTGACAACAGGATCGGCGGCACTTTTTTCCCGCGCCACTCTTCCGGTCTGCTGTACTGCGGATATTCCAGAAGATTATCATGGAAGGAATCAAACTCCGCAGATTCTTCATTATGAAGTACACCGTCCAACAGACGGGATATCGCATCCATGATCACCAGTGCCGGAAGCTCTCCTCCCGTCAGCACATAATCGCCGATGGACACTTCGTCATCCACAATCTCCTCCAACACACGTTCATCGATTCCCTCATAATGTCCGCAAAGGAATATCAGTTCTTCTTCCCTGGCCAGTTCCTCGGCCATACGCTGATTGAACACCTTCCCCTGCGGACTCATATAAAGTACCCTCGGCTTCTTCTCAAGTCTCGAGGCAACCGACTCATAGGCCAGATATACTGGTTCTGCCTGCATGACCATTCCAGCGCCTCCGCCATAAGGATAATCATCTACCCGGTTATGTTTGTTTACAGAAAAATCCCGGATATTGATCGCTTCCATAGAAAGCAGTCCCTTCGCCATAGCTCTTCCTGTAATACTGGTCTGAAACCCATCCCGGATCATATCCGGAAATAACGTTAATACATGAAAATTCATCAATCCAAAAGTCCTTCCAGCACATGCACCAGCATACGCTTTTCTTCCACATTTACATCGAGAATACAATCCTTGATCGCCGGAAGCAAAATCTCTTTTTTCTGCGGAGTCTCCACCACATATACATCATTAGCTCCGGTCTGCATCACATCCACCAGTATTCCCAATGTCTCACCCTGATCCGTCACAACCGTCATATCGATCAGATCTACGATAAAGTTCTCATCTTCTCCCAGAGGCACTGCATCTTCTCTGGACACCAGCAGATCCATCCCTTTATATTTTTCAATATCGTTGATATTATCATAGCCTTTGAATTTCAGGATAACCATATTTTTGAAAAATTTTACTCCCTGAACCTCCAGTGTCTGATGTCCCTGTTTTGTATCCAGAATGACCTTTTTCAGCTTTTTGAACCGTGCCGGGTCATCCGTAGTCGGGAACACTTTCACCTCACCGCGCACGCCATGAGTGGAAGAAATCACACCAACCCGTAAAAATTGTTCCATCTGTTTTCCTTTCATCTCATCCAATCTCAGAAATCATGCAGAACTCAAAAAGATGCCACGCCTGAGGTGTCCGCATAAATATGCGGGCATCTTAGACATGGCACCTCACCGTCATTTTACTGCATGATCTCTACAACAACTTTTTTATCATCCTTTGACGCCGCTGCTTTTACAAGCGAACGGATGGCTTTTGCAATACGGCCCTGTTTACCGATCACTTTCCCCATGTCTGTTGGTGACACACGAAGCTCCACAATCGTTGCATTGTCCTTTTCCGTCTCTGTAACAACCACTTCGTCCGGATGATCAACCAGTGATTTTGCAATCACTTCCACTAATTCTTTCATCATTCCACCTCCAAGGGGCTTTTCCCAAAAGGGAAATTATTTGGTAATTCCTGCAAGCTTGAACAGTTTTGCAACTACTTCTGTAGGCTGTGCACCATTTGCAATCCATTTTTTAGCTGCCTCTTCATCAATGTTGAAAGTACTTGGATCGGTGTTTGGATCATAGGTTCCGATCTCATCGATGAATCTTCCGTCACGCGGGGATCTGGAATCAGCTACGATTACTCTATAAAAAGGAGCTTTCTTCTGACCCATTCTTCTTAATCTGATTTTAACTGCCATTGTTCTTTACCTCCGTAAATATCTTTCTAATCTTTCTTTTATGTGTAAATGGAATGCTTAAAACGGCAGCTTGCCGAACATTCCTTTTTTACCGAATTTTCCTTTGCCCATCAGTCCAGGCATCTGTTTCATCATCTTCTTACTCTGCTCGAACTGTTTTACAAGGCGATTTACTTCGCTGATATCCACACCAGCACCATTTGCAATTCTGCGTTTTCTGGATGGATTCAAAATCTCAGGATTCTGACGTTCCTTTACTGTCATAGACAGGATGATTGCCTCAATCCTTGCCATCTTTTTCTCATCCACTGCATCCTCCAGCTGCTTCATCTGAGCTCCGCCCATACCTGGCATCATACCAAGCAGGGTTCCAATACCGCCCATCTTTTTCATCTGGTTCATACTTTCCAGATAGTCCTCGAAGTCGAACTTGTTCTTCTTCATCTTCTCGACCATCTGCATGGATTTTTCCTGATCGATCGTCTCCTGCGCCTTCTCAATCATAGTCAGGATATCGCCCATACCCAGAATACGGGATGCCATACGGTCCGGATAGAACTGTTCCAGATCAGAAAGCTTCTCTCCCATACCTACATAAAGAATCGGCTTACCGGTTACCGCTTTGATTGAAAGTGCCGCGCCGCCTCGCGTATCGCCATCCAGCTTTGTCAGGATTACTCCATCAATACCAACTTTATCAACAAAAGTCGATGCTACATTGACTGCATCCTGTCCAGTCATAGAATCTACTACGAGGATACTGTAATCCACATTTACATACTGTTTAATCTCGATCAGCTCATTCATCATATCTTCATCTACATGAAGACGACCTGCTGTATCCAGAACTACAACACTCATGCCATGAGACTTCGCATGTTCTACCGCTGCTTTTGCAATGTTCACCGGCTTATGCTGATCACCCATGGAAAAGACTTCCACACCCTGCTTCTCACCATTCACCTGCAGCTGCTTGATCGCTGCCGGACGATATACATCACAGGCTGCCAGCAGAACCTTGCGCCCCTTGATCTTGAACTTACCTGCCAGCTTTGCTGCCGTCGTCGTCTTACCTGCACCCTGAAGACCTGCCATCATAATAACAGTGATCTCATTGGAGGGACGAAGTTTGATCTCGGTAGTTTCGCTTCCCATCAGACTGACCATCTCTTCATTTACAATCTTGATCACGGTCTGTCCCGGTGTCAGGCTCTCGAGTACATCCGTACCAATCGCTCTTGCTTCCACCGACTTGATAAACTGCTTTACAACCTTAAAACTAACATCCGCTTCCAGAAGTGCCAACTTAACCTCTTTCAGAGCAGTCTTAACATCTGCCTCGGTCAAACGACCCTTGCCGCGCAGATTTTTAAACACATTTTGCAATTTTTCTGATAAACTGTCAAATGCCATCTATAACTCCTCCAGGATTTCCATGGAAATCTTTTCAATCTCTTTCATCGCAGCATTCTTCAAGTCCTGCTTTGCAATCTCCTGAATCTGCCCCACCCTCTCACGGAGGCTGACGAACTTTTCCACCAGATGCAGCTTCTCTTCATAACCGCCAAGCAGCCTGTTGCACCTCTTGATCATATCATGCACACCCTGGCGGCTGATGCCCAGACTTTCTGCCACTTCGCTCAATGAGTAATCATTCAGAACCACATCCTCATAGATCTGCTTCTGATGCTCTGTCAGCAGCTCTCCATAAAAATCATATAAAAGAGCCTGCTCAAGAATCTTTTCCATTTCCATCACCTTGTGTATCTTACAACAAGAAAAGGATAGTGTCAAG
>JAFYTM010000091.1 GCA_017558865.1 Lachnospiraceae bacterium
CTTACCAAAGAAAAGGATGGTGCCGTCACTTTCAACATTGATATCATCACCAATGATGATCTGGCCATAGCCCAGCTCCTTACTGTACTGCTCAGAGATCCAGGGCTGAACGGTAAAGTCGGTTTCGGGATCAAAGCCGATGATGGGAACCGAAGAACCGCAGCATTCAGCATTGAGGGATGCCAGATAGAACTGCGCAGATGCCTTTGCGACACCTTCACAGGACAGAACCTGATCCAGAACTTCCTTACCCATAAAGAAATAGGTAGGCTCGCCCTGAATCATAACGCCTTCCAGATCCTTGTCATAGCCTTCGGGAACGACAACGATGTCGGCACCCAGACGGGCTTCCAGGCCTTCGATGCCGTTCTCCATGCTCATGGTCATGACAGAACCTGCGAAGAGGACAAAAGACAGAAGTGCAACAACGGTCATCAGTGCCGCTGTGCGGAAAGGCTTGCGCTGCAGATTAAGCAGCGACAAGCGATGGGTAGATAATGCTTTTTCCTGCATGGTTAATTTTCTCCTACTTTTCAACCTTATTCAGTGCATAAGCACTCAGACCGCCAACCAGCATAACAGCAATGCCCAGAATGAGCAGAGCGGGGCGTGTCAGAGTGACGCAGCGCATATGAACATTCATGCAAACACCGATCAGCTTGGTGGGCAGCAGCAGAGTGACCAGACCCAGCAGAGCAGCCGACATGGACAGACCCTGACGGACCTTGGCATGATCCATCACCATCTGCAGCAGACCGATAACAGCAATAACAGCACCGACACCGATCTCAGACTTACCCATCCAATGGCACTTCATGGCCTTCTCGGGGTTGAACTCACAGACCGGGAAAATCTTCTGGGGGCCGATGGCGATCAGCAGACCGAGAATCAGCAGCAGTGCGCCGACAACATACTTGTTTTTCATAACATTTTCTCCTTTAATATCAGGCATTTTCAGACAGCTTTTGGGGAGCTGTTTTTCCCCTGTTTTTCTGCGTTTCTGTGGTTAGCCTCACCTTTTTCTACTCAGCATAAAAAGAGGGTCTTCCACTCCCTCTGATACCACCTTACTACTGTTTTACATCGCTGTCAAATGCATCCTACTCTTTATTTCAAAATCAAATCAAAAGAAAAGCAACTATCGACTTTATTGATAGTTGCTTTTCTTTTATTCTATATATTTATTATATAATGTATCATCTGTTGTCGTGATACAGGTGATATTTGCATCCATATCCCGACACAATTCAAATCATCAAAAGCATGAGCGTTCAATACAGATCTCCCCTCAGTAGTCAGATCCCGGTTCCATCCATCCACAGACTGTGGATACATCTTCATGTTGGCAAAAGTTCCACAAACGCAAAAAGAGAACCATTTTCATGGTTCTCTCTTCGTGTAGGCATCTTTTCCCCACAAAACTTCGTTTTCCGGGGACCCCATATCATTATATAGATTTCCGGCGAATGAATCGCCCGGAAATCGGCGCCGAACTATCGGCGATCATAGGCAGCTGCCATATAAACAAAAAAGAGAATCACTTTCGTGATTCTCTCATTGTGTAGGCATCTACCTATTTTCCCGGTCCGTCGCCAGACAAGTATCTTCGGCGCCTGCGAGCTTAAATACTGTGTTCGAAATGGGAACAGGTGGACCCTCGCCGTAATCGACACCTACTATTTAATTCTATCACCCAAAGGCGATATTTGCAAGAGGAAAATTAATGGTGACCCGTAGGAGAATCGAACTCC
>JAFYTM010000092.1 GCA_017558865.1 Lachnospiraceae bacterium
AAAAAACAAAGGACGCCCACAAGCGCCCTCTGCCTTCCATCTCCACCAGCCTTATTTACAGTCTGCCCGGAACGTCGCACACTCTGTCTGCTCTGTTTTGCAGGCATTGCTTCCAGCCACCTGTACCTGATCTGCATGACATTTGCAGGACTGATTATAACAGCATGCCACTGCATCACAGGAAATCTCTGTCGGTTTGCTTGGAATATCATCCGCATTACGGCTTCCATCTGTTTTTCTTTCACGGAAGCTTTCACAGCAGGTCTGATCCGTCATCTTTGCATTATGACCGCCTACATGGATATTATCTTTACAGCATGAATTTTCTTTATTATAGGTACAATTTACAACAGAACAATCTAATCTTGTCATTGTTCATTCCTCCTTTTCATTTTACAAAGCTATTTTCTGCAAAATCACTTTTTTTATACACTGATTTTCTGTATATAAAAATTTGTTTTTGACATTTCCGTGGAAGTTTTTTAGAATAAAAAGAAAATGCAGAAGAGAAAAAAATATGCTGTACTTTATTGTAAATGAAAAATCAAAAAGCGGAAAAGGAACCCGCATCTGGAAGGAACTTCGCACCTTTCTGGAAAAACAGAATATTCCATACGAGGCATGGACAACCGAATATAAAAATCATGCTGCTTTACTGGCTAAAAAAATTTGTGAAAAAAACGACAAAGATATCCGAATGGTTGTAATCGGAGGAGACGGAACCATCAACGAAACCATCAACGGCATTACAGATTTTACAAATATTCGTTTCGGCGTCATCCCAAATGGTTCCGGCAATGATTTTGCCCGTGGCTTAAAATTATCCGGTACACCTTTGGAATGTCTGAAACGTATCCTGAACAGTACGTCAGAGGAATCTATCGATCTCGGACAGGTTACATGGGATGACACAAAAAAACCGTATCTTTTCGCAATCAGTTCAGGGGTCGGTATGGACGCACTGGTATGTAAAAACACCGACACCTCCAGACTAAAAGAATTTCTGAATATGCTTCATCTTGGGAAATTATCCTATCTGATGATCACGGTATATTCTCTGTTCAGCATGACCACTTCCCATATGACCGCCCGCTTTGATGAACAAGAGCCACAGGATTTTCCCAAACTGCTGTTTGCAGCGTCCATGAACTTCCACGCTGAAGGCGGCGGCGTACCGATGGCACCACGGGCAACAGCCAGAGATGGAAAGCTCTCCGTCTGTGCCGTTCATAACATCCCAAAATGGCTGACTTTTTTCTATCTGCCGATACTGGCTGCTGCCAGGCATGAACGTTTGCCGGGTGTCAGGATGATCGACTGTAAGACGCTGGAACTTACTTTGGACAGCCCCATGACACTCCATGCAGATGGTGAATATCTGGGAGATGTAACAAAGGTACGATACGAATGCCTGCCGGGAAAATTACGGATTCTCGTATAAAATGATTTTAAAAAATCCCTCTGCTGTCAATCTGACAACAGGGGGATTTTTATTACATCTTATTTAAAATATTCCACACCAGACTCAAAGATCTTCATATCCTGCTCGCCATAGATATTGATTGCCACTGCATCACCACGGCGCTCGGAATGAGCCATCTTGCCAAGTACACGTCCATCTGGGCTTGTGATACCCTCGATAGATGCATAGGAACCATTCACATTCCACTCTTCATCCATCGTCGGATTGCCATTCAGGTCCACGTACTGCGTTGCCACCTGTCCGTTTGCAAACAGCTTATCGATCCACTCTTTCGGAGCAACGAAACGTCCCTCACCATGAGATGCCGGATTCACATATACACCGCCAAGCTCAGCACCGCGAAGCCATGGGGACTTGTTGGTCACAACTTTGGTGTATACCATCTTGGAGATATGACGGTTGATCGTGTTGAAGGTCAGTGTCGGAGAATCTTCCTTCTGTCCCACAATCTCACCATACGGTACCAGACCAAGCTTGATCAGAGCCTGGAAACCATTACAGATACCAAGTGCCAGACCATCTCTCTCATTCAGAAGCTTCATAACTGCCTCTTTGATCTTCTCATTCTGGAAAGCTGTAGCAAAGAATTTAGCGGAACCATCCGGCTCGTCACCTGCAGAGAATCCTCCCGGGAACATGATAATCTGAGCCTGACTGATTGCCTTCTCAAACGCATCTACGGACTCGCGGATATCACTCTCGCTTAAGTTCTTAAATACCTTTGTCACCACATCTGCGCCAGCACGTTCAAATGCTTTCGTACTGTCATACTCGCAGTTGGTACCCGGGAATACCGGAATAAATACGGTTGGTTTTGCTATTTTATTCTTACATACATAGATACTGTCTGTCTTATAGATCGGAGTATCCAGTACTTCTTTATTCTTCACTGCAACAGTCGGGAATACCTTTTCCAGTGTACCGGTCCATGCATCCAGTGCTTCTTCCATACTGATGGATACATTTCCATAGGAGAATCCACTCTCAAGTACTTCACCGATCAGAGTATAAGTGATGGAAAGCTCACCCACTTTTCCATCCGGTACCTCTGCCACGATACATCCAAATCCTGGTGCAAATGCATCTCTTGGATCCAGATTGTGCTCCAGCTTCACACCAAGCTTATTACCAAATGCCATCTTGCTGACAGCTGCTACAATACCCTTGCTGTCGAGTGCATAAGCAGAAATGATCTTACCAGCTTTTACATCCTCAAAGAATTTACCGTACTGATCCATGATCTGTGCATAATTCGGCAGATCATACTGATCTCTGTCAATTCTCATAACAATCAGCTTATTGCCGGCTTTTTTAAGCTCTGGTGTAATGATATGCTTATGGCTTGCAATATCCACTGCAAAGGATACCAGTGTCGGAGGTACATCGATCTCATTGAAGGAACCGGACATACTGTCCTTTCCGCCGATAGACGGCAGACCAAAGCCAAGCTGTGCACTGTATGCGCCGAGCAGTGCCGCAAACGGCTGACTCCAACGATGTGGATCTTCTGTCATTCTGCGAAAATACTCCTGGAAGGTAAAACGAATCTTACTGTAATCACCACCGGAAGCAACAATCTTTGCCACGGACTCAATCACTGCATAGACAGCTCCATGATATGGAGACCAGCTGGACAGATACGGATCAAATCCATAGCTCATCATCGTAACAGTATCGGTCTTTCCTTTCAGTACCGGAAGCTTTGCGACCATCGTCTGTGTCTCAGTCAGCTGATATTTACCGCCGTAAGGCATAAATACAGAACCAGCACCGATGGAACCGTCAAAACGCTCTACCAGCCCCTTCTGGGAACATACATTCAGATCTTTCAGAGTATTCAGCCATGCTTCTCTCACATCGCCTACTTCTCTTCTTACAAAATATTTTTCTTCTTCATTCTCAGACGGCATATCCACTGCAACGGTTGTCTCCTGATGAGCACCGTTGGTATCCAGAAATGCACGGGAGATATTTACGATCTCTTTGCCTCTCCATTTCAGCACAAGTCTCGGAGACTCGGTTACCTCTGCAACACATACAGACTCCAGATTCTCTTCTGCTGCGTAATTCATAAATGCTTCTACATCTTTTGCATCTACAACAACTGCCATACGCTCCTGTGACTCGGAGATCGCAAGCTCTGTTCCATCCAGACCTTCATATTTCTTCGGAACTTTATCCAGATCTACTACCAGACCTGCTGCCAGCTCACCAATCGCTACAGATACACCGCCTGCACCAAAGTCATTACACTTTTTGATCAATCTGGTTACTTCCGGACGACGGAACAATCTCTGAATCTTACGCTCGGTCGGAGCATTACCTTTCTGAACCTCTGCACCACAGGTCTCAATCGATTCTTCGGTATGAACCTTGGAAGAACCAGTTGCACCACCACAGCCATCACGTCCTGTACGTCCGCCAAGCAGGATGATGATATCACCCGGATCAGAAGTCTCACGGATGACATCTTTTCTTGGAGCAGCACCCATAACAGCACCAATCTCCATACGTTTTGCCACATAATTCGGATGATAGATCTCTTTTACATAACCGGTAGCCAGACCAATCTGGTTACCATAAGAACTGTAACCTGCCGCTGCACCAGTTACCAGTTTTTTCTGCGGAAGTTTACCCTTAAGCGTATCCTCTACAGACACGGTCGGATCAGCTGCACCAGTTACACGCATTGCCTGATATACATAAGTACGTCCGGAAAGCGGGTCACGGATTGCACCGCCAAGACAGGTAGCTGCACCTCCGAACGGCTCGATCTCCGTCGGATGGTTGTGTGTCTCATTCTTGAAGTTTACAAGCCACTCTTCTACCTCACCATCGATCTCTACCGGAACAACGATAGAACATGCGTTGATCTCCTCAGATTCCTCCTGATCCTCAAGCTTTCCTTCTTTTTTCAGCTTTCTCATTGCCATCAAGGCAAGATCCATCAGGCAGACAAATTTGTCATCTCTTCCCTTAAAGATCTCTTTGTGGTCAGCCAGATACTGCTGATAGGTTCCTTCGATCGGAGCTCTGTAGTATCCGTCTGCAAAGCTTACATCCGTCAGTTCTGTGGAGAATGTTGTATGACGGCAGTGATCGGACCAATAAGTATCCAAAACACGAATCTCAGTCATAGACGGATCACGTTTTTCTTCATTCTTAAAATAATTCTGAATATGCTTAAAATCTTTAAAAGTCATAGCCAGTCCAAGAGAGCCGTATAATCCATGCAGTTCCTCTTCAGACATCTCAATAAAGCCATCAAAGATCTTTACATCTTCCGGCTCATCGAATACAGTCACCAGAGTCTCCGGCTTCTCCATACCAGTCTCACGGGAATCTACCGGGTTGATACAGAATGCTTTGATGGAAGCCAGTTCTTCCTCTGTCACAGTTCCCTCGATCACATACACGGTTGCACTGTGGATCACCGGATTCTCAGAAGAATTCAAAAACTGTACACACTGTACTGCAGAATCTGCTCTCTGATCAAACTGTCCCGGAAGGAACTCCACGCCGAATACCACTGCATTTTCTGCAATATCAAAGTTTTCTTTATACAATACATCTACCGGCGGCTCACTGAATACCGTATAACACGCTTTCTCAAACGTTTCATCGGTGATATTTTCTACATCATAACGAATCAGAACCCGAACTCCTGTTACGGTCTCAATCCCAAGATAACCTTTAATCTCTTCATGCAGTTCTTTTGCTTTCACTGCAAATGCCTCTTTTTTTTCTACAAAGACGCGTCTTACCATGTTCTTTTACCTCCATATGTAAATTACATGCTGATACAAATCGTATTTATCATAGCACATATTATTTAATAAGTAAATTTAATATATGTAAATTATTTTATCATTTTATCTTATATATTTTAATCAACAACCACTTCGGATTTCAAAAAATCTTCCATGACTACTTTTGAAACAATTCCATGATAGAAACAAATTAACACAAAATTGTTTCTTTTTCAACAAGCTTTTTGCTGTATCTGCTTTTAAAAACACAAAAAAAGACAGAAACACTCGTTTTCACAAGATTCCTGTCCACTTTCAAGAGCACGAGACGGGATTCGAACCCGCGACCCTCGCCTTGGCAAGGCGATACTCCACCACTGAGCCACTCGTGCTTATTGTCTGTTCAGTTTTTGTACTGCGTCATCGACAAGTAGTATATTACACTATAATCTTCTTTCTGTCAACACCTATTTAAAATTTTTTCATATTTTTCAAATAATCTTTTACTTCCCGATCCGGTATCTGAGACTCCCTGATCTTCTGCACTGCCCTTTTTCTCGTAAAATCATCCAGACCAAGTTCTCCTAGTGCCCGCAAAGTACGCACAGGATAGACCACGAACAGTTCTGCTAAAAGCCACGCTGCCGCCATCTGTGCATAGTACCCTTCCAAAACAAAGCTTCTATCCAGTACATGCAGGATGGATTCCAGATAGGGTCCCTCCTCTTCCTTGCCATACAGTTTTTCCATCGTGACCTTCTGAAGTCTCGATACCCTTTTTTCACCCTGACCGAGCTTTACAAAATGCTGCAGGAGCATGATCAGTCCCACCCTGGTCGAAAATTCCTCCCCCGAATACAGATAAGGCTGCAGGAACTCCAGGACCCTTTCCGGATACTTCTGCACCAGCTTCAATCCACTGCACACACTGTCACAAACTGACCAGTTTCGCACCCGTGGAATAAAATCTTCCAGATACCCCAAAAGTTCTTCAATATCCTTACATGCATATCCGAGAATCATTCCTCTCAGCATCGTCTCCTCAAAATAAATGTCCTCTCTAAAAGAAAGTTCCCATCTCCAGTCTCCTCTGGAAAGTTTCCTGGCATAATCCCGCAGCACAGGAAGCCGCACACCAAGCATCTCTCCCCGACCAGATGCGGGGATGAGCGATGCAGAAAACTTTCGATACTCCGCATCACTCATCGTCTTCAAATATTCTCTGATCTCTTCTCTCACAAAATACTCCTTATTCCAGATTTAACCTAGTGGAAAGCACCCGTTCTATAATTACATGGAAAATGATCAATTGAATGACTGTAAGCAATAATACACTCAGATAATAGACCAACGGATACACACTTTCCATCAGTTCCATCGATGAATGTATCATTTCCCGTCCAAGCCTGCTGTCTATCATATTCATCGCTATATTTCCAACAAAAGACAGGATGGCTGATATACCAACGTATGATATACATGCTCCAGCTACCCGATGCTTTTCAAAAAGATGCCCAAGTGCCATAGCCGCGTAGATCTGATAGATACTTTTTGCCACACTGAAAATCCCAATCAGCAGCCACAGCAGTATGCTGATCCAGTAATAAGGTGACTCACTGTTCTGAAAAAGGGTACGATAAAAGAATGTTCCGGACGATGACAGCACCTCCAGCACTTCATCGGAGGAAAACAGTATAATAACAACAATCGAAAGAATACCCACAAAAATGCTCGCACAGGTAACCAGAGTCGCTACGATCCCCTTTGCTGTAACAAGCTCCCAAGCTTCCACAGGAAGTGTAAACATCAGATACCCTTCCTCCTTCAAAAGTCCATCCCAGAACCGTTGAATACAGAACAGAATCGTCATGACTATCAGCGCAACCATAACTGCTGCAAATACCAGCATCATCGTTCCCATAATTGCATGATCTCTGGTTCTTGACAATGAAAATGCCATAAAGGAAGTATCGATATCTTTTGAGCTGATCCCCAGCATCATCGCGACAACAAGCATCAATATCCACATCGGAACAAACTGCCGGAGCATGGATTTTAAATCGTATTTTATCAACTTTTTCAGCATGAAAATTCACCTCCTTCATACGACTTTGTCCGAAATACATCACGAAACAGACCATCCACCGATTTTCGTTCTTTTTCCCGAAGATTATCTACCAGCTCCTGACGAATCACCTGACCATTCTGGAGAAAGATCACCTCATCCAGTATACGCTCCACATCTGCGATCAGATGTGTGGAGATCAGAACAGTTCCATCCGGATTGTAATTGTTCAATATAGTAGACAGAATAAAATCCCTCGCTGCAGGATCTACACCGGCGATTGGTTCATCCAGAAGATATAGCTTTGCACGGCGGCTCATAACCAGAATCAACTGCACCTTTTCCTTGGTACCTTTGGAAAGTGTCTTCATCTTTCGCCTGATATCAATCTCAAGCACCGCACACATCTGCTCTGCTTTCATCCTGTCAAAATCTGCATAAAAATCTTCAAATAACTCTATCAAATCCTGCACTTTCATCCAGTCTGCAAAATATGGCTTATCCGGGAGATAGCTTACCATAGATTTGGTAGCACATCCCGGCACTTCTCCTTCGATCAGCACCATGCCCTGCTCCGGCTGTAAAAGTCCACTCAGGAGCTTAAGCAGCGTAGTCTTGCCCGCACCATTTGGACCCAAAAGCCCCACGATCCTTCCACTCTCCACCTGCAGATTTAATCCACGAAGTACCTCTTTTTTTCCATAACTTTTCCACACATCCTGACATTGTATCAATGCTGCGCTCATAGATTCTGCCTCCTTTTCAACAATTCCAATGCCTGTTCTTTGGTATATCCCAATTCAGCAGCCGACTCATAAAACTGCTCTATGATTCCTCTCGCCAGACAGGCACGCATACCTTCCAGTACAGCTTCATCCTTTGTCACTACTCGTCCGGTTGTCCGGTTCGTGATCGTCAACCCCTCTGCATCCAGTGCCGCCAAAGCCCTCTGCATGGTATTCGGATTCACACCCGCTTCTGCCGCCAGTTCCCTCACGGTTGGAAGTTTTTCTCCCGGTGGATAATGTCCTGACAGAATCCTTCTGGTCAGCTGCTCCTGAAGCTGGAGCCATATTGGACGGCTGTCATCCAATCTCCAATCCATCTCTCTTCCTTCCCCCTTTTTCTGTATCATTGTATTATTCACCTAATACAATACAGCATTTTTCTATGATTGTCAACAAAAATCCCTGCAGGATGTCCATAACAGAATACCCACAGGGAAACATCATTGATTATTTTTCCGAAAAACTATTGCATTTTGACGAACAATCCTGACAGCCGCAGCTGCAGAATCTGCCATTCTTTGCATCTTTTACTTTTTTTCGGATCACCCAGAAACAATACACAGCAATCAACAATACAATCAATACACTCACTGCCATATCTGCCTCCTTAAACCAGAGAACCGATCTGGAAGATCGCAAAAGCTACCAGCCATGCAGTCAACAACTGGAATGCAATCATAAATCCTGTCCACTTCCAGCTTCCCGTTTCCTTTTTAATCGTTGCTACTGCTGCAAAACAAGGTACATACAACAGACAGAATGCCATCAGCGCATAAGCATTCAACGCACCAAAGCCCATACCCTCAAGCAGTGCGGCAAGACTTATCATACCCGCTTCTGTGGTTACATTTCCAATACCAAATAATACAGAACAACTGGATACCACCACCTCTTTTGCAGCGATACCGGAGATCAGTGCCAATGCAATCTGCCAGTAACCAAGTCCCAAAGGAGCCAGAATCGGAGCCAGCACCTTACCAAGCATTGCACCAAAACTGGTATCCATATCTGTCGTAAAACCATTCGTACCCAGATTCATAAGCACCCACATGAAAATAGATGCCACAAAGATCGTAGTACCTGCTTTGGACAGATAATCTTTGACTTTTTCCCATACATAAACCTTGATCGTATGTGCATTCGGCGTCTTATATTCCGGAAGTTCAATCAAAAGTGTATTTCCTTCCTGCTTTTTATCAACCACTTTCATCATATACGCAGAAAAAATTGCCACAGCCAGTCCCAGCACATACATGGAAAATGCTGCAATCATTGCTTTATCTCCAAAAAACAATTCCGAAAACATCACATAAATCGGAAGTCTTGCACTGTGGACATAAACGGTGTGATCAGAATCGTCTTCATACGATCCCTGTGATTCTCCAGCACACGGGATGCCATGACTGCCGGAACCGTACATCCAAAACCAAGCAGCATCGGAAGAAATGCTCTTCCTGACAGACCGATTTTACCCATGATGCCATCCATGACATAAGCCACTCTCGCCATGTAACCACTGTCCTCCAAAAAAGCGAGTGCCAAAAACAGGATAAAAATATTCGGCAGGAAAGTGAGAATACCTCCCACACCGGCAAGAATACCGTCCGCCACCAACGAAATCAGCATTTCTCCTGCTCCCGCAGAAGTTAAGCCAAGCGTAACTGCTTCCGTCAGCCACTCCAGTACAATCTCAAAATATCCTTTCAGCCAGTCCCCCACATTAAAGGTCAGGAAAAATACGCCAGCCATAATCAACAGAAAAATCGGCAATCCCAGAACCGGATGAGTAAGCAATTCATCTACATGGTCCGTAGATTCTGCTTTTTTCACGCGGTTTGCCACACATTCACTGATCACTTCCTCAATAAAACTGAACTTCTGATTGATAATCTCTTTTTCATAATCCTTATCCAGAATATCTGAATAATCAAGCGGATGATTCTTTTTCACCTCCTGGTCATTCTCCAGTATCTTAATGGCATGCCAGCGGACATTCTGTATATCCGGATAAGATGCAAGCAGTCTGGAAGACAGTTCATCAATCTTGTCCTCAATCTCATCCGTATAAACCATTGCATATTTCTTATGATGCTCCTGCGCATGCTCGTGATGACTGTCCTCCAATTCATGATGATGAATAATCTTTTCTCCCTGAACCTTATCCTTATGATGTGCCACCGTATGAATCAGAATCTCAAGCCCTGTCTTCTTTCTTGCCGATACTGGAATACAGGGAATACCAAGCATCTCAGGAAGACGATGAAAATCAATCTCCATTCCACGTTCCTGTACAATATCCATCATATTCAGAGCCAGGACGACTGGTTTCCCCAGTTCAATCATCTGAAGCGTCAGATAAAGATTGCGTTCCAAAGCAGACGCATCCGCCACATCTACGATTACGTCTACATCATCACTCATAATGTATTCTCTTGTAACAGTTTCTTCCATTGTATAGGAAGTCAGACTGTATGTACCTGGAAGATCTACCAATCGATACGTTTCATCATGAAAACGCATGGCACCTTCCTTTTTTTCCACCGTAACACCAGGCCAGTTCGCCACTTTCAGATTTGCACCTGTATAAGCATTAAAAAGTGTCGTCTTTCCACAGTTCGGATTCCCGACAAATCCAATCGCTAATTGTTTTGTACTCATACCTCTTTCACCTCAACATACTCTGTAATATTCTGTCCCACGGCGAAACGGGTTCCTCTTATCTTGATGATCATTGCACCTTTTTTCTTTCTGTTCACCACGGTAATCTTTGTCCCCTCCAGCATACCGAGCACTTCCAGACGACGCTCCAACTGCAAAGGAAGATCCATATGAACGACCTGAAGGGTACTTCCCTTTTGTCCTTCGTATAATTTCATTCATTTCCTCCATACAGGACAGCCAGAATTTTCATCCAGCTGTCCTGATTCTTCTCTAATTGATAATGATTATCAACTACATTATATCTAATATTTTCCAATCTGACAATACCCAATATTTATTTTCTTCAATTCCTGTCTACTGAGATGCCGTTACAGGTGTAATCGTAATATTGGCAGCTGCAATTCCTGTCTTTCGTTTTACAATATCCTCGATCTGAGCACGCTGCGCATCACTGACCTGCTTACTGCTGACCACTACATCCGCACAGGAATCATAGATGCTGACTACCACCTCTTCAAACCCCTGCGCCACCAGAAGTGTTTCCGCTGCCAGTTCTTTTTCTGCAATATCTGTCATCTCCACCATCTCATTAATGGCATTCTGTTTTTGCTCCTCTGTAATATTGGTACTGTTGATCAGCTCCATCAATGTCTCTTTATTTTTAGAACGCGTCTGTTCTCTTGTTACCTTTGCCTCCGATACCAGCCCTACTCCAATCGTGGTATTCGCAAGAACAGCTTCTCCTATGCCTTCGTCTGCTTCTGCCAACTCCACATCTTCATCCAGACTTATAATATCTGCATACTCATCCTCTCCCGTCTGCGCATAGATATCCTCCGCCGAAATATCCAATGCCAGATCCGCATCCTGAACATCCTCCACCGTACTGCTGTTTGCGCTTAACAGGGATTCATCCAATCGTGTTCCAGAATAATTGAGATAACCGGCAACCGCGATCATGGCAGCAAGTGCCGTGATCATCATCTGATTTTTTTTGAATTTGAATACGGGTTTTTGAAATAATTGTTTCACTTCGTTCCCTCCATTTTCATTATTTTAATTTTATGAGCTTCGATACCAAATAATGCCTGCGCAGCTTCGATAATTTCCTTCTGGATACGACTGTTTCCGCCGCCCTGTGCAATCACAAGCACACCTTCTACCTGCGGATTAGTCTCTGAAGTCACATAAGGTGTTCGCTCACTGCTTCCATATTCTTCATAGACCGTCTCCTCCTGCTGACTGTCTGCAGTCACAGAAGTATCTTTCTCCACCTTCCGCTCGCCAGTTCCCTCAAATGTCAACATCACACGGACATTTCCCACACCCTCTACACTTCCCAGAAGTTCCTCCAGCTTTTGTTCCATTCGACTTTCATAATCCATAGATACTGTCGGATCTTCCATTACCGTTTCTGACAATCCTGAGTTCCGAATCTCTTCTTTTGCACGTTCATCGACCGGAATCGCGATAACTGCCAGCAACAATCCAACCAATATAAATATCAAAAGCTGATCCTTGCGCGGCGGCCAAAACTTTTCTTTGAACTTTTTCCATCTATCTTTCATCCAGTTCCTCCACCTCCTGTTCCAGCTCACAGATCAGTGCCTCTGCATCAAACTGTTCTGTCATCCGCAATATCCGCAAAATCGGATGCAAAAGCAGAACAACAAGTAAAAGTCCCAGATAAAACCTCACATACTTCTCATAAATTTTTCCGGGCAAAAGATGAAATACCATCTGCTCCAGAAGGTAAAAGACTGCCACATACTTCACCATATCCAGTATTTCCTGCATTCTCTTCTCCTTTATCGGCTGGTCAGTGCTGTCGTCAGTGCAATTGTCAGAAGAAACAATACCAAAACCGTGAACACCGCCTGAAACAAATATTTTACTGCAGTCCCCATTCCCGCCAGACACCCCGTGATCCGTTCATCCGATACCGGCTGCAAAACTGCTGCCAGCAGATAATACGTTCCCATGATCACAGCCAGCTTGACCAATGGAACAACACAGATAAAGATCAAGATCACCAATGCTGCCACGCCAATTCCATTTTTTATCAACATAGCTGAGCCTAGCACCAGATCCGTCACAGAGCTGCTCACATCCCCAATTCCAGGCACCATATCCAGACCTTTACTGACCCCTGCTGCACGAAATGCATCTGCTGCCGGCGCAATCAATCCTTGGATCATATGAAACCCCATCACCAGTGCCAATGCCGCTTTCATACTCCATCCAACGATCATTCCCATCAAATCCGCAAATCTGCTCAGATGTGTATCCTTCGACAAATGATTCACCAGATTAAGCAGCACATAAATTTCTATACAGGGAAGTACAAAAGTTTCCATCACCCATCGAATGCCAGAGATCAAAAACAAAATAAATTCATAATAGATACCCGCAGAGGTCAGATAAGAGCTCAACGTCAACGCCAGAAAATACGCTGGTGCAAGTACAGTCATAAAAGATCTTATATATTCCATAACCTCCTGTACAATCGCCATGCTGCTTTGAAATGATGTCATCAGCAGCAAAAACAAAAGCATATAGATGATGCAAAAACTGATCTGCGACACACTTTTATTCTGGAATACTTCTGCAAAATGAATCAGCACTGCTGCTGCAATTGCGAGGATCAGGATATGTATCCACATTTGCTTTTGATGGATCAATTCTTCAAAAAATATTCGTTGAAAGAAAAGCACGAGATTTTTCCAGGCAAAAGGACTTTTACCCTCTACCCCCTGCTGTACCATCTGCTGAAAATCCAGACCGCCGCCAAGCACCTCATTGATCACCTGCTGAATTTCATCAAAATTGATTTCATCCATATCAGCCTCCCAGAAACATCTGAATAGTATCTAAAAGTGCTGTCAGGATCGGAATACTGACAGCCAGCACCGATAACTTTCCAAACACCTGAATCTGTCCGGCTATCGTCTGATACCCTGCATCCTTACATAAATCCGAAGCAAACTCTGCAATATAAGTTATTCCAATAATTTTAAATAACGTCTCTATGTAACCTGCATGGAATGGCAGACTGCTGCGGATGCTTTCTATCCCCTGTACGATCAACTGAAGCTTTTCCGTCACAAATCCAAAGATCAAAAGACTGAGTCCAAGACAAAGATAGACTGAATATTCCGGTTTTAGAGCTTTTAACTGAAGCGCCATCAGGATTCCTGCGATACCGATCATTGCAACTCGAACCATACGCCCCTCCTACAGCATAAATAATTTCTGCATTGTCTCAAAAAGTTCATAAACATAAGGAATAATCCAGAACAGAACAATCAAAAGTCCTGCCAGACTGGTCAAAAATGCCTGTTCTTCTCTCCCACTGTGTTTCAAAACCTGAGAAAGCACAGATACCAGAATACCCACCGCTGCAATTTTAAATATCAAAGTTACACTCATACATGTTCCTGCCTTTTTATTTTTCTTCAGAATATCAGGATACTAAGAGCAGCTCCTCCCAGTATTCCCATGTACTGATACAGCTTTTTCCGGTTTTTAGAATCTTCCTGTGCCTGTCTGACTGATGATTCCAACTGCTCCAGATAATAATCGAACGTATTGATCTGCATTTCCAGATCCAGATACCCCAGAACACTTCCCAGCCTCTCCAGCTCTTTGATCTCCTGTCGCGTAAGATGCAGTCCTGATATACAGATGCTCAGATGCTGTTTCCATATCTGCTCTGCCGATTGTCCTTTGCGAGATTCCATATCTTCAGCTATTTTGATAAAAAATTCACAAAAAGGAGGCACAGTTTTTTCACTTAGATGCATAAGTATTTCCGGAAGCGGCTGATGCATATACCGAAGCTCTCCTTTAAAAAGCAGCATCCACTGTCGTATCTGTGAGAGTTCTGATATCCGCAGTTCCAGATCCTTTGCACAGGACATACCGACTCCAGTACTTCCAAAAAGAATACATAGAATTCCAATCAGTTTTATCATAATTCCTGTACCTGTGTCAGAATCTTTCCTTTCCAGTCCCGAATTTCCTGTATCTTTTTCTTTTTCAAGAAAATATATCGTTCAAACATTCCTGTTTCCACCATTTCCTTCATCAACGGTTTTTTCATAAGACCAGACATATTTTCTCCATGAACAGTAGCCAGTAATATACATCCGCAATGCACCGCAAACTGCAGTGCTTCCATATCCG
>JAFYTM010000093.1 GCA_017558865.1 Lachnospiraceae bacterium
CCTTTTTATTTTATTGAATAAATTATTAAATGCGTTATACTAATTTAACATTCCATTTTATACCTGTCAATAAATGTTTTTATTTTTTTACAAAAAAATTGCTGCAAAACATGTCTGCAGCAATTCCTATCTACTATTTTACAAAACACATCTGCATACCAGCCACAAATGTATCACCAAGACCAACAGTATAGCGTGGTTTTTCCATATATCTGGAAGGCACCAGGATCGCCGTATGTCTGGTATTCATATGATCCAGCTTTTTTGAGAACTCTACTCCTGTCGGACTTAGATCAAGTGCAAGATTTCCTCTGCATTCTTCCATAGATGCATGATGACCAACTCGTGCTCTCGCTCCTGACATCAAATTTCCAAGGGTAAGTCCCTTCTCCAGATCAATGCCATCCATCGGTGCTCCATAATACAGCGAATAATCCTTACTGTGTATCACCACACCCTTTACCGGATACAGTTCCATAACATAATCCAGTCCCTGAATAACAGATTCCAGATCATCTTTATCTACCGGATGTGACATCTTGACGGTGAGATCAATCAATTCCTCTTCATTCATTCCCATAATATCTATACAGTCCGCCAGCTCCGTATAGAGATAGTCACGAATCTTAGCACTGAAAAAATGAGCACTCTCAAAATAGATAACGGTTTCTGGATTCTTCGCTTTTATCACATGATAATGCTTCTTCAGCTGCATCGCTCTCTCTTTCATAATATCCATATCCAGAATGGCATTAAATCCGGATATACTGTAAGAACAGATCTGCTCTATATGTTCTTCCACATACTGCATAAAATCTTCTCTGACCGGCATCACCTTATGCACTTCATCGTACTGCATGATCATACGGTTAGAAAATGGAATGGTATATTCTTTTCCATGAATCTTCAGAACATCGCCTTTGTTATACTGCATAATCAGATGAAGCATCGGTTCCTGACCTGATATACATTCTCTGAGCGATACACATTTTCCATCTTTGACCGACTCAATACCTTCATACTTGATATCTGTGATCACCTCTTCAGACTCATCTGTAAAATGTACCATCACAGGAACTCCCATGGCTGCAATCGCTCCTGCTCCCTGTGCACAGGTTCCTCCAAATGCGTAACTCATCTCAAAAAACTCGCCCAATTCCTTTACCACAGCTCCGGAAGTAATATCCACTTCTCCACCCAGTCCATGGATTGCAAAATAACTGACAATTCTTGCAAAATCCTCCATGTTGTCAACGGTTTCCTCCTCCGTATAAGAAGGTTCTTCTTTTAAATATTTTTCCAAAAGTCTGTTAAAGTTCTCTTCATCATATTTAGCAATCGCATCCAGATTGCTGGTATATGCTAAAACCATTCGATTGCCTGTCTCTTTACACCATCTGCTCACCTCTGGTACTGATTCGAGATATTCCAAATACTTATCCTGATATGCCATCTTTGTACTCCGCCTGCCCTACAATCTTAATTCACCGTATTTCTACATTTCTATATTATCTTGGCAAAATCTGCTTGTCAATATGCTAACACATCACAAAAAAGGGCAGTCAAGAACCAAGAACCCGACTCCCCTTTTTATTTTTTAAACTATTTTCTATTACGCAAGAAATCAATGAATACTGCCAGAAAGGTCTTCCATACTTATCATTTGTTATAAACCTAAAATCTGCATAATCACGGATATAATCGGCGGAAAAAACAACACTACACTGAACATCCGCACGGTCTGCATACTCGCGATCTTCACCGTATCCGCTCCAAGATCTTCTGACAAAAGAGACATCTCAGAAAGTCCTCCTGGTGTGCTTGCCAGCATACAGGTAGCGCGATCAATACCGGATATTTTCTGCACAATCAATCCGATCCCCACTGCAAAAATCACAATGCAGCACATCACACATAAAATCGGAACTCCCAGTACCGGAAGCATCCGAATCACTTCCCTGGTCAATTTCAGCCCGGTAAAAGCTCCTGTGGATACCTGCAGAACATTTCGTAAAATTTTAGGAAACGGATAGGAATGTCCCGTAGCACAGTACACACCAGATGCCACCATAGAGCCTATGATAGCACCGCCGTTGACATCCAGCCAAATACAGACAAGAGAACTAATCGTTGCAACAACTGCAACAATCACCAAACGTTCTATCGGCTTTTCTTCTGTCTCCTGTCTTGCCGCCTCTATCTTTTTCAGTCGGTTCTCCTCCAGCTGCTTTTTATTCACCGTCTTAATGATCGTTGGCATGAACAAAAAGATCGCCAGCTGACGACATACCTGAATAATCGCCACATACGCAGAATTGGCACCAAAATCAGCGGACATGATCGTCATATCCGTTAATCCGCCAGGTGCACTTGCGAACATGGCTGTCGTCAGATCCAGAGGTGAAAAAGTAATAATCAAAAGGCTGGCACAGACATTCAGTACCATCATACAAAGTACCAGAACCAGTGTAGGTACAATGATTTTCTCAAGCTCAGCCACTGCTTTTTTATCCAGCTTGCTTCCTACCAGTATTCCTGCCAGTATCTGAATGACATTTTTCAGCACATCATAAAAATATGCTTTACCAAATCCAGCATTTAAAATCGCCACAAACAGCATACTGACAACCATCACTCCGGCAGGTATCCGCAGCTTCTTTCCAACATATCCACCGATTGAAGCCATTGTCATTGTTAATAAAAATAATCCAAAATTTTCCATAACTCACTATCCCCTGTTTGAATGAAAAAACTTTTATTTACAAAGACGCTGATAAAACTGCTCATAAAAATCCCGTTCCCCATCATACGGCATCACATAAAACCGGTTCAGCACTTCCATACTGATCGGCTTCATCTTCTCCAGGTCAGCCTCCACCTGTTCCTGCAGTTCTTTCAGATAATAATGCCAGTCGCAGATAAACTGTTCATATTTTTTCAGTTCCGGCGTATCCAGCCATTTTTTCACCTTGACTTTGGATTTGTTCGGCTTCGGACATTCATGTACCTGTAAAAAATATTGAAAAGAATCATCCTCATAAAACCGTCCTAACGGGAACAGCCGGCAGATCCCCGGACGGAATGCATGGATACTGCACCGCCCCTCTTCGTTCAAAAATACACACGCTTCATTTATTCCGACAGACATTTTCAGATTCGGCAGGATCAGATGATCTACGATATTCAATTCGATCTTATCCACCATCAGTCCTGAAAAATCGGTGTGTAATCCACAGCAGAGCCGGAAAATATCCATCGGATCCAGTGTGATCGATGTGCCCATTCCCTGACAGCACGCAGAACACCCCTGACAACCTCCGCAGTCTGCCTTTACCATATCATTAGCAGTATACAGTTTTCCATCAGAGACCTCTTTCATATCAATATACCGTTCCACAGATCATTCCTCCACTTCTTCCAGCGTCCTTTTTCCAAGACGTACTTCATCTAACTGTTTTGCAAGTTCTTCCGGCAGGTAATCGAACAGATAATTTTTGCTCCGCGGAAACTGCTCTACGTATTCCTCCCGAATCTCTTTATTGATACGGTCGATCTCTTCCTTTAATTCCCGTGCAGACATCGTGATACATCCCTGACCGCGGATGATAATCTGCTCCAGCCCATCCGAAGTCGCTACAATCACCTGATATTTTCTTCCAATCTCATGAGCCGTCCTCTCAATATACTGGTCTGCCGTCTCCGCTTCTTTCGTATATACCACATGGATATTATGATATTTCACAACTTCCTCCGCATGACCTTCTACACGATATGCATCAAAGACCAGGATCAGATTACATCTGCGAAATCCCTGATAATTACACATCACATCCATCAGCTTGTCCCGCGACGCATGAATATTGGTCTTCGCCAGTTCACTCAACTCTTCCCATGCAAAGATGATATTATAGCCATCCACCAGAACATATTCCGGCAGTCTCTCTTTTGGTTTATACGGACGAGATTTCGTTTCTGCCCGTTCCCCGAAGACTCTTGTACTCGGATATTCATTTCCCACCCGACTCTTCGGTGCCCCAAAGGTACGGGCAAATATTTCCTCCAGATCCTTTTCCTCCTGCTCTGTTCCTGGTGCCAGACGTTCACGCCGCAAGTTCACTGGCTCCACCTGAAACTGCTGTGTTTTCTTCACAAATCCCAGGACACTTTCCAGATGCATATGAGCCGGTACCTCATACCACGGAATGATCGTTCCTGCCCCATGATAACAAAATACCGAATCCGGTGAATTGTCCAAATCAGCTTCCGGATCATAATAACAATTCTCCAATACCTCTTCTGTATTGTGACATGGACCATATCCTTTCAATGTGCAGAAAAGCCTTCCTCTGCCTTTGGTATAGGAGATTACTTCCTGCTGATAGTTACGCATGGTAGATACCGGAACAGTTCCGCTCAGAACAGACATCTCTCCCTCCAACTCCGGTGACTCAAAGGAGCCGCACATCTTTTCCACATCGGTCATCGCACGTCCAATCGCTTCCGATGGAACCTCCAGCCGAAATTCATAGTAAGGCTCTAAAAGCACACTTTCCGCCTGCATCAGACCCTGACGTACCGCCCGATAAGTTGCCTGACGAAAATCTCCGCCCTCAGTATGCTTCAGATGGGCTTTTCCTGCTGCCAGCGTAATCTTCATGTCAGTAATCTCAGAACCGGTCAAGACTCCCCTGTGGACTTTTTCTTCCAGATGAGTCAGAATCAGTCTCTGCCAGTTCTTATCCAGCAGATCCTCACTGCAGCTTGTGAAAAACTGCATCCCGCTGCCCAGCTCTCCCGGCTCCAGAATCAGATGTACCTCTGCATAATGACGCAATGGTTCAAAATGTCCAACACCCTCTACCCGATTGGCAATAGTTTCTTTATAAACAATCTTGCCGGCTCCAAAATCCACAGATACATCAAAGCGCTCCCGAATCAAGGTTTTCAGCACTTCAATCTGTACTTCTCCCATAAGCTGTGCCTGTATCTCCTGCAGACGTTCATCCCATCGAATATGAAGCTCCGGTTCTTCTTCTTCCAGAACTTTTAATTTACCCAGCATCTGCATCGGATCAACACCACGGGGAAGCTGGATGGCATACGTCAACACCGGCTCCAGGATCGGCATCTCCGATGCTTTTTCTTCTCCCAGACCATCTCCCGGTCTGGTTCTCGTAAGTCCTGTTACCGCATAGATACCACCGGCTTCTGCCTCATTCACGGTCACATACTTCGCTCCCGAATAACTCCTTATCTGGTTCACCTTTTCTTCCCAGGCTTCCTCTCCATCACCGCCGTCCAGCAATGCTTTTACTTTCAGGTTTCCCCCGGTTACCTTCAGCCAGGTCAGGCGATTCCCCTGTTCATCCCTGCTGATCTTAAATACCTTTGCTCCGAATTGTTTTCGCCAGGTCGGACAGACTGCGTATTCCTGCAGTCCCTGCAAAAATTCCTCCACACCTTCCAGCTTTAAGGCCGAACCAAAATAACAGGGAAATACTTTACGCTCCCCAATCAGACGAACGACATCCTGCTTTTCAAGCATCCCACATTCCAGATATTTCTCCAGCATTGCTTCCTCAGACATGGAGATATTTTCCTGAAATTCATCATCATCCCATTCCAGACCAAAATCCACACAGCGGTCATCCAGACGTTTTCTTAATTCTTCCATCAAAGTCACTCTGTCTGTTCCGTTTTGATCCATCTTATTGATAAACAAAAACGTTGGTATCCGGTATCTCTTCAAAAGCTTCCAGAGCGTTTCCGTATGTCCCTGTACACCATCTGCACCGCTGATCAGCAGGATCGCATAATCCAACACCTGTAAGGTACGCTCCATCTCCGCGGAAAAATCCACATGACCCGGTGTATCCAAAAGTGTATACTGTCTGTCCTCCATGGAAAAGACTGCCTGTTTGGAGAAGATCGTAATACCTCTTGCCCTCTCCAGTGCATGCGTATCCAGAAATGCATCCTGATTATCGACTCTTCCAAGCTTTCGTATCGTCTCTGTCTTATATAAAATTCCTTCTGATAACGTGGTCTTCCCGGCATCCACATGAGCCAGAATACCAATACATAGATTTCTATTCATATTTATCCGCAGACATCAGTTGTTCCGCCTGCGTATCTCCTTACAAACATTTTCAAACAGTATAACATAAAAACCTCCCAAGGCATAGCCTTGAGAGGTGTCCAACTTCACGGTGTTATATTCTATTTTAGTAGTTATCTGCCTTCAGCTGGAAATAACTCTGCGGATGTGCGCATACCGGACATACTTCCGGAGCCTTCTGACCTACACAGATATGACCGCAGTTGATGCACTGCCAGATCACATCTCCTTCTCTGGAAAATACCAGATCCCCCTGAATATTCGCCAGAAGCTTGCGGTATCTCTCCTCATGCTCCTTCTCAATCTTCGCAACCTCTTCAAACAGAAATGCAATATGATCAAAGCCTTCCTCTTTTGCTTCTTTTGCAAATCCTGCATACATATCAGTCCACTCATAGTTCTCGCCATTCGCAGCCTCTACCAGGTTATCTACGGTAGAACCAATCGCACCGCCATGCAGCAGCTTATACCACATCTTTGCATGCTCTTTCTCATTCGCAGCGGTCTCTTCAAAGATATTTGCAATCTGCACATATCCGTCTTTTCTCGCTTTGCTTGCGAAATAGGTGTATTTATTTCTTGCCTCCGATTCACCTGCGAACGCGGTCATAAGGTTTTTCTCTGTCTTTGTTCCCTTCAATTCCTTCATGGTTCTGCCTCCTTAAATATATCTGTTTTAAATCAGTAACAATTATTGTTATTATTATAATACAAAAAAATCCAAAAAATGTCAAGAAGAAAATACTCAAAATGATCTTTCCTGCTCCAATAAAAATCCAAAGATATGCAGGCTTAGCTTCATCACATCATGCCTCAGCAGATTATTCTTCACTGCTACATAATCGTCACAGATCACCTTAGGAACCAGAGACTGCGTTTCGTCCAGATCCAGCTCTACGGAATCCTTTTGTTCCAGAGATTCGTAACGCCTTGCCATATCCTCATCAATCTTTCCGTCATTTGCAACTACAACATCAATCTTATGATTGCCCAGATACTGATTCAGCAGTCGGATATGATCAGATACCTTAAAATTCTCTGTCTCACCAGGCTGTGTCATCATATTGCAGACATACATAATCTTTCCTTTACTGCGGTCAATCGCATTTCGGATCTCATCGCAAATCAGATTCGGAATGATGCTGGTAAAAAGGCTTCCCATGCTGAGGATGATCAGATCCGCTTTTTCCAGAGCTTCCACTGCCTCCTTCGTAGGCACCGGTTCTTCTTTATAATACACTCTTTTTACTTTCTGCTTATCCTGTGTAATATGATGTTCCCCTTCTATGATACTTCCGTCCTCCATCTCACCCATCAGGATCACATTATCTTCTGTCAGGGGCACCACTTTCCCTTTCAGGTTAAACACCTTACTTAATGCCTCAATACCCTCGGACAAATTGCCGGTGATCTCTGAAGATGCTGTTAACAGGAGATTGCCGATGGTATGACCATCCAGGTCACTGGTTGTATGGAAACGATAGTTAAACAGTTCCATCACCAAAGGTTCTGTCTCAGACATTGCCGCCAGAACTCTTCGAATATCTCCAACTGCAGGAATATTAAATTCTTCTCTCAATACTCCCGTACTTCTTCCATCATCGCAGACCGATACAATGGCAGTCAAATCTACAGGAAATTGTTTCAGACCACGGATCAAGGTGGAAGAACCGGTTCCTCCGCCGAGTACTACTACTTTTCTTTTCATACCATTCACTCCTTATTTGTCTTTACAACAACTTTTACAAAACCCACAGACAAACAAATAAAATTTCTTGTTTTTCCGTCTTACATATTTCAATCCACGCTCCCGCGGAGGGAGCGACCATAGTCCCATTGATTTCCCTCCTTTATTCCAGTATCATCCCCTCTTTATAACACGCAGCAATATAATCACGGGACTGATAATAGAAATCTGTATTATAATCCGATAAATGGGCATCTATCCACGAATGATAAACTTCCCAGATTCCATCCAAAATCTCCGCATCCTCATAAGAATCTTCTATCAGTCGCTCATACACCTCACCGATTGTCCAATGATCCGGAACCCGATACCTGCATTCGGACTCATTATCGAATCTGCCCACAGGTATTCGATATTCTTCTATAAATTCACTGCCTGTTTTCTCAATTGGTTCACAGTGGAATACATCTGCATATTCATAAATTCGTTCAATCGCTTCCTTTCCCAGATATTCCACAGTCTTCAACCTTGTCTGTTTTACTTTTCGCCCAATGTACTCTATTAAGCTGCATGTATAAAATAGATTGCTGTTATTTTTTCTTGCCATATACTTCCCTACTTTCCA
>JAFYTM010000094.1 GCA_017558865.1 Lachnospiraceae bacterium
ATTAAGACTGGGCCGATTGGCAAGAGGCGTTTGACGGTGAGTTTGACCATTGCAGTGACGAAGAAAAATACCGCCTCATGAATAATCTCAATAACGATTATTTAGAGGATGAACGCAACGAAATGAATGTGTGCGTGGGTAGTCCGATCATCATTATTGCAGATATTGGCAAATGGGATGGTCGGCATACCGGTTACCGTGAAATTGAAAGCGGTTGCCTGAAAGACTGCTTGTATACAGAACTGGATGGTGTTACCTGGTATGTAGATAATCGTGGTGACTTCCGAATGGATGGATACCATCATGATGGTCATAACTATTACCTCTATCGGCGCTATCGAGATGATGCCACGCCGGAAGCTATCGAAGAGTTCCAAGGAAAGATTCTGGATCACACGCTGACAGAAGAAGATATCGACAGAGTGACTGTGCGATTAGGTGATGATATCGCTAAAATCTACGGTTTCACTTTGCCGGATCAAGTGAAAACCAAAAATGAAAGGAGCGATGCACGATGAGTGATAATTGTGTATGCTGCGGGGACATCTTGCCTGAAGGCAGAATGGTGTGCCCCACATGCGAACGACACGCAGTTCGCGGTATAGATAAGAAATCCGCAATATGCGCCTATCTGAAAGAACATCATACAGGCAAAGGCCGCGCAATCCACAGTCAGGATCTGCAGCGGCTTTTTTCTATAGACGGAAGAAACTTGCGACGCAAGATCAGCGCTCTGCGTCAGGATGGATATCCTATTTGTAGTGATGAATCCGGCTATTATTACGCGGACAATCAGAAAGAAATCAACAATACGGTGTACAGGCTCAATGGCCTTGTGACTAAAGTATCCAATGCCAGAACAGGACTCTTGTTCTCTTCAATTTTTCCGGCATCGGTAAATGTGGAAATCACCGTACTCATGGACGGAGGTGATGATAATGGCAATTCCTGAGTTCCTGGATCAGGACAGATTCTATCTGGACCTGGAAAACGATAAGATCGAATGGATGTACTACAATCCCGACTCTGTTTCTGAGGGTCAGTTCGTGACCAATGTATTTGACCTGGATTTGCTGGAAGAAGCAATGGATGGAATGGTAGATCCGGAAGATGCCTTCGACTTTATCGGAAGTGGATGTCGTCAGTATCTATCCGATAGAGGTACAGACTTCTTCGGAGAAGCGTGGAAGCGAATGGAAACCGAAGAACCTTTTGCAATCGGATGCAGCCTTACAACACTGGAAAATATTCGCCTGGCTTATCTTGCAAAACAGCATATCAATGAATACTGCCAGCAAGAATTTGAGTCGCATGCGGATTTTTCTGATATGCGAAGGGTTGGTATCGGTTATACGACCATCACAGATGCGGAGCATGAAGTACAGGCCTATGCCAACCTGATCGACCATCGCATCGAGGTATATCTTAACAGCAACCTCGCTAAGTATCAGCAGCACAGCTCGCTGCTTGACATGGTCCATTTTGGACTTCCCAATCTGGATTTTGATGACCTTATCGACATCCCTGATTGGGTTGTTGCAGACCATGAAAGAGTGTCCCAGCTGGAAGATCTGGCGATTCGTTTGACCTTTTTTATGAAGGATCACGATCCGTATGGCTATGCAGATGTCATGGAAGTCGGAGAAACCGATGCGGATATGGTTGCCAAAATGAGGGCTGAGTTGAAGGATGTATCCCTGATTCCGCCTACTATTGCGGAAATCGAGTCTATCATCAAAGATGGCAATCTTAGCGACGCTGATAAAGCAAGATGCTATGGAATGATGACAGATCTTTATCATCTCTATGCAGAGGAAATGTTCGTCCCGGTATACGACCGTGAGACAGATATCCTCTACACGGCGCTGGACGCACTTGGCTTAGTAGGATATGAACTCAGCTTTGATAGCGAAGGAATCTGCATGTCGAAAGATGGAGAAGAATGGCACAATGACGATATCTACAGATACCTGACTAATACGATTTCTGCTGACGCTTGCCGCGCATTCCGTGACAAGAGTTTTATGGATTATACGGACTTCTGTGATCTTTCCGAACACTACGATGTCCGTATAGCCGCAAAGCTCCAGAAGCCACCCGTCGCAAGGCTGGACTTCCTGGGCAGCAACGGTGCTGTCGGAGATAGCGTTGAGTATCAGACGGAAGCTGATTTCCTGAAGGCGGTAAAAGAAGAACTTTTTCACGGCGTTCCGCTGGTAGTTGTTCTATATCGCGATGGTGAAGGAAAAACCATTTCTCGTAGCTTTTTGGAGGACTTGGATACTATGCCGAAAGGCCTAAAAGAAGAGGATGCTCCGATGGTAGCGCCTTTTAAGAAACCTGCAGAAAGGAGTGATGCGCGATGAAGCGTGAAATTATCTTCATTGACGAAGAGACCCTTACCCCGGAAGAATTGGAGGTGATCGATGATGTCGAGACCGAAGAATAAAGATGAGTACCGCGCAGAACTCGCAGAGACTTTTGCGCATGTTCTTGAGGAACGCGGTCTGGAATGGCGCAAAGAATGGCGCGGCTCAGGCGGTGACGCTCCGCATAACGGTATCACCAAGGCTTGCTATCGAGGCAGCAACGCCTTTTGGCTCTCCCTTATTTCTATGATGAAGGGCTATACCGATCCCCGCTGGGTAACTATGGTGCAGATCATGGATAGCGATGGAAAGTATCACCCCAAGCAGAAGTGGCACCTGAAAGCCGGTTCTAAGGCAACCTATGTGGAATACTGGTACCCTTATGATATTCCCAATAAGAAGGCGCTTACCTGGGAACAGTATAAGCAGGAAATTGCAGACGGCAGAAG
>JAFYTM010000095.1 GCA_017558865.1 Lachnospiraceae bacterium
GATTCAAAAGGACAATTGAGCTCTGCATAGCAGTAACATAATACAAGAAGCTTATCTTATTTCTCCAGCGCCATCCTCCAGCCTGAATTTATCACGCGCATTCTATTGCATAAACCTCCGGAAGGTTGTATGATTATCATTGATATACCTCGCTTATACTAAGATTATGGTTAGTATAGCACAGAAAGGGAATGCAGACAATGTCGGCGCAGGAAACCAGTTTGAAAGTTTTACAGATCAGTACCGTATGCGGCAGCGGCAGCGTAGGCCGCATTATGGTGGATATCTATCATACATTAGAGCAGAATGGTGACGAGGGAATCCTTGCCTATGGACGCAGAACCGCACCGGATGGGTTGAATGCCTATCGTTTTGGTACGGATCTGGATATGGGAATCCACGTGCTGTCTACTTTTTTTAAGGGGGAGCACGGCTTTGCGTCAGCCGGGCAGACGAGGAAGCTGATCGAAAAGATTCGGGAATGGAATCCGGATGTGATCCATCTGCAGAATATTCATGGATTTGTCCTGCAGGTCGAGCTGTTGTTTGCATATTTGAAGACAGCGGGGAAGCCTGTGGTCTGGACGCTGCATGATTGTTGGCCGTATACCGGGCATTGTGCCTTTTATGATTATACAGGATGCGATGGCTGGAAGACGGGCTGTAAGAATTGTACCCAGTATCGGAAGACGTATCCCTATGCATTGTTCAGGAATAACACTGCCAGCAATTATGAGCGTAAGAAAGCCGCCTTTACCGGTGTACCGAATCTGACGGTTGTGGTGCCGTCCCGGTGGCTTGGCGGGGAAGTGAAGAAGTCCTTTTTGAAGGAATATCCGGTGCAGGTCATTCCCAATGGTATCGATCGAATCCGTTTTTGTCCGACGGAGAGTGATCTTCGGGACAGGCTTTCGCTGAAAGATAAATTCGTTGTGCTTGGCGTGGCCAATGTATGGGAGCGCCGCAAGGGGCTGGAATATTTTGAAGAGCTTTCCAGACGGCTTTCAGAGTCTTTTCAGATCGTGTTGATTGGATTGTCGAAGAAGCAGATGAAGGAATTACCGGACAATGTGATTGGATTGGAGAGGAGTTCCAGTGTAGAAGAACTGGCACAGTATTATTCGATGGCAGATGTGTTTGTGAATGCAACGTTGGAGGATAATTTTCCGACGACGAATCTGGAGGCATTATCCTGCGGAACACCGGTTATCACGTATGATACCGGGGGAAGCCCGGAGAGTCTGGATGAGTTCTGTGGAAGAGTGGTGCCAAAAGGAGATGTGGACGCTCTGGTACGGGCGATTCTGGAGGAAAAAGCACATCCAGGGAAGAAAGAGGACTGCCTGAGAAGAGCAGAATTATATGAGAAATACGACCGTTTTCAGGAGTATGTGGAGCTTTATCATCGTCTGAACGGTCAGGGAGAATAGATGAGTACATTACCAAAAGTGTCAGTCATTACGACGACATACAATGATGCAGCGAACCTGAAAAAGATTATGGATCAGGTGGCGAAGCAGGATTATGAAAATATAGAATATATCATTGTAGACGGCGGTTCTGCAGATAAGACGATGGAACTGATCCGTCAGATGGAAGAGAGGATGCCTGGAAAAGTCAAGTGGATGTCAGAACCGGATAAAGGCATCTATGATGCGATCAACAAAGGGATTCGGATGGCGACTGGTGATATCATTGGTACCTGTTTTGATCGATATGCAGATGACAATGTGATCAGTCGGATGGTGGAGATTATGGAACGGGAAGAAACAGATGGTGTTCATGGTGATCTCTATTATATGGAGGGTGACAGGATTGTAAGAACCTGGAAACAGGGACAGGGAAGTATCCGCAGCGGCTGGATGCCGGGGCATCCTACGCTCTATCTTCGAAGGGAAGTATATGAGCAGTTTGGGGTATATAAGACGGATTATCGGATTGCAGCAGATTATGAATTTATGGTGCGTATTCTGTATGGGAAAAAAGTAACCCTTTCCTATCTTCCGGAGATATTGATCTATATGTCTCATGGAGGAACCAGCACCAACAGTCTGAGTTCTTATGTGCAGTCACTGAAAGAGGGGCACAGAGCATTAAAAGAGAACGAAGTATCCTGTGCATGGTTTACAGATCTGTGCAGGATCATGCGTGTATTGCTTCAGTTTGTGAAAAGGTAGAAATCTTTGTTAGATTATGGTACAATAAACTCTATATGAGAATATGTACAGGAGTATTTTATGAAGAAACTTGTTATTATTCCTGCATACAATGAAAGTGGAAGCATTGTAAAAGCAGTGGATGATATTCGGAAACATGCGCCGGGTTTTGATTATGTGGTCATCAATGACTGCTCTACTGACAGTACGCTGTCCATATGCCGGAAACATAAAATCAATCATGTGAATTTATCTGTGAATCTTGGGATTGGCGGTGCAGTACAGACTGGTTATATTTATGCCTGTCAGAATGGATATGATATTGCGGTACAATTTGACGGAGACGGTCAGCACGATGCGGCATATCTGGAGATGATGGCGCAGGAACTGGTAAGCAGTCAGAGTGATATGGTCATTGGTTCCAGATTCATTGAAAAAGAGGGCTTTCAGTCTTCGGGGCTTCGCAGGGTTGGTATCCGGTATTTTTCGGTATTGATCAAATTGATGACTGGAAAAGTAGTGACAGACCCGACTTCCGGCATGCGCATGGTAAATAAAGATGTGATCCGTCTCTATGCAGAGAATTATCCAAAGGATTATCCGGAACCGGAGAGTGTAGTTGCAATTCTTCGTATGGGAAAAAAGGTAAAAGAGGTTCCGGTTGTGATGAAAGAACGGGAGGAAGGAACTTCCTCTATTGGAGGTTTTAAATCCGTTTATTATATGATTAAAGTAACGCTGGCCATTTTTATGGAACGACTGAGAGGCTAGGAGGAAAGCATTTATGATGACTGTAAAACTGCAGGTCGTGATTGCCCTGGCAATTTTGGTGGTGTTCGCGATTCTGGTCAATATGATCCGAAAAAGAAGTCTGGAGCTTAAGTATTCGCTCGTATGGATGATGGTATTGTGTGCGCTTTTTATTTTTGCATGTGCACCGAAGCTTTTGATCGTAGTATCGGATTTTCTGGGCATTTATGCGCCAGTGAATATGATCTTCTTTTTGGGATTCTGTTTTTCGCTGGTGATTATTTTCTCTCTGACAGTGGCATTATCCAGATTGTCGAACAGTATTCGGACACTGGATCAGATCGTGGCGCTGAATGAGAAGAAGCTTTCAGAGCTGGAGCAGGAATTGAGAGAAGCAAAGGAAAAATTGAGTGAGGATTAAGGATATGGAAAAAGGAAAAAATCATATTTTATATTTGGTTATCCCCTGTTATAACGAAGAAGAAGTGCTTCCGATGACAGCGGAGATACTTGAGAAAAAGATGTACGAGCTGATGGAGAAAGAGGTGATCTCCAAAGAGAGCCGTATCATGCTGGTCAATGACGGTTCCAAAGACCGTACCTGGGAGATTATCGAGGAACTGCACGAAAAGAATCCGTTGTTTGCAGGAGTCAAGCTTTCCCGAAACAGAGGACATCAGAATGCACTGCTGGGCGGTCTGATGACTGCGAAGGAATATGCAGATGTTACGATCTCCATTGATGCGGATCTGCAGGATGACATTGATGTGATTGATGAATTTATGAAGCAGTATTATGAAGGCTGTGAGATCGTCTATGGTGTGCGCAGTGCCCGTGATACCGATACATTTTTTAAACGTTTTACAGCAGAAGGATTTTATAAGCTGATCAATATGATGGGCGGGGAGGTAGTCTTCAACCATGCAGATTATCGTCTGATGAGTAAGCGTGCACTGGAAGAGCTTGCGAATTATAAGGAGGTAAACCTGTTCCTGCGTGGTATCGTGCCGATGATTGGATTCAAAACAGGTGTGGCAGAGTATGAGCGTCATGAGCGTATGGCGGGAGAATCCAAATATCCGTTAAGTAAGATGCTGGCTCTGGCGATCAACGGTATTACATCGTTGTCGATCAAACCAATCCGTTTCATTGTATCTCTTGGTATGTTTATATTCATTTGCAGTATTTTGATGCTGATCTACTCACTGGTACAGCATTTCCTTGGAAATACCAGCATCGGCTGGACGTCTCTGATCGTATCCATCTGGGCGATCGGTGGACTGCAGCTTCTGGCAATCGGTGTGATTGGTGAATATATTGGTAAGATTTATCTGGAGACCAAAGAGAGACCGAAGTATATTATTGAGAAAGTATTGAATTAGGAGTTTTACATGGATCAGTATGTTAGAAACCTGCTGAAAAAGAAAATATCCATCGGAACTTATCAGACGGAGATGTCACAGTTTGTCTTTCTGGCAGTGATTACACTGCTGGCGATAAGTGTACGCATCTCCGTGCGTACGTTTGTGGCACAGGATTGGGACTGGTACTGGAGCGTATGGCTGGATGAACTAAGAGCGGGTGGTTTCCGGGCGCTTGCAGATGATTTTTATGATTATGCACCTCCGGTGATGTATATTTTGTATTTGATTACGCTGCTTCCAATCAATGCGATGACGGCGTTTAAAGGACTGTGCTGTCTGCTGGATTTTGTTGGAGCTATTTTAATTGGAAAGATGGTATATCTTTGTACCGGAAGTCAGAAGAAAGCACATTTTTCTTATGGAATCTTTTTGTTCCTGCCGACGGTAATACTGAATGCATCGGTCTGGTCCCAGTGTGATATTATCTATACGCTGTTGATCTTGAGCTGCGTGTACTATTTGTTGAAAAATAAAACATGGACTGCCATGTGGTTTTATGGTGCTGCTTTTGCAGTAAAGCTGCAGTCTCTGTTTATTTTTCCATTTCTTGTTATTCTGTGGGTTCGAAAAAAAGTAGATCTGAAGCATTTTATTACGCTTCCGATTATGTATCTGGTGGGTATTTTCCCGGCATGGCTGGCTGGAAGACCATTTATGGAGCTTCTGGGTATCTATGCATTTCAGGGAAGTAAGGACAGGTGGTCTTTGTCTATTAAGTTCCCGAACATCTATCAGATCATCGGCAACAATTTTTTCCTGGACGAGTATGTCGGTGCAGGTATGTATCTGATTCTGGGAATCCTGATGATGGTCATGTTCTATATGGCATATCAGAAAGTACAGGTGCATAAAGAAATGGTCATTCTGATGGTTATTTTCTTCGGTATGCTGACTACCTATTTCCTTCCGCATATGCATGAGCGTTATCTGTATCTGACAGATGCGTTTTTGTTGGTTTATATTATGATGCGGGTGAAACGTTTTCCATTGTTTATTGCGGCAGGCTTTCTGACGGTGGTGGGCTATGCCCAGTATCTGACGAAAAATGATCCGACCGTAGCGTATGGTGTACTGGCATTTGTACAGTTGCTCCTTTTGATTCAGATTGGTCTGGATCTGTATCAGTATCTTCATAACCCGGAATATGTACTTTCTGCTGATGCGGTGGAAGAAAGGGGGATTCTGTAATGCGTTTTGATCTGGACGGATATTTAAGAGACCTTTTGTTCCGCAAGTTCTGTATTGGTAAGTTTCATTTTGATTTTCTGGAAGCATTATTGGCAGTGTGCATTACCGGAGCAGGATTTTTGCTCAGAACTCCTTTTGAGACAGGGCTTCCTCACTGGCTGTTTTTGCTGGTGGAGTGGTATCTGGCAGTGTTGTCTGCGGTGTTGATCTGGAATGGTACCGGAAGCAGAAAAAAAACGATCCTTACTTACGCAATACTGATCGTACTTCCGACTATTGTGGCAGATGGAACGATTCTTCGCAGCAATGCCTGTATCGGTGCGCTGCTTTTCGTGAGTGCACTTCTGTTTTTGGAAAAAGATCAGCAGTGGTTATTTACCATCATATCGGCAGGATTACTTCTCTGGTCTGTAAAATATATTGGGATTCTGTTTGCCTGTATGGTACTGTGGCAGAGCCGCAGATTAAAATCAGAACAGCTGCTGGTACTTCTGGCAGCAGGCGGTGCAAGATGCTTCGTAGCGTACCGGGCATGGCTGGCAGCCGGTTATACGCTGGCGACCTTCCACTGGCCGAATATTTATGAGATTGTTGGAAAAGCGGCAGTACAGGGGCAGTTGATTGATCCAATCGCATTGGTTGGGTTGTTCCTTGCTTTCGGACTTCTGATTTTGACCGTATGGCTGTTTAGTCAGGGAAGACTCGAGATTGGTACGGTGACCATGCTTCGCCTGTTCCTGTTCTTTGGACTGGCAGCTGGATATTTTCTCCCTTATATGGATCAGTCCTATGGTTATCTGTATGCGGTTTTGTCGGTATTATATTTTGTTTGCCTTTCAAAGGAATTTCCGGTTCCGATGCTTTTACAGATCGTGACCTTTGCGGCATATCAGGAATGCTTCAATGGAGAAGCAATGATGTCTATGGCGATATTTGCTGTGATTCAGTTCCTGATTATTGCGTGGCTTGGGATTCAATTATTGCAGGAAGCAGGAGTGATTTCTGTATGGAAAAAAAGAAACTGATTTATCTGGATGGCCTTCGTGGACTTGGATGCGCGATGGTTTTCCTGACACATTTTGTTTTTGCATTTTATTATGGTATGTACCATTTTCAGCCGGAGAGTTGTCATCTGCCTGGCAATCTGGATATTGTGATTGGCAAATCACCGCTGAATCTGATTTTTAACGGAAGTTCAGCAGTACGTCTGTTTCTTGTCATGAGCGGTTACTTGCTTTGTCGGAATTATATGATTTCCGGTGATAAGGAACACTTGAAGCAAAGTGCGAAAAAACGGTATCTGCGTCTGATGCCGCCGGTTCTGGTAACGAACCTGGCAATCTATCTGTGCATGAAGCTTGGATTATACTGCAACTGGGAGGCGGCAGAGCTGGCCGGTTCTACGGAGTGGTATCAGACCTTTAATGCATTTCCTGCGGATTTCTGGGATATGTTGAAAGAGTCTTTGGTCGGATGCTATCTTTTTGGAACGAATGATTACAATGGTGTACTCTGGACGATGCAGGTATTATTCCTGGGTGCCTATCTGGCATATGCTTTGGTACTTTTTGTACGTCCTTTGAAGTATCGTTATATCATTTATGCAATTTTGACAGTGCTGCTTCTTCGGACGGATTTTATCGGAGTTCTGCTTGGATATATTCTCTGTGATTTTATGTATTCCGATTTTCCAAAGTTTCATGCTTTTCTGAGTCAGAAGTGGCTGAACTGGATACTGTTTTTTGTTGGGTTATATTTCTGTGGATTTCCATCTTCCGGATTTGGGTATGAGGGAACAATCTGGGAAATATTGATGCCTTATATTTTTGTGAATTATTATCATATATTTGGAGTTCTCTGTTTTGTATTTGCCGTATTTCATCTGGAACCATTACAGAAATTTTTTTCTATGAAAGTGTTCCGGTATATTGGACGAATCTCTTATTCGATGTATTTGATTCATTTTCTTGTGATGGCAACATTCAGTGCATGGTTTTTGTTGACGTTTCACGATTTGCTGGGTTACAACCTGACCAGTCTTTTGAATTTTATTCTGACTGCAGGCATTACCGTTCTGCTGTCGGAACTGTCCCTGCGGTATGTGGAACCGCTGAGTAAGAAAGGAGAGGTGCTGCTTGGGCGCATCTTTACAAAATAAAAAAAGGCTTGGATGGCTGGATTTTGGGAAAGCGATGGGAATCCTGATCGTTTTGCTGGTACATGCAGAATGCCGGCTGGGACTTTTGACTTACTATGGTGGTATGTTCTATATGCCGATCTTTTTTATGGCAGCCGGGTATACTTACAGATGTAAACCGCAAGAGTCTTTTTGTGAGTTTGTGAAAAAAAAGTCAAAGCGTATGTTGTTTCCATATGCGGGAACCAGCCTGTTTTTATGGTTCTTTTTCTGGATAAAGGACTGCATACTTGCAGGCAATCCAATGGATGCGAAGCTGCACTCCATAAAAGGGATTCTGTATTCCCGGAATCAAATGTATGTGGCTGGATATGCTGGGGAGAATCCGGTGCTTCTGGATATATTGAATGCACCGCTCTGGTTTCTGACGGCTATGTTTCTGGCTTATCTATGGTATGAGCTTGCCAGTCGAAGCGGGAGAAAATATATACTGCTTGCGGTCGGACTGATCCTGTCGGTGATCTGGCATTATACAGCGGATCTGTTGCTTCCGTGGAGTCTGGATGCGGTTCCGTACTTTGCCTGTTTTATGGCAGTCGGAGAATTTCTGAGAGACAAAGAGATCATCCCTCATCTGGTGGGAAAGTGGTACCGATTCCTGCTGCCATTGTTGATTTTTATCGGTCTGGCGTACTGGAATGGAAGCGTGAACCTGTCCTGCGGAATGTATGGACGGAGCATGTTGATATATCTGCTGGTTGGAAGTCTGGGTTCTTTGCTGGTCTTCGCAGCAGGGGAAGTCCTGGAAAACTTCTGTGCACCAGTGATGAAGCTGACAGGGTGGATCGGACAGGAGACAATGACGATCCTGTGTTTTCATATGTTCCTGTTTATGTTTATAAAGACTGCAGCGAATATCCTTGGACTTGGAGGGGGATTTACGAAATTCTGCCTAGTCGCAGGAAGTGCTGCGGTATTGTGTATCGTTGGAAGATGTTATCATTGTATATTGGATAAAAGATAGGTAGGAGGTTTTTATGAAAGCTTTGATCTTAAATTCTGGAATGGGAAGTCGCATGGGCGTGCTGACATCAGAGCATCCCAAATGCATGACGGAGGTTTCCAGTCATGATACGATTTTAAGTCGTCAGCTTCGTCAGGTTGCGGAGGCGGGCATTACAGAAGTTGTTATGACGACTGGACTTTTTGACAGTGTGCTGGTGAACTACTGTCAAAGTCTGGATCTGTCGCTTCATTTTACTTTTGTGAAAAATCCGGTTTATGATCAGACAAATTATATTTATTCCATTTATTGCGCCAGAGATGTACTAAAAGACGAGGATATTCTTTTGCTGCATGGTGACCTGGTTTTTGAAAATCAGGTTTTGGATGCAGTGTTGGCAAGTGAAGAAAGCTGTATGACGGTCAGTTCCACACTGCCTCTTCCGGAAAAGGATTTTAAGGCAGTGATTCAGGATGGACATATTGTAAAAGTTGGAATTGAATTTTTTACAGATGCCATGGCTGCACAGCCGCTGTATAAATTGAAGAAAGAAGACTGGAATGTCTGGCTGGAACAGATCATTCATTTCTGTGAGTCCGACCGTGTAAAATGCTATGCAGAAAATGCATTCAATGAGGTATCCGACAGATGTCAGATCGTTGCTCTGGATGTAAGGAATCAGCTTTGTGCAGAGATTGACAATCCAGAAGACCTGGCGGTTGTATCAGCAAGAGTCCGTGAGGTGGAGAACCGTACAGTGTACATGTGTTTTTCTGCTGATATGATTCACAGCGGACATATTGCAATCATCAAAAAGGCGGCTCGTCTGGGACGGCTGATCGTAGGAGTTCTTTCGGATGAGGCGGTTGCCAGTTACAAGCGTTTTCCGCTGCTTCCGTTTGAAGAGAGAAAATCTTTGTTTGAAAATATTATGGGAGTATCCAGGGTAGTAGAGCAGCGGAAGCTCAGTTATCGGGAAAACCTTGAAAAATACAGACCGGATTATGTGGTACATGGGGATGACTGGGTAACCGGTTTTCAGAAGCCGATACGTGAAGAGGTGCTGAATGTATTGAATAAGTATGGCGGACATCTGGTCGAATTCCCATATTCCAATGATGAAAAATATCAAAAACTGGAAAAGCGGGCGAGAGCAGACCTGTCTCTGCCGGATGTGCGCCGGGCACGTCTGAGAAAAGCGATCGAGATGAAAGGAACAATCTCTGTCATGGAGGCTCACAGCGGTATCACTGGTCTGATTGTGGAAGATACCGTTGTATACCAGAACGGAGAAGCCAGACAGTTTGATGCGATGTGGGTAAGTTCTCTGTGTGATTCTACTGCAAAAGGAAAGCCGGATATCGAGCTGGTAGATATGACCTCCAGATTCCGTACAATCGATGATATTATGGAAGTAACCACAAAACCGATTGTGTTTGATGGTGATACAGGCGGAATGATCGAGCATTTTGTCTATACGGTTCGTACGCTGGAGCGCATGGGTGTGTCTGCGATTATCATTGAGGATAAAACGGGACTTAAGAAAAATTCACTGTTTGGTACAGAAGTCATTCAGATGCAGGACAGCATTGAGCATTTCAGCGAAAAGATTCAGGCAGGTAAAAAGGCTCAGAAAACAAAGGAGTTCATGATCATTGCCCGAATTGAAAGTCTGATTCTGGAGCAGGGAATGGAGGATGCGCTGGAACGTGCGTTTGCGTTTGTGAAGGCAGGAGCAGATGGTATTATGATCCACAGCAGAAAGCCTGACCCGGATGAAATTTTTGAATTTGTTGAGAAATTCCGTGCAAAGGATAGTGTGACCCCGATTGTGGTTGTACCAACTTCCTTTAACATGGTGACAGAAGAAGAATTTAAAGCCAGAGGCGTCAATGTGGTGATCTATGCCAATCAATTGACCAGAACCGGTTTCCCGGCAATGCAGAATGCGGCGCGGATGATATTGGAGCATCATCGAGCCAAGGAATGTGATGAAATCTGTATGCCGTTTAAAGATATTATTCGCCTGATTCCGGAGGATGTATAGATGAGACAGAGTGTTTGGAAACAGGATACATTTGCGGCTGAACTGAAAAAAACTTTAGAAGAAAGAAAGGTGACATCCATAATGCTGGTCTGCGGGAATTCGTTCCGCAGACAGGAGCTGTACGAACAGCTTGGAAAGCTGGCAGATCAGCAGGGATGCAGCCTGACCGAGTTTTCTGATTTTGAACCGAATCCGGACTATTGTTCTGTGGTAAAGGGTGTGCAGGTCTTTCTGGACAACCGTTGTGATTTTCTGATCGCAGCAGGAGGAGGAAGTGCACTGGATGTTGCCAAGTGTATCAAACTGTTTTCCAATATGGATCATGGTCGAAATTATCTGGAACAGGAAATTGTGGAACAGGAACTTCCATTTCTGGCAATTCCGACAACTGCTGGAACGGGCAGTGAGGCGACTCGTTTTGCAGTGATTTATTATCAGGGAGAGAAGCAGTCCGTCAATCATCTGAGCTGTATTCCAGAATATGTGCTTTTGGACGCTGAATTATTGGATACCCTTCCTCTCTATCAGAAAAAGGTAACGATGCTGGATGCATTCTGCCACGCGGTGGAATCCTTCTGGTCAGTAAATTCAACGGAGGAAAGTAAGGAATATGCCGCAGATGCGATCAGACTTCTTCTGGAATGGAAGGATCTGTACTTGAAAAATGACAGACACGGCAATGAACAGATGCTTCTGGCTGCCAATCTGGCAGGAAAGGCGATCAATCTCACACAGACGACAGCGGGACACGCTATGGCGTATAAGCTGACTACTCTGTATGGATTGCCGCATGGTCATGCGACAGCATTGTGCGTAAATGTACTCTTCCCTTTTATGGTGAATGATCCGGGAAAATGCACAGATCCGAGAGGTTCTGCGTATTTATCAGGTGTTTTTATGGAAATTGCAAAAGCAATGGGATGTAATACAGTGGAAGCAGCTATATGTAAATTCCATGGAATGTTAAAAGAATTGGAAATTATGGCTCCGGCAATGAATGATGAGCAGGAGTTGAATGTATTAAAGCGATCTGTGAATATAGAGCGTTTAAAGAATCACCCGATATGCCTGGATGAACAGACGTTGGAGGGATTGTATCGGAAGATTTTAACAAATGCTTAAGGAGGAAGTACGATGCAGGTTCAAAAATTTACAGAGATTCTGGGCGCTGATTTTTATGCGGGAGTGCCGGATTCTCAGTTGAAAGCACTTTGCAATTATTTGATGAATACTTATGGAATCGATACCAGACATCATATGATTGCGGCAAATGAGGGAAACTGTACAGCTCTGGCGGCAGGTTATCATCTGGCTACCGGAAAAGTGCCGGTTGTCTATATGCAGAATTCCGGTGAGGGAAATATTATCAATCCTGTAGCTTCTTTACTGAATGATAAGGTGTATGCGATTCCGGTCATCTTTGTCGTGGGATGGAGAGGGGAACCGGGAGTCCATGATGAACCGCAGCACATCTATCAGGGTGAAGTGACTGTGAAGCTTCTGGAGGATATGGATATCCGTACCTTTATCCTGGGAAAAGAGACAACAGAAGAAGAACTGGAAGCAGTCATGGCAGGTTTCAGAAAAGAACTGGCTGCAGGTAAAAATGTAGCTTTTGTTGTACGCAAAGGCGCATTGTCTTATAATGAAAAAGTGGAATATAAGAATAACCATACGATGATCAGGGAGGAGATTATCCGGCATATCGTACAGGTGTCTGGTGAAGACCCGATCGTCTCAACCACGGGAAAAGCAAGCAGAGAGTTGTTTGAGATTCGGGAAGCCAATGGACAGAGTCATAAATATGATTTTCTGACAGTAGGCTCCATGGGACACAGCTCTTCAATTGCTCTGGGGATTGCAGCCCAGAAGCCGGAGCAGAAGATCTGGTGTGTGGATGGAGACGGTGCAGTCCTTATGCATATGGGATCTATGGCGGTTCTTGGGGCGGCACATCCGGACAATCTGGTGCATATCGTGATCAATAACGGTGCACATGAGACGGTTGGGGGTATGCCGACAGCAGCAGCCAGCATTGATTTACCGGCGATTGCGACAGCATGCGGATATTCTTATGCTGTTTGTGTCGATACGTTTGAGAAGCTGGATCAGGAATTACAGGCTGCCAAAGAAAGGGAGGCATTAAGTCTGATTGAAGTGAAATGCTCAATCGGGGCAAGAGACGATCTTGGAAGACCTACGACGACAGCCAGAGAAAATAAAGAACGATTTATGGAATATTTAAGGGAAAAATAAAAAATGAAAGAACTGAATGAACAAATCGACTTGTTGCTGAAGAATTTTAATGGAGATCATTCTGTCATTGAGAGCATACAAAAAGCAGACTCCATTCATCCATTTAGTAAAGAGAGTCGTTTGATGGCATACTTACTTTCTGTTGGTCAGATCACTTACGATGAATATGTTCAGATGGGTAATGAATTCTACAGACGTAATCAGAAAAATAGCCAGTATCTTTACCTGTTTGACATGGCACCACGTACATTTGGTCAGACATGGGGAGAACAGCATATCAGAAATCTTTTTCCACAGTTTATAAAAGCTACAAAGGAAAATCTTGCCTCTTTATATCCGGATTTTGATGGAGAATTTGATTTGTGGTTACAGGGCATTCGTGTAGAAGTGAAAGCATGCAGAGCAAACAGCACAACTACAAAAGGCAGTCTGGCGAGTCGCGCTTATACGCATGAAGAGGCATTGGGATATGGTTTTAAGTATCATTATCAGCAGCTTAAACCGTCATGCTGTGATGTGTTTATCTGGATCGGTGTCTGTAAGGACAAATTGTTGTATTGGGTACTGACAAGTAATGAATTGCAGAATACAGGAAAACTTGGTTCACAGCACCGGAATGAAAATACAGGTGTAGTGGGAGCAGAAGTTTTTGAAGGACAAGTATTTATGACAGAGGAAGAGCTTATGCCTTATGAAGTGTCTGAACAGGAGATACTTGTGACTGTTATGAAAAAAGGAAGATTGTCTATTTGAAATAATGATAATATTGGCACCGTCAGTTTTGTGTAGACTGATCGGTGCCAATTTATATAACTTGATAGAAAATAAGAGATGTATCTCAGGGAAGAAATAAATTATCTCCGTCCAAAGATTGGCGAATGATACTTCTTTCCTGGTCGGATAATCCATAAAGTCTGGATATGGCAATATCAATTTTTTCGTAATTTTTGGTGATAGAATCGGAATCAGTAGAAGCAAGTATATCATCAACTATATTTATAATTTCGGTCTGGTCATCATTACCTGCAAGAGGGATGGGAATCTGTTCTATATGGGAACGCAGCACTTTAACGGAGTTAAAATGTTTTTTAAAATAAAACTGTGCAGCCTGTGAATTTAATACAGCCATGATGTATTTGATATTCAGATTTTTTATTTCTGGAATCACAATATTACAGCTATTCAATGAAAGTGTTTGATTATTATCATAGGCAAATACAAGTTGGTTACATATAAAACGGTATAATAGTTTTTCTTTTGCCCGGTAATAGCAGACAGGAGCAATTTGTTGAAATGTTTCCGGCTTAAAGGTAATGTAGTTATTTGACTGTTTGAAATTATATTTATATATATCCGAACCTTTTAATACCATTTCATTGTTATCGGTATAAGTTTGTGATATATACTTTTTATTATTTCCAGTGACGATTCCAAGTGCAAATCGGGCGTTTCCTTCCAGCGTGATCTTATGATTCATTGATGAAATTTTTTCTAAAACAGTATATTCTTCATCTGTTGAGGTAAAGCTGAAACAACTTGCATCCATCCAGCGTGATTTTTGAATATAATATTTTCGAGAACCATCGTTTATTTCTGTTCCAATTACATCAAGAGGTTTTCCCGTGTATTGGATTTGTAAAATAATACAGGGACATTGAATTTTGTCAAATGCATTTCCTAAAAATTCGATATATTGGATAGAAGATATATTAAACAACATTTTACGGATGGGCATATGTGCTTTGACATTTAATATGGCTTCTGGCAGAATAAATGACAGGATGCCATCTTTTTTCAGGTGGAGTAATGCCTGTTCAATAAAAACATCATAAGATTCGATGTTGGATCCAATGGCGGTCGTATATTTGTGCCTTAAGTATATTTTTTGTTCTTCAGAAAAATCATAGCCCCAGGGCGGATTACCTATAATAAAATCGTAGTTTCTGTTTGGGTCGAACAGAAGATAATCTCCTTCTGTAATATGTTCATATATCAATACAGGATTTGAAACTTTGTATTTTAAAGCATAATTTATTCGCGCAATTTTTACACTGGTGGGGTCAATATCATTTCCGTATACACTGGATGCTTTAATTTCGTCAGGAAGCTGTAAAATAAAATTACCCGTTCCACAACACGGATCCAACACATTTTTGTTTGCAGCTTTATTTTTTTCAAATAAATTTTGACATAATTTTTTAACAATTACAGTTGGTGTATAATATGATCCGGTAGATTTTCTGGTTGTTATATTTGATAAAGAAATATATAGCAGACCTAAAATATCTTCATTTTTTTCATATACATATCTATAATTAAAAAGAGTCGGATATTCCTTTAGTATTTGTGGGATATTGGAACAGTTTTGCAAAATGTCATCAATCAAAAAAATAAGAGGGTTATCTGGCAACTTTCTTTCAATGTAGTTTGACAAATATATAGAACTGTTTTTTACAGGAATATCAGAAAAAATCAGTTGTAAAGCACATTCGGAGATCAGTGCAGTTAATATATCACTGTTTATAGCTATTTGATTTTGTTCAATCTCGTTGAGAATAGACTGTACTATGAATAAATTGACGGATGAACGTGAAATATATGAATGATAAACATTTGTTCCGGATACATATTTTTTGTTGCGTCTGCTTTTTAAGGCAGCATTTTTTCCTGTTTTGATATCTTTTTTCAAGTTTGATATATATTCGCGCTTGAAGAGAAGAGTTGTTCCTTTTTTAGAAGATGGGATCAGTTTTCCTAACTTAATCCAGTTTCTCCCGGTGGCAATAGATATGGATAAATCGTTGCATAAATCTGCAAGAGTAAGCATTTCATTTGTTTCTGAGAATTTTTTTTGGCTTGTAGGAGCCGGAATGATTTCTGTGACTAATTGTAATTGCATATAAAACCTCCAGCTGAATGCTCCAATATATAGTTTACAACTGCTTCTGAAGCATGTCCATCGTCATAGTAATCCATTTTTTTCATAAAGATTTCACGTTTTCGTTCATATTCTTCCATGGAGAAATTTAAAATATTTTCCATCATCTGCTCATTGGAAAAAGCAACGGGTGTGGGGAGCTCATCCAGCTCCAGATAGTACCCCTTGTCCTGCTTCATCTGCTCATAGTCCTCTGCATAAAGGAAAGAGAGACGATCAAGCTGGATATAATCAAAACCACAGGAGGAATAATCAGTGATCACAGCATCACCTGCTGCCAGAAGTTCCTGAGAATTATCATATGGAGATGCATTCAATATCCGGTCGGTATAGTGGATATCAAAGTCTGCCGCATTGACGTTGGGGTGCATACGCACCAGCATATACCAGGTTCCTCCAAAACGCTTTTCAAAGGCATTCAGGCAGCCTTCAAAATCCAGATGGTAGACATGGAGTTTGCGGTTTTCTCTCCAGGTAGGCACGTAGAGAACCAGTCTGGCATCTTCCGGAAGATGATAATGGTTCCGAATCATTTGGCGAAGCGCAGGGGTATCCTGAAAGTACAGGTCATTTTTTGGAAGACCTTTTTCCAGGATCGGACCATCATACCAGAAGCAGCTTCGAAAGCACTGTGTCCAGAAGCGGCAATTCGTCAGCAAAAGATCAATGGCTTTGGAATCACGCTTTGCATAACGGATGTATTCTTCTGTCAGTCCGGTTCCGGCATCCCGTTCGATGCGTTTCAATCCCGGGCCGGCATGCCAGGTGTGGATGTAGATCTGATTTTTCTTTTTTTTGAAATAATAAAGCTTTCTGGTGTTATCGACCCAGAATCCAGCGGTGGACATGTGGTAGACAAAGCTTATGGTATTGGGCTTTATGATCGTAAGCTCAGTCGGGAACTGGCAGTCTTTTTTCTCGCAGACCCAGTAAAGTTTGTAGGGAATATTTCTGCGGATACATTCCTCTGCAATATAGCGGGTGTTGTCACCAAATCCTCCTCCATTAAAATTGCTGAAAATGATCTTTTTTTTCTGTACCGGAAACAGATGGCATATCTGCCAGGCCAGCCAGATCAGACTTTTATGCAGTTTTGGATAAATAGCTGAAAGAAATGGATAAAGTGGTGATTGACGTAATTTTTCTATCATATTGGGTAAACCTCCATTTGCTCTGAAAAGTGAAATCCGTTCCTATTGTATCAGAAGAACAGCGAAAAACCAACACATTATTGACGAAACTAAAGCGAAGAGGATATACTAACGGGGATAGCAGAGGTTGTATATGGAATGGTGGTGCCTATGAAAAAAAGAAATGAATCTTTGGATTGCCTGAAAGGAATTGCAATTTTGCTGGTCATGTTTGGTCATGTACAGGTCCATAATCAAATGACAGATCCTTATCTCTATGATGTGATCAAATCCATTCAGATGCCGTTGTTTTTTCTGATCAGCGGTTATCTGGCAGGAGCAGGAAAAAAGATCACAGATTTTCAGGAATATAAAGAAAAACTCATAAAACGTGCGACAGCATATCTGTTTCCGTTTTTTTCCTGGCTGGTGCTGCAGCATATTACTTTTGTTCCGCGGGCACTTAAGACGGTACTGTTCCAGCTGGACTATGGCTTATGGTTTTTGATGGTGCTTTTTATCTTTACATGGATAACCTATACAGCACAGCTTCTGCAGGCAAAGGTGAAACGGGACTGGGGGTTCTGGGTTCCATTTCTTGGAAGCTGTCTGGTGATTCTGGCAGCCTATCTGATGGGAGTGACATTTTTAAGTCCGTCTCTTCTGGTGATCTATCTTCCATATTATGCGGCAGCTTATTTCAGTGGGATGTATCCACATTTGATTGGAAAGATTTCTTTGCCTATGCAGCGAATATTGGCCTATGCAGGCGGTCTGCTTTTCCTTTTGATGGCTGCTGTGCTGGATCTGGTGACGGTAACAGGAATTGTGATGCTTGGCATTCAGACGATAGCATCCTTTTTGGCATGTCTGGCACTGATTCGACTGGTATTGGATTGGAAAGAATGCCGCATAAAATCCAGACTGGCGGTGTTGGGACGCTATACCTTGGAGATCTATGTGCTGCATTATCAGTTTGCGACGGTGCTGAACTGGTCAGGGAAAACCTATACATTCTGGAGTATCTCGGGACTCCTATA
>JAFYTM010000096.1 GCA_017558865.1 Lachnospiraceae bacterium
AGATTCTGTCCGCCAGAGCTGCATCTACAACGATACCTCGTTTGTGATCACAGCCCAGGATCAGATTCCGTTTGATGCATCCAACGTTGTCAAGTGCGGCTATCCCTTCTTTGCAGGTACGATGAAGGTCAAGACCTCCTATAACTACAAGGCTGGTATGCCGACGGAACTGTTTGTCGGCGGCAGATATGCCATTGCAGAGGTTACTGTCAATGGTCAGGCTGCAGGCATGCTGATGTTTACCGATCATATCGATCTTTCCGCGTTCCTGTCTGAAGGCGAAAACGAGATTGTTGTCGCGCTGACCAACTCCAACCGTAACCTGATGGGACCGCACCACGGTCACGATCCGGAACCTTGGGGTGTCGGTCCGGGTACCTTCTCGATGGAAAATCACTGGGATGAAAACAACCAGTGCGGCGGTTATGTCAACCGTTATTCCTTTGTCCGCTTCGGTATCAACGGATAAGGAGCCTCTGAATGAATATCCGACTTGCACAGCTGTCCGATCTTGCGGACATCAATTCCCTTTTGTATCAGGTTGCCGCCGTTCATCACGACGGCAGACCCGATCTGTTCCGTGCAGGATGCAAAAAGTATACCGATGAGGAGCTTCGCATCCACATCGAATCCGAGCAGGAGACCCGTCCGATCTTTGTTTATGAGGAATCGGGCGCGGTGCTCGGCTATGCGTTCTGCATGCTGATCGACTATTCCGGTGAGCATGTTCTGTCTCCGATCAAGTCATTGTATATTGATGACTTGTGCGTGGACAAGGACTGCCGCGGAAAACACCTCGGTACGGCGCTCTTTGACTATGTCAAGGCATATGCCAAGGAGATCGGCTGCTACAATGTGACCCTGAATGTCTGGGCATGCAATCCGAGTGCGATGAAGTTCTATGAAAAGTGCGGGATGCAGATCCAGAAGATGGGAATGGAAACCATTTTGTAATCCAAATGACATAAAAAAGCGCATCCGTTGGAGAGCAATCTTCCATCGGATGCGTTGTCTTTTATGAAATTAAAGCAGCTGAATGCCGTTTTCGCGGCAGATCTTCATGTCTTCATCGCTCCATGCGGATGCCTGGACTTCACCGACATGTGCCTTGCGCAGGAAGAACATGCACATACGGGACTGACCGATACCGCCGCCGACGGTATACGGAAGCTTGCCTTCCAGAAGCGCTTTCTGGAACGGAAGCTCGGCGCGCTCGGAACAGCCGCGGATGGCGAGCTGCTTGAGCAGGGTTTCTTCATCGACACGGATACCCATCGAGGACAGCTCCAGTGCGATGTCGAGAACGGGATAATAAACGATGATATCACCGTTGAGAGACCAGTCATCATAGTCCGGCGCGCGTCCATCATGGGGTTCTCCATTGGAGAGACGATCGCCGATCTGCATCAGGAATACAGCACCCTTTTCTTTGGTGATTCTGTTTTCTCTCTCCTTTGGAGTCAGATCCGGGTACAGATCCAGAAGCTCCTGGGTGGTGATGAAAAAGATCTCTTTTGGAAGGATCTCTTCGATGTAATCATAACGGATCGCCATGTATTTTTCTGTCTTTTTCAGGGCTTTGTAGATTTTGCGGACGATCTCTTTCAGATAATCCATGTTGCGGTCCTGTTTTAAGATAATCTTTTCCCAGTCCCACTGATCCACATAGATGGAGTGGATGTTGTCCGTATCTTCATCGCGGCGGATTGCATTCATATCGGTATAAAGTCCTTCACCAACATGAAAACCGTACTGCTTCAGGGCATTACGTTTCCATTTTGCAAGAGAGTGTACGATCTCTACCGGACGATCCCCCTGTTCTTTGATACCAAAAGAAACGGGTCTTTCCACACCGCTCAGGTTATCGTTCAGACCGGATTCCGGTTTTACGAAGAGTGGTGCAGACACACGCAGCAGATAGAGCTGTTCTGACAGCGTCTGCTGAAAAAAATCTTTCACAGTTTTAATTGCGACCTGTGTATCGTAAAGAGACAGATCGGAATGATAGTTCTCAGGGATGTATAAATGTTCCATAATATTGCCTCCATATTTATTCAATCATTCCCAAGTATAGCATCAAAAGTTCAGATTGTAAACGAAACGATTCACATTTGAACACATACATGGACAAACATGCGGCAATCGTGTAGAATAAGAGTGGAGGTATGGAGATATGAAGACAGCACTTGGTCAGCTGCATTTGTACTGGGAAGATAAGCAGAAGAATCTGGAAAAGATCGAACGATATATGCAGATGTTGAGCAAAAAAGACACAGATCTCTTCCTGCTTCCGGAGATGAGTCTGACTGGATTTTCCATGCGTACGGAGAAGACAAAAGAAAATCATAAAGAAACCGTTGGCTGGATACAGAAGCTTGCTGGAAAATATGATATGGCAGTCGGTGTTGGCTGGGTACAGGATGCAGGAGCTTTGTGTGAAAATCACTATTCGATCGTGACACCGGAAGCGGAGATTCTGGATTATACCAAGCTTCATCCATTCCGATACGGCGGTGAGACGGAATATTTTCAGGGAGGAAATGAACTTTCGACCTGTGAATACAAAGGAGTTCGGATCGGTGTACAGATCTGCTATGATCTTCGTTTTCCAGAACCCTTTCAGAAATTATCGAATGAAGTGGATTTGATCATCGTACCGGCAAACTGGCCGGCAGCCAGAAGTTCTCATTGGAAGTGTCTTTTACAGGCACGCGCAATTGAAAATATGGTCTATCTGGCAGGTGTCAACTGTGCAGGTGAGATGGATGGCAGATATTATTCCGGGGATTCGGGAATGTATATGCCGGATGGTGAGAAAGCAGAGATGGAGATTCTGCGTATTCCTGACAGTTGTTCGGAGGAGTGTGTGATGTTTTGTGAATGGAAGAATGAAGTGTCAAAATACAGGGAGCGATTTCCGATGAAGGAAGACCGAAGGGAGTCGTTCTATAAAAAACTATAGAAAGAATAGCGGAAAAATGAAAGAAAAAACAGAAGTGATCGATATTTTTGGTGAACAGGAGATTGAAATGTTCCAGCATATGTCCAAAGAGCGGAAAGCAAGGATGCTGGGAAAGGTACAGCCTTTTATGACATTGCTGATGCAGTATCGTTGTGCGATTCGTGAGATTGAGACAAAGCTGAATGTATTGAATGAAGAGTTTTCACTGGCACATGAGCGAAATCCGATCGAATCCATCAAAAGTCGTGTCAAAGAACCGGCAAGCATTATTGAAAAGATGGAACGCAAAGGCTATGAGCTGTCTGTGGAGAACATCGAAGACAAACTCCATGATGTGGCGGGAATCCGCGTTATCTGTTCTTTTGTGGAGGATATTTATTATCTGGCTGATATGCTGACGGCTCAGGATGATCTGGTCGTACTGCAGGTAAAGGATTATATTAAAAACCCGAAGCCGAATGGTTATCGAAGTCTTCATCTGATCATTCAGATACCGATTTTCCTGTCCAATCAGAAGAAATATATGCAGGTGGAAGTACAATTCCGCACGATTGCGATGGATTTTTGGGCGAGTCTGGATCACAAGATGAAGTACAAAAAAGATCTGAAAAACCCGGAGAAGATTGCCGTAGAACTGAAAAAATGTGCCGATATCATCAGTGCGGTGGATATTCGGATGCAGGAGATACGAAACATGATTGAAGAAGGAGTGATCTGATGATAAAACTGATTGCAAGTGATCTCGACGGGACTCTGATCCCGGAAGGTACACAGGAGATAGAGCCAGGATTTATGGAGGTACTGGAGGAATTGCTGGACAGAGGATATCTGTTTTATGCTGCCAGTGGAAGACAGTATGCCAATATGCGCCTTGTATTTACTGATTATACAGACCGTATAGGATTTGTGTGTGAGAATGGTTCTCTGGCGATGGAAAAGGAAGAACTGCAGTATATCCAGGAGATTCCGCGGGAAAAGGCTTTGGAGATTGCAAGAGATATCATGAGTTTTCCGGAAGCAGACATTTGTGTATCCTGTGCGAAAGCCTGTTATATTCAGCCACGTACCAAATGGTACGAAGATCAGATTGTTCAGGTGCTGAAAAATGAGACCGTGATTTTTGGCAATCTGGAAGAGATTGATGACAAGATTATCAAACTCGCTATGTATGTTTATGATTTTTCAGAGAATGCAGAACGGATCAGAGATTTTCTGCAGGAAAAATATGGAGATTATGCAGATTTTGTATTCAGCGGTAATGGATGGGTGGATATGCTGTTGAAAAATGCCGGTAAAGGTCTGGCTCTTAGAACCATTTTGGAACAGAAGGGCCTGCAGCCAGAGGAGCTTATGGTATTTGGGGATAATCAGAATGATATCTCCATGCTGGAACTGACACCGAACAGCTATGCGATGGCTCATGCGAAGCCGGATGTGCAGGCTCATGCAGCACATACCTGTGTCAGTGTAACTGCTTTTTTGCGTGAATTTTTAAAGACAGGCTTATAAAATCTTTCGGAAATCTTAAAAATCTGCTTCTTACATCTTAAAAAATGTCGGATATAATGACCTTATCAGAAAAAGGAAAGGGTGATAAGGTTGTTGAATACAGGAAGATTTTATGTGATATGTGTCTTGACCGCTATATTTGTTCTTGGTGAGGCGGGAGTACAGAAGATGTCTGTCCTGGCAGCAGAAAATGAAGTCTGCACAGCATCCGATCAGCAGATAGAACTGGAATATCAGAGTCTGGAAGAAAAAGAGACGGTCTGCAGAGAACGTCTGAAGGAAAAGGAAGCAGAATTAAAAGCAGGTAAAGATGTAAGTCAGACTGAGATTATGGATTTGAATGAGGAACTTCGGAGAATTCAGTGTCAAAAAATGATATTACATGATGAAATGCAGAAATATTTTTTGACAAGTAACATTTGTTACGATATAATAAAGCCAGACAGTATATAATAAGTACAACAACTTAATACTGTTTGGAGGTAACGAATATGAAAAAATATGTTTGCGAACCATGTGGCTACGAGTACGACCCGGCAGTAGGTGATCCGGACAACGGAATCGCACCGGGAACTGCCTTTGAAGATATTCCAGAGGATTGGGTATGTCCGATCTGTGGAATGGGAAAAGATGTATTCGCAGAAGTGTAAGATTGAGGGAATGTCGAAAGACATTCCCCTTTTCTGGTTGCAGCAGGAAAGAAGGATACAATGAACGATTATTTGAACAGTCCTTTGTTTCAGCACATATCGAGAGAAGAGGCAGAACGGATGCTTGTTTGCTCGAAGGCACAGTTTCGGGAGTATCCGGCAGGCAGTCTGATCTTTGGTGAAGATGATAAACCGAAGTATCTGTATCTGCTTCTGGAAGGAAAGATACAGATTGCCAAACATCTTCCTTCCGGGAAACGTAATCTGTTGTTTCAGATTCGGGAGATGGAGGTCTTTGGGGAGATTTTTTCCGGAGCAAAAGAACAGTATTATTGGTATGAAGCGACAGCGGTGAAGAAATCAAAAGTGTTGGTTCTGCCGTATCATTTTATCTATGGTGTGTGTTCTAATGCATGTGAACATCATCGAATGGTGATTCGTAATCTGCTGGATATTCAGGCGAGAAACAATCTGCAAATGACGAAAAAGCTTCATATCATCACCAATACCACGCTGAAGCAGAAGATTGCATTATGGGCGGTTGATATGAGTGATGAGAATGGTAAAGTGGTCATGGATATGAATCGGGAAGAATTGGCAGATTATCTGGGTGTGACCAGACCGTCGTTGTCCCGGACGATGATGGAGATGCAGAAGCAGGGCGTGATCCGGATTGACGGAAAAACTGTCTGGATAAAAAATATGGAAGAGATTGAGAAGATTATTGATGAAGGATCATGAGATTATTGTAATATATGGAACAGAGTATCAGCAGATCACGATGGAACTTCTGGAGGCTGCGGATCTGGCAGGAGAGATCGGTGACCGCAGGAAACGGGTTGGTATTAAGCCGAATCTGGTGGCGCCGGTACTGGCTTCTGATGGAGGAACGACCCACCCGGAGATTGTGGAAGGGATTCTTAAGTATCTGCAGAAGTATAGATTTGAAAATATCACGATTATGGAGGGTTCCTGGGTAGGTGACCGCACGGAAGAAGCTTTTGAAGTCTGTGGATATCGTGAACTGGCTGATCGTTATGGTGTAGAATTGATCGATGCACAGAAAGAATCGGCAGTGACGGTGGACTGTGCAGGGATGGAACTGAATGTATGCAGATGTTCCCAGGAAGTGGACTTTATGATCAATGTTCCGGTGATGAAAGGACATTGTCAGACACATATTACCTGTGCGCTGAAAAATATGAAGGGTCTTTTGCCGAATACGGAGAAGCGGCGTTTTCATGCAGAGGGACTTCACCGTCCAATCGCTCATCTGGCGAGGGGGATTCATCAGGACTTTATTTTAGTGGACAATATATGCGGTGACCTGAATTTTGAGGACGGTGGAAATCCAACGGTTATGAATCGTCTGTTTGCTGTGACCGATCCGGTACTGTGCGATGCTTATGTATGCAGTCTCTTGAATTATCAAACAGAGGAAGTACCTTATATTGGGATGGCGGAGGAGCTTGGTGCGGGATGTGCGGATTTACAGAAAGCAGTGATCAGGGAATTGAACAGCCCAGTCTGTGATATGACATTACCGGATACAAGACGAGTGATGAAACTGGCAGAGCTGGCAGAAGAGGTGGAATCCTGCAGTGCCTGTTATGGATATTTGATACCGGCGCTGGATATGCTGGACAGAGAAGGACTGTTGGAACAATTTACAGAAAAGATCTGTATCGGTCAGGGATACCGGGGCAAGACAGGAACGCTTGGCATTGGAAACTGTACCAGAGGTTTTACTCATCATTTAAAAGGATGTCCTCCGACGGAACAGGAGATGTATGAGTTTCTGAAAGCGTATGTAAAAAAGGAAGCGAAGGTATGAATCAGGAATTAAAGGATCTGATTATCACATTGGCACAGATCCCTTCTCCTACAGGGAAAGAGAAGAAAAAAGCAGAATATATCAAAGACTGGCTGCAGAGGCAGGGAGCAGTAGGTGTCTGGACAGACCAGACAGGAAATGTGTGCTGGCAGTGGGGAAAAGGGAAAGAACATCTGACAGTCTTTATGGCACATATGGATACTGTGTTTGCTGAATCTGTAGAGTTGAACATACGGGAAAAGGAAGGGAAACTGTATTGTCCGGGAATTGGAGACAATACGGCAAATCTTGCCTGTATGCTGATGGCAGCAAAAGCTGCGGCTCAGTCAGGAAACGAGCCAGCATATCCGGTACTGTTTGCAGCAACCACCGGTGAAGAAGGTCTTGGCAATCTCAAGGGAAGTCGGGAACTGTTCGGAACTTTTGGAGAATCAGTGGATCAGGTGATTTGTTTTGATCTGTATCGGGAAGCGATTACCTGTCAGGCGGTTGGTTCTGTACGCTATGAAATCAGCGTAAATACAAAGGGAGGACATTCCTATAATGATTTTGGAAATACCAGTGCGATTGCAGCGGCGGCAGATTTGATTCATAGACTATATCAGACAGAAGTACCTCAGAAGGCAAAGACTACTTATAATGTAGGAACGATTCGTGGAGGAACTACGGTCAATTCCATTGCATCAGAAGCAGTCTTTACTTATGAATTTCGTTCCATTGACCGGAATTGTCTGGAAGAGATGGAGATGGGTTTTCGCAGGACATTAAATGAGATGCAGCTTCCGGGGGTATCTGTGTCAGTCAAAGAGATTGGCAGAAGACCTTGCAATGGGAATGTACGTGAAGAACGGCTGGAAGCATTGACAAAAGCACATGAGGAGATTTTGCGGCGTCATACAAAGACGGAAGTACAAAGGATACCGTATTCTACCGATGCCAATATTCCTCTTTCTATGGGGATACCGGCTGTGAATATCGGTACGATATCCGGCGGAGCATTACATACAGAAGAGGAATATATAGAACAGGACAGCATCAATGAAGGGCTTTTGATCGCCTTGGAGAGTCTGATGTTATACGGAGAATTGAAATGAATATAGAAAAAAAAGAGCGGGCACTTTTGCTCGGTGTTAATTTGAATGATGGAGAAGATTTTGAGCGTTCCATGCAGGAACTGGGGAATCTGGCAGAAGCCTGCAATATGGAAGTGGCAGGACAGATTACTCAGAATCTTCCGCAGCTTCATTCTGCGTTGTATATGGGAAAAGGAAAGCTTGCTGAGGTCAGAGAGTATGTAGAACGGGAAGCAATCGATGTGTTGATTTTTGACCGTTCACTGTCACCGTCTCAGCAGAGAAATCTTCAGGATGTTCTTGATTATCCAATTTTGGATCGGACAACTCTGATTCTGGAGATCTTTGCTACAAGAGCGCAGACAAGGGAAGCGAAATTACAGGTAGAGTCGGCAAGGCTTCAGTATGTGCTCCCAAGACTGGTGGGTATGCACAAAGCACTCAGCCGTCAGGGAGGCGGCAGCGGACTTGCGAACAAGGGTGCCGGTGAGAAAAAACTGGAGCTGGACCGCCGAAGAATCGAAAAGCGGATGGCAGAGCTGCGAAAAGAATTGGACAAGATATCCAGAGAGCGGGAGACGCAGAGAAAGCAGCGTCAGGGCAGCGGAATCCCTCGTGTGGCACTGGTTGGTTATACGAATGCAGGTAAATCTACATTGATGAACCGGATGCTGGATAAGTATACGAGAGATGCATCGAAAAAAGTATTGGAAAAGGATATGCTGTTCGCGACTCTGGATACGACAGTTCGCAGAATTAAGGTGGGTCAGGGAGAGGAATTCCTTCTGTCGGATACGGTAGGATTTATTCATCAATTACCGACTGGACTTGTCAAGGCATTTCGTTCGACACTTGAGGAAGCACGGGAAGCGGATGTATTGCTTCATGTTCTGGATTATTCCGATGAGTCTTATCGCAAACAGAGACAGGTGACAGAAGAGACGTTAAAGGATCTGGGAGCAGGTGATATTCCTGTGATCTATGTGTACAATAAAGCGGACCGCTGTATGGAGGAAAAAGAATTGCCGGTGATTCGGGATAACCGTATTTATATGTCTGCAAAGACCGGAGCAGGAATACCGGAGCTGGTTCAGATGATACAAAAGCAGTGCAGGAGGGAAACTTATGATAAACGCCGTTATTTTTGATATGGATGGTCTGCTGATCAATACAGAAAAGTATCTGTTTCGTTTCTGGAAGCAGGCTGCAGCAGAAGCAGGTTATGATTTGAGTGATGAGCAGCTTTTGGGAATCCGCAGTCTTGCAGCTGAGTTTGCAATTCCCAGATTTCGTGAGATCATGGGAGCGGGATTTGATTATACGGCAATTCGCAATCGTAGAAAAGAGTTGATGTCTGATCATCTGGAACAGAATGGTGTGGAAAAGAAGCCAGGTGTGGAGATTTTGCTGCAGTGGCTGACAGAGCATGGATATAAGAAAGCAGTGGCTACTGCTACGGATATGGAGCGGACACGGAAATATTTGTCGGAGATCGGGATTCTGGAGCAGTTTGATCAGATTGTATGTGCCCCATCCGTTCCGCATGGAAAACCGATGCCAGATGTGTATCTGCATGCCTGTGCACAGATTGGAGAGAGACCGGAGAACTGTGTGGCACTGGAAGATTCGGATAATGGTGCATTATCTGCGTATCGGGCAGGGTGTAAAGTGATCATGGTGCCGGATCTGGCAGAACCGCTTCCGGAAACAGAGGAGTTTTTAACCGGTGTGGCGGAGAATCTGGAAGCAGTCATACCGCTTTTGCAAAAACTGGAGGCATAGGATGCGTAAAAAGATAATGGTCGGATGCCTGGCGGCAGTATTATTGTTAAGTGGTTGTGGGAGAGAGACTGAAAAAGAAACGCTGCAGACTGTGGAGGTGGAGTATACGGCACCGGTAATGGAGGATGAGAAACCGGAAGAACCAGAGGTAGATCTGCATCCGTATGATTTCACACTGGCGTTTGCAGGAGATATCAATCTGGCAGAGAACTGGAATACGATGGATTATTATAGGCAGCAGGATAATGGAATCTATGACTGCATTGATCCGACACTGATTCAGATGATGCAGGAAGCAGATCTTACATGCCTGAATATGGAATTCTGCCTCTCTTCTGTGGGGAGTCCTATGGAAGGGAAAGCATATACATTCAGGGCGGATCCTTACCGGGTACAGATCCTGAATGAATTGAGTGTGGATGTGGTCAATCTGGCGAATAATCATGTATATGATTATGGAAAAGATGCGTTTTTGGATATGCTGTCACTTCTGAAAGATTTTTCAATTCCTTATATGGGTGCAGGGAAAGATGCCAGAGAAGCAGAAGCACCTTATTACATAGAACTGGATGGAAAGAAGATTGCGATTGTTGCGGCAACCAGAGCTGAAAAATATATCCTGACACCAGAGGCAACGGAAGATTCGCCAGGAGTATTTCGCTGCTATGACCGAACACGTCTGCTGGAAGTGGTACAGGAGGCAGATGCGAATGCGGATTATGTGATCGCCTATATTCACTGGGGAACAGAGTATAGTGAAGTGCTGGAAGAGGCACAGACAGAAGGTGCCAGAGATCTTGTAAAAGCCGGTGCTGATGTGGTGCTTGGAGCACATCCTCACTGTCTGCAGGGGGCAGAATATATCGATGGTGTTCCGGTTCTATATAGTCTGGGAAATTACTGGTTCAATGAAAAGACTCTGGACAGTATCCTGGTGAAGCTGCATTTTTACGGGGATGATGAAGAGCAGCATCTGGATACCATTCTTGTTCCGGCAAGACAGGAGGATCATTATACAAGGCTTTTGATCGATCCGGAAGAGATTCAGAAGTGGAACGAACATCTGATACAGATGTCTCCGGGAGCAATCCAGATTGATGAAGAAGGAAGGCTGAAATCAACAGATATGGCTGAATAGATGAAAAAATATCTTCATTTTCTTAAATATGTGTTATGATAAGAATAACCATGTGTGAGGTGAGTGAAATCATGCGTAAAAAGAAGAGAAAAGTTTTAAATGTTGGCAATGTTCCTGTAAAGAGCAGAAGCCAGATAGACGGGATTCGTGAAAGCGGAAAGATCAATACTGCAGTGTTGGATTATGTACAGGAGCACATCCGGGCAGGGGTGTCCACGGCCAAGATCGACCAGTGGGTACATGAAGAGACAATTCGTATGGGTGCGTTTCCGGCACCGTTGAATTATGAAGGATTTCCGAAAAGTGTCTGCACCTCTTTGAATGATGTAGTCTGTCACGGGATTCCCAGTGAGGATGAGATCCTGAAAGAGGGAGATATCATCAATGTAGATGTGTCCACGATCTATAAAGGTTATTTTTCGGATGCATCCAGAACCTTCTGTATCGGGGAAGTGAGTGCAGATAAAAAGCGTCTGGTGCAGATCGCCAAAGAGTCCATACAGGTGGGACTGATGGAGGTGAAGCCGTGGAAACCGATCGGAGATATGGGACATGCCATTCATATGTATGCACAGAGCCAGGGCTATTCTGTAGTAGAGGAGATTGGCGGACATGGAATTGGTCTGGAATTCCATGAGGAACCGTGGGTCAGTTATGTGACCAAGCGGGGAACGGGAGAGATCATGGTACCGGGAATGGTCTTTACGATCGAGCCGATGATTAACATGGGAACGCCGGAATTTTATCTGGATGAAGAAAATGGATGGACAGTCTATACGGCAGATGGTATGCCATCTGCTCAGTGGGAAGTGACCGTGGCGGTGACGGAGCAGGGATATGAGATTCTGAGTCGATAATTTGGATAGCAGAAGGGAGAGAAGAAGATGGAATATACGTATCCAAAGTTTTTTTATGATTTTCAGTGTACAGCATCAGAGTGCAGTGATACCTGCTGTGCCGGGTGGGGGATTGCCATTGATCCGGTATCCTTGAAAAAATATAAAAAATACGAAGGAGATTTTGGAAACCGTCTTCGTAATTCCATCAATTGGAAAGAGAAGACCTTTGAGCAGTATGAGGGAAGATGTGCGTTCCTGAATGAAGAGAATCTGTGTGATATCTATACAGAAGCCGGTTCGCATATGCTGTGCAAGACCTGTACCCGTTATCCAAGACATTATGAAGAATATGAAAATCTGAGGGAAATTTCTTTGTCACTTTCCTGCCCGACAGCAGCAGAGCTGATTTTGGGCAGTGATGAAAAAATGATGTTTGTCAGTGAGTACAGAGAAACACCGGAAGAAGAATATAAGGATTTTGATTTTTTCCTGTTTACAAAGCTTCAGGAGATACGGGATTATCTTTATGAGGTCATCCAAAATCGAGAGTTGTCGATAGAGTTTCGTATGGCATTGGTTCTTGCAGTTATGCATGATCTGCAGAGTCGGATTGACAGAAAGCATCTCTATGCGGTGGATGAACTTCTGGAAAGATACAGAAAGTCTGCATTTTTAAATACTGCGAAGAAAAAATTTGAAGGCTATACCGGACAGGGTGTGGAACGTCGGCTGCAGCTTCGGAAAATGTGGAACAGGCTGTATCGTCTGGAAGTGTTGAAACCGACCTGGACGAAATTTTTGAAAAAGCAGGAGAACAGGCTGTATCGTGAACTTTCACAGGAGGAGTATGAGGAAGCCTGTGCAGAGTTTGCTTCTTATTATAAAGATAAAGAATATGAATATGAGCAGCTTTTGATGTATTTTGTATTTACTTATTTCTGTGGTGCTGTGTACGATGAAGATGCGTTCAGTAAAGTGAAGCTGGCAGTGGTAAGTACCATACTGATCCGAGAACTGGATCTGGCAGTCTGGCTGGAGAAGGGAAAGAAGTTTACTTTTGAAGATCAGATCGAGATTGTTCATAGTTACGCGAGAGAAGTGGAGCATTCAGACCCGAATCTGGAAGCCATGGAATATATGATGGCAGAGGAAGAAATATTTACATTGGAAAAACTTCTGACAGGTATTCTGGGTTAAATGTTTTATAAATAGTCATGAAACAGGAGGAGTTATATTATGAAAATGCAGGTAGGAATTTTGGGTTATGGTAATCTTGGAAGAGGTGTAGAATGTGCTATCCGACAGAATCCGGATATGGAGTTGGCTGCGGTATTTACCAGAAGAAACCCGGAGAAGGTACACATTCTGACAGAATCTGCAAAGGTCTGTATGGTGGATGAGATTGAGAGCTGGACAGACAAAATCGATGTTCTGATTCTCTGTGGAGGAAGTGCAACTGATCTGCCGGAGCAGACACCAAAGTATGCGAAGCTGTTTAATGTGATTGACAGCTTTGATACGCATGCAAGGATTCCGGAGCATTTTGCGAATGTAGACGCAGCTGCAAAAGAGGCAGGTAAGGTTGCTGTCATCTCTGTAGGCTGGGATCCGGGTATGTTCTCCCTGAATCGTCTGTATGCGAATGCGATCCTGCCGGAAGGTAAGGATTATACGTTCTGGGGCAAAGGTGTGAGTCAGGGACATTCCGATGCGATCCGCCGCATTGCTGGCGTGAAGGACGCGAAGCAGTATACGATTCCGGTAGAGGAAGCACTGGAAGCAGTTCGAAACGGAGAGAATCCGGAACTGACCACTCGCCAGAAGCACACCAGAGAATGCTTTGTCGTGCTGGAAGAGGGCGCAGATGCGGCAAAGGTAGAGGAAGAGATCAAGACGATGCCGAACTATTTTGCAGATTATGACACAACCGTGCATTTTATCAGTGAAGAGGAGCTGAAGGCAAACCACAGCGGAATTCCGCATGGAGGAATGGTGCTAAGAAGCGGCAAGACCGGATGGAACAAAGAGAACAGTCATCTGATTGAGTATCGTCTGAAACTGGATTCTAATCCGGAATTTACCTCCAGCGTAATCGTGGCTTATGCCCGTGCAGCATATCGTCTGGCAAAAGAAGGTCAGACCGGATGTAAGACCGTATTCGATATTGCTCCGGCTTATCTGAGTTCGAAGAGCGGGGAAGAACTGCGGAAGATGATGCTGTAATAAACAAAAGTGAAGAAATTGGTTGCCGGGTGTAGAAAATACAGAAATTTTCTATGCCCGGTTGTTTTTTGAAAAGAAAATCGTTATACTGTAATGGTAATGAGATATAGAACATTTCTGTACATTTCGTACAATCATTCCTTTGTAAAATTTTATATGAAATAACAGGGGCAGAAAGATATTGTGATGACCTATGAGTATTTTTTGCTTCGACTGGAAGAAAGAATTTTAGACTGCTTAAAGGAAAAAGAATCTGTCAGGCGTGTGCAGGTTCTGAAAAATAATGGAGTAAAGCTGGATGGTTTCTGCTACCGGATAGAAGGGCATCGGGAACAGCCGACCGTCTATGTGAATCATTATTACAAGGAAGAAATATCGGACAGAAATATCAAAGAAATTGCTGCATTGGTATTGAAGGTTCAAAGGGAAAGTTCGTTAAAAAGGGAAAATGAACTGGTACAGGTGCTGGACTTTGAAAAAATGAAAAATCATATTTTCTATCGCCTGATATCCAGAGAGAAGAATACAGAATTATTAAAGGATGTTCCATGGCTTCCATTTCTGGATCTGGCTCTGGTGTTCTATCTTCGGATACCGGAACATATCATAGACCATGCAACTGCTTTGATTCATACGAGTCATATGGAACGATGGGGAATCAGTCGGAAGAGACTGTATCAGACAGCGGCAGAAAATATGGCTCGTACATCCATCTATCTGGAGGCTATGGAAGCGTTTCTGGAAGAGTATGGACTGGAAGTACAGGAAAGCGGGATGTATGTGCTGAGCTGCGGAGATAAAGAGTATGGGGCTGCAGTGATCGTGAATTCGGATGTGATGAAAGAATGCGGAAGGAGACTGGGAGAGGATTATTATGTTCTGCCAAGCAGTATCCATGAGGTGATTCTTCTTCCTGAGAGTCTGGCGACATCTGAAAAGGATCTGGATGAGCTGGTACAGGAAGTAAATGAGACGTGTGTCAGCCAGGAGGATTATCTGAGTGACCACGCGTATCGGTATTGTGTGAAGACAGGGAGGCTGAGTTGAAATAAACCGTGCAGCTCGAAAATACTGCGCATTTCCTCGCTTCGGGTTTGCGCCCTATATATCAGCAGAAACTGCCTCAGAGGAAAGTGAACTTTCCCTGCGACATTTCCTGCTGATATGCACGGCTTAATTGTTACAAAAATATTACAAATAATACTTGCTTATTTTTGAATTTTGTTGTATCATAGTTCAGTAATCACTCATGCACCTGTAGCTCAGCTGGATAGAGCACGGGCCTCCGACGCCCGGTGTCGCAAGTTCGAATCTTGTCAGGTGCATTTTTTATATTCAAAAATATAAGGAGGATTTATGATCAATAGATATAGAACTTATTTTGTAGCTGCTGCGATGACCGCGATGCTGGTCTGTGGTTGTGGAAAGTCAGAAGTGCAGACAGGTGAAGAACCGGGTAAGGCAGTGACCAAACAGGAGGTACAGGAGACTCCTGAAGAAGAAAATAATCTGGAAGAGAACAGTCATGCATCGGTAGAACGTCTGATTGAGAAATATTGTGCAAGTATTGCTGCCGGAGATGTAGAAAGTCTGGAGGCCATTGTTGATGTGCTGTCAGACGAAGAGAAGGAGAAGATTCAGAGCCGTGCGGCATTTATTGAAAGTTTTGATAATGTAAAATCTTATACGAAAAAGGGACCGGTAGAGGATTCTTTTATTGTATTTGTATGTTATGATATGAAGCTGATTAATATTCAGACACCTGCACCGGATATTATTTGTCTCTATGTAAGCCCGAAAGATGATGGAGGCGGAAGACGCATTCATTATGGTGATATTGATGAGAGCATGTTGACTTATGTAGCAGAGCTGGAAAAGGATCCTGAGGTACAGGCTTTATACAGCGATGTAAGTACCCGTTATCAGGAAGCTCAGGCAAATGATGAGGCATTGGCTGCATTTATCAGCAAGATTACCGGTCAGGTAACGGCAGAACCAGAAAAGGAAGAGACAGAAGAAATGTCTGACGAAAGTCAGGGGGATACACCGGAAGCAGAGACTGCTGAGGAAGAAGAGGCACAGCCAGAAGATGAGACTTCTGAGGATGCCGAAGAGGAAGAAACAGGAGAATCCAGTGAGGCAACTGCACAGAATCGCGAGACCCGTGTAACGGAAAGTGTGAAAGTGCGTAAGGAGCCTAGTACAGAATCTGAGCGTCTTGCAGTGGCTTATCAGGGAGAAAAGATTACACAGATCGAGTCTTATGACAATGGATGGAGTAAGGTTGAGTTCAAAGGTCTGACTGGATATGTGAAAACAGAATTTTTAGAATAATAAAAGTATAATTAAGGAAAAAGCTCCACACCCTAGTAGCAATACAAGGGAAAGGAGCTTTTTTTATGTTGACAAGCGCAGACAGAGCTGTATTGGAGGAAAGCTACAGAAGTGCCAGACGAGGGCGGGATGCCATCAATATGATCATTGCGAAGGTGGAGGATGATGAACTGGCACTGGATTTGAACCGGCAGGCATGCAAATATGTAAGCCTCGAGGAAAAGATACAGAGGGAATATCAGAAAGCCAGTGAAAAGCTGCCGGAAGACAGCCTGATAGACCGGACGATGCTGTGGGGAGGTATTCAGATGAATACACTCCTGAATGCAAGCACGGGTCATCTGGCTCAGATCATGATTCAGGGAAATACCAGGGGGATCACGGATCTGATGAAGACGGTGAAAGCCAATAAAGGTGTCCAGAAGGAATATTATGAGATGGCGCAGGAGATCATGGATTTTCAGGAGAAAAATATTGAAAAATTGAAAGCTTATTTAAGATAGTCTGGTCATTTTTATTGGATTTTGGTATGATAACGGAAGGGCGATACAGTGTGTTTGAATCAGAAGCACACTGTATGGAGCTTTTTCTAAAAGAGAGTGAGGATGATACATAATGATACGTCTGAATAAATATATGAGTGAAGTGGGTGTCTGTTCCAGACGAGAGGCAGACCGATTAGTAGAGCAGGGCAGAGTAACTGTGGATGGAAAGCCGGCAGTAATTGGAATGCAGATTGAAGAAGGACAGCTGGTGGAACTGGACGGAAAGCCGGTAAAAAAAGATAAAAAGGATAAGATGATCCTGATTGCAGTGAATAAGCCAAGGGGAGTAGTATGCTCCGAAGTGAGTCAGGGAAAAGATGTCAATATCATTGAGTTTTTGCAGTATCCGAAGAGGATTACTTATATGGGACGGTTGGACAAAGACTCAGAAGGACTGCTGCTTATGACCAACCGCGGTGATCTGATCAATCAGATGATGCGCGCATCCAATTACCATGAAAAGGAATATGAAGTAACGGTAGACCGGCCGTTTAACGATCGTTTTTTGAAAGATATGGCAGCAGGTGTCTGCCTGAAAGAACTGGAGGTAACGACCCGTCCATGTGTGGTGGAACGTCTCGGAAAGAAAAAGTTCAAGATTATACTGACACAGGGCCTGAATCGACAGATCCGCAGAATGTGCAAAGAATTTGGTTATCATGTACAGGAATTAAAAAGAGTGAGGATCATGAATATCCGTCTGGGACATTTAAAGACCGGAACCTGGAGAAATGTGACAGAGGATGAGCTTGCTGAGCTTTACCGCTGCCTGGAGGATGCACAGATGGAAGCAGAAGAGATGGAAGATAATGGAGGGACAGAATGAGTAACATGGAGCGTATGAAGGAGCTTTGTGAGCTTCTGAAAGGTGCATCAAAAGCATATTATCAGGAAGACCGGGAGATCATGAGCAATCTGGAATACGATAAGCTGTATGATGAACTGGAAGCTCTGGAAAAGGAGACAGGCATTGTACTGGCTGGAAGCCCAACGGTTTCTGTGGGCTATGAAGCTGTCGATGAACTGCCGAAGGAGCGCCATGAGACGCCCATGTTGTCTCTGGATAAAACGAAGGATGTAGAAGCACTGGCGGCATTTGCAGGGGAACATGAGATCTTAATCTCCTGGAAGCTGGATGGCTTGACGGTCGTGTTGACGTATCAGAATGGAGAACTTTTAAAAGCTGTTACCCGTGGAAATGGGGAGATTGGTGAGGTTATCACGAACAATGCCAGAGTATTTAAAAATGTGCCGCTTCGGATTCCTTATCAGGGGGAAATAATTCTGCGTGGTGAGGCTGTGATCCGATATTCGGATTTTGAAAAAATCAATGCAGAAATTGCCGATGAGGCTTCAAAATACAAGAATCCAAGAAATCTCTGCAGTGGTTCTGTCCGACAGCTGAACAATGAAATCACGGCAAAAAGAAATGTATATTTCTATGCATTTTCACTGGTAAAGGCAGATGGTGTAGATTTTGAAAATTCCCGTGAAAAGCAATATCTGTGGCTGAAAGAACAGGGCTTTGACATCGTGGAATATAAAAAAGTGAATGGACATGGAGTGGCACAGGCTGTAAAGGAGTTTTCAGAGGCAGTGGCACAGAATGATTTCCCATCGGATGGTCTGGTAAGTACCTATGATGACATTGCTTACGGGCAGTCTCTGGGGCGTACGGCGAAGTTTCCAAGGGATTCCTATGCGTTTAAATGGCAGGACGAGCTTCGGGAAACACATCTGACAGAGATTGAATGGAGTCCATCGAGGACAGGTTTGATCAATCCTGTAGCAATCTTTGAACCGGTGGAGCTGGAGGGTACGACGGTCAGCCGTGCGTCCGTGCATAATGTCAGTATTTTGAAAGCATTGAAGCTTGGAATCGGTGATAAGATCACGGTCTATAAAGCTAATATGATCATTCCGCAGATTGCCGAAAATCTGACTGGAAGCGGTACAGTTGTGATTCCAGATACCTGTCCGGTCTGCGGCGGTGCAACACAGATTCAGAAAATGAATGATGTGGAAGCTCTTTATTGTATGAACCCGGAATGTCAAGCGAAGAAGATCAAGGCATTTACTTTGTTTGTAAGCAGAGATGCTATGAATATTGACGGATTATCTGAGATGACACTGGAAAAATTCATTGGCTGTGGCTTTGTCCATGAGTATGCCGATCTGTTCCATCTGGATCGTCATAAGGATGTAATCGTAGAGATGGAAGGTTTTGGTGAAAAATCTTATAAAAAACTGACAGATGGCATCAATAAGGCAAGACATACTACTTTGCCAAGAGTGATTTACAGTCTTGGTATCCCGAATATTGGTGTGGCAAATGCGAAGGTACTTTGTAAAGAATATGATTATGACATCGAACGTCTCCGCAGAGCAAATGCGGAGGAATTAAGTCAGATACCGGGTGTTGGCGGTGTCATTGGTGCCAGCGTGGAAGAGTATTTTGCAGATGAGGAGCATAACCGTTGGCTGGACGATCTGCTGGCAGAACTCGATATCTATACGGAACAGGTAGATGAGTCACAGCTTACACTGGATGGGAAAGTGTTCGTCATTACCGGAAGTCTGGAGCATTTTGCAAATCGAAATGAGCTGAAGAATCTGATTGAGACAAAGGGCGGAAAAGTAACCGGAAGTGTGACTTCTAAAACGAATTATTTGATCAATAATGATACGATGAGTAGTTCAAGCAAAAATAAAAAAGCAAAAGAAATCGGTGTGGAGATCATCTCTGAACAGGATTTTGTGGAACGGTTTTGTTAAACAGGATAAAAAAGAAGGCGGCACATTCAAAATGCTGCCTTCTTTTTTGAAAACCATCGAAATGCTACGAAAAATACGATTCCCTTGCAGATACTGGTAATCGTCAGTGCCCACCAGATTCCATCCAGACTCAGGGCAGTGCAGCTCAGAAAATAAGCAAGAGGTATCCGGGAACCGGTAAAAAGGATACTGATGATACTGCAAAGTTTTGTGTTTCCAAGACCTGAGATTACACCGCTGGATACGATCTCCACACACATGAACGGTTCTCCTACAGCGATAATCATCAGATAGGAGACTGCAATTGCAACGACTTCCGGTTCGTGGAAGAAGATATTTGCAATTCCGTTCGGGAACAGGATGAACAGCATTCCAATCAGGGAACCCCATACAGCAATCATGGCAGCAGAAAAATAATATCCTTTTCTGACACGATCCATCTTCCCGGCACCATAATTCTGTGCGGAAAATGCATTAAGTGCTGCGGCAAAACCATCTGCAACATTCCATGTCAGAGATTCAATCTGTCCTCCGACACGCTGAGTTGCGATTGCACCATCTCCGAAACTGGATACCATACGTGTCAATACCATGGAGAAAGCACAGTACAGAGAACTTTGCAGTGCGGCTGGCGTACCAATCCGGAATATGGTTTTTATTTCCTTTATTTCTGGAAAAGAAAAGAGAGGGGCTGTCTTTATCAGATTTTTGGAATCTGGACGGAAGATATCAAAAATCAGTACCAGCATCACAAGGAACTGTGCAAATACTGTGGCGATTGCAGCACCAACTACTTCCAGTCGTGGAAATGGTCCAATGCCCAGGATCAGAAGCGGGTCAAGGATCATATTAGTGATCAGTCCGATAAAATTGGCTTTTAGTGGTGTGGTCGAATCCCCCTGTGCGGTATAAAGACCGGTCAGCGTATATCCAAGATAAGAGAAAATGATCAGTCCGCAGGTGATTTGAAGGTAAATTTTTGCCTGTATAGTTGATTGTGTGGTATCAAGATCAAAATATGCGACCATTGGGTCTGCGAAAAGCAAAGATACAGCACCAAACAGGATACCGAAGATTGTGACGACCCAGAGAGAAGCAGCGGCGTGTTTTTTTGCCTGTGCGATATTTTCTTTTCCAAGCTCCTGTGCCATAGGGACCTGTCCACCCATACGGGCAAGAATAGAAAGACCCTGGGAGAGCCAGACATACATACCGCCTACACCTACACCGGCGACTGAACTGGAACCTAACATACCGATCCATGCCAGATCTGTGATGTTGTAGGCTGTTGCAAGGAATGCCGATGCCATAATGGGAAGAGAGAGCTTCATCAGGACTTTGAAGATGGAGCCATCGGTTAAATTTTTCATAGTGTTCTCCGTGTTGTAATGTGTTATACTTGGTACAATATATCAAAAAAAGCTCAGTTAATCAATAAAAAGGAATATAATGTTGGAAAAGGTAGGATGACAGATGGAATTTGATATCAAAAGAATTGCAGGGATGGGAAGCACCGACTGTGGAAGAACAGTATGCACCTGACAGGACGATTTTAACGCTTGCTTTTACTGAAAAACAAGCAGAAAAAACAAATCATCAGACTACTAAGACAATCGAAAATAAAAAGCTGATCATGGAATTTTTGGAAGAGAAAGGAAGCAGCAAAGCGAGGGAGATTGCAGAACATATAGGACTCAGTTCTGCAAGAACAAGGGTAATTCTTTCGGAACTTATGGAGTCAGGGGAGATTCAGACAGAAGGGAACGGACGGTCGAGAGCATATATAAGAAAGAGGAATTAATCATGTATAGTAACGCATTTTGTAAAGTATATAACGAGTTTGGATGGAATTATTTTCCGGAGGCGTTTGCAGAACAGCTTCTGGTTTGGTTAGAGCAGAATCAGGTCCATGTCAATACGAGTCTTGATCTGGCTTGTGGGACAGGTATTCTGTGTGAGATCCTGCATGAACACGGAATAGAGTCCAGCGGGATGGACTTTTCAGAAGGAATGATAGAGATTGCAAAGGAGCATAACCCGGATATTTTTTATGAAGTGGCAGATATGATTCAGTATCGTCCGGACAGGCATTTTGATCTGGTGACCTGCACGGGAGATGCCCTGAATCACATCATGGATCTGAATGATGTGGAGCAGATCTTTCAGAATGTATATGGATATTTGAATGATGGTGGATATTTTATCTTTGATATCCTGAATGAAAAAGAGGTTCCAATGGAAGAGCCGATTGATCTGGATTTCAGTGAAGAGATTAAAGCACAGTTTATCGTTACCCATGATGAGGAAGGGGCTGTGAATCTGAAAGTCACAGTGTATGAACAAGGAAAGCTTCAGTTTGAAGAGGTGATCAGGGAGATCGTGCATGATGAAAAAGAGGTCTGCCGACTTCTTACGAAGACAGGATTTCAGGTTTTAAAATGCTCGAACCATTTGTTGGAGAATAAAGGGAATTACAGCAAGACATGGTATGTGATTGCAAAAAAATAAATATAGAATATTTGATATAGCTATTGACTTTTTGCATGTAGTATTGCATACTATGTGATATAGTAATTGCGCAGAGGTGATAGCATGAAGTGTTTAGGAACTGTTGGATCTTTTTTCGATTCTATTATTTTTGATGAAGAACACAATGTAAGAGTTTTGGATAATCTGACAGGAGCAGTCCTGTTGGAGACCAGTAAATACAAGGATCTGTTTTCCAGTGGAATGACTCAGAAGGTGATTCAGAGTGTATCCTGTGACTGGGGTCGGAAGATGTATGAGTTGTGGGTTTAGTAGATGAACAAAAAGGCAGCGCAGGCTGTCTTTTTTTGTGGACAGGACAGATAAAAATAGAAAGGGTGAAATGTAATGTATGAATTGATTCAGGTAGCAGAAAAAAGTTATTATATTCAAAGTCCGGCAAAGATCGGTCTGGTTCGGATAGATGATACGCAGGTCTGTCTGATCGACAGTGGGAATGATAAGGATGCAGGAAAGAAGGTTCGGCAGATACTGGATAAGAATGGCTGGACATTATCTGCGATTTATAATACTCATTCCAATGCAGATCATATCGGAGGCAATAAATATTTACAGACGCAGACTGGATGCAGGATTTATGCGCCCGGGAAGGAATGTGCTTTTACAAGGCATCCGGTGTTGGAGCCGATGATGTTATATGGGGGATGTCCACCAAAAGATCTGCGGCACAAATTTATGATGGCACAGGAGAGCGATGCAGAGTATCTGACAAAATCCGTGCTGCCAGAGGGATGGGAGATCATTGATCTGCCGGGACATTTCCTGGATATGGTTGGTTTTCGGACAGCGGATGATGTGGTCTATCTGGCGGATTGCCTGTCCAGTCAGGCAACTCTTGATAAATACCAGATTGGTTTTATCTATGATGTAGGGACTTATATAGAGACGCTTGAAAAAGTAAAAAAATTGGATGCCAGAATGTTTGTACCGGCACACGCAGATGCTGCGGAAGATATTGTACCTCTGGCACAGTACAATATAGATAAGGTACATCAGATTGGGAATCAGATTGAGGAATTGTGTAAAGAACCGATTTTGTTCGAGGTGCTTTTACAGAAACTGTTTACAAAATATGACTTGAAGATGACTTTTGAACAGCATGCACTTGTGGGAAGTACTGTGCGTTCTTATCTGACCTGGCTGAAAGAGTCAGGAAGGATTCAGGCAATATTTGTACAAAATATGCTTTTGTGGGAACGAATCTAAATATAAATTGCATTGAACAGGAGATTACGATATAATACCTCCTGAAATAAATACAAG
>JAFYTM010000097.1 GCA_017558865.1 Lachnospiraceae bacterium
GATGGATTTCTTTCTTCCGCGTACGGTACCTGCAGAGGTAAGACCGCCCACATTATTTACATAAAGGAATGGTTTTAAATTCAAGGCACTTCCTACGAGTGCAACAGTCTTGCTGACACGTCCGCCTCTCTGCAGATGGAAAAGATCATCTACCGTAAACTGTACATTGATGTGAGGGATCATCTCGTTTAATCTGGCAACCACCTCATCGTAAGATGCGCCATTGTTTTTCAAGGCATTTGCATGGATGACCAGAACGGATTCTGCAAGAGATACGTTCAGAGAGTCGATAATGGTGATTCTGGCATCAGTATATTCTTCCAGGAGTTCTCTTGCAACCATGCATACATTGTTGTAGCTTCCGCTTAATGCAGAGGAGAATGCAATGTGGATGATGTCGAGTCCCTGATCTAACAGTGCACGGAACTTGTCCTCAATCACGGCAGGATTGTTTGCCTGAGACTGTGGAAGTTCTCCATCTTTCATACGCTGGTAGAACTCAGCAGGAGCCATATTCAGTTCATCTCCGTATACGGTATCTCCAAATGAATAATACTGCGGGATGATGACCGTTCCCAGCTTGTTTATATATTCCTGTGGCAAATCAGAGTTGGAATCTGTGGTAATACAATAATTTCTCAAAATATGAACCTTCTTTCCTGAAAACAAATTGATTTGGTAATCAAACTTTTTGAAAAGTATATCATACCTGTTAAGAAAATGCAAATGCTTTGAATATAAAAATATATAATATACAAAAAAGATGCAAAATCTGTAAACACAGATCCTGCATCTTTTAAAATGGTCATTAGTGGTGGAACAGTCGGATTCCGGTAAATGCCATAGCCATGTTGTACTTGTTGCAGCACTCGATGACAAGGTCATCTCTTACAGATCCTCCCGGCTGTGCGATATATTTTACGCCGCTCTTGTGAGCACGTTCGATATTGTCTGCAAATGGGAAGAATGCATCAGAACCAAGAGTTACATTGGTCATCTGATCCAGCCATGCACGTTTGTCTTCTCTGGTGAATACTTCCGGTTTTACTTTGAAAATATTTTCCCAGACACCATCTGCCAGAACATCCATATATTCGTCACCAATGTATACGTCGATCGCATTGTCGCGTTCTGCACGTCCAAGGGTATCTACAAACTGAAGTCCAAGAACCTGCGGAGACTGACGAAGGAACCAGTTGTCTGCCTTGCTGCCTGCCAGACGGGTACAATGTACACGGGACTGCTGACCAGCACCGATACCGATTGCCTGTCCGCCTTTTACGAAACAAACAGAGTTAGACTGGGTATATTTAAGGGTGATCAGAGCAATCTTCATGTCAATCAGTGCTTCTTCCGGTACCTCTTTGTTCTCTGTTACCAGATTGGAGAGCAGTTCGTTGTTAATATCCAGTTCATTTCTTCCCTGCTCAAAGGTGATGCCGAATACCTGTTTTCTCTCCAGTGGATTTGGAACGTAATCCGGGTCAATCTGGATCACATTGTAATTTCCTTTTTTCTTCTGTTTCAGGATCTCAAGAGCTTCTTCGGTATAACCAGGAGCGATGACGCCATCGGATACCTCTCGCTTGATCAGTCTTGCTGTGTCGGCATCGCACACATCAGACAGAGAGATGAAATCTCCAAAGGAGGACATACGGTCAGCACCTCTTGCTCTTGCATAAGCGCATGCGAGCGGAGAAAGCTCTCCCAGATCATCTACCCAGTAGATTTTAGCCAGAGTCTCATCCAGAGGAAGACCAACAGCTGCACCAGCCGGGGATACATGTTTGAAAGAAGTAGCAGCAGGAAGTCCGGTTGCTTCTTTTAATTCTTTTACAAGCTGCCAGCCGTTAAATGCATCCAGAAAGTTGATATATCCTGGTTTTCCGGAAAGTACTTTTACCGGGATATCACTGCCGTCTTCCATGAAGATACGGGAAGGCTTCTGGTTTGGGTTGCAGCCATATTTTAACTGAAGTTCATTCATGATTGATTCTCCTATTTGTTTTTGTTTACGATGGTGGTCTCATAAGTTCCGGTTGCAATATCAATATAGCGAACGAAGAGGGATACTTTGTTGTCTTCATTCAGGCTGTTCCAGAGCATCTCTGTGAATGCATTCATATCATCCGGGATAGATACCAGTTTTGGTTCACCTTCAAAGCTTGGAAGAGGATTGCCGTCATGCATATAAGTATGGATAAAATGTCCTTCGCCTGCCTTTGGATTCTCATAAGCGAAAGTGTAGCGATGACAGGAATCCGGATCGCCGTTGCTGCTCTTTAAGATGGACATTGCATAGTTGTATGTACCTGCTTCAATGTGCATGATACCGGAGATACGAGGGGTGTAGTTCGGAGCATCCGGCTCGAACTCACGGGAACGAAGAGACTGCTCAAAAGTCATCTGTTTGTCCATTCCTTCGTAGATGGTATCTGTCTGATCACCGTTGGTTACGATGGTCTTGTTGCCCAGTACACGAACCGGTGCGTAGATGATCAGGCTTGGATCTTCCAGTTTGGAAGGATCGAACGCCTGTGTACGGATGCCTTTGCCTTCCTCTACGAAGACACGGTTACGGCTGTTGGAGCTTCTGCCCATGATGAAATATGCAGTCACCGCTTTTGTTCCGTCAGCGGAACGTCCGATGACAATACCTCTGCCTGGGTAAGCGTTGGATGTAAGTTCCTGTTCAAGTGATAATAAATTCATAGTTTCCTCCTTGGAATGTGGATAGTTCACATACAAAGACCGCCTGAACGCACAGCAGTACTGTATGCGCCCAGGCGGTCGGCTAATCAATCTACTGCACTTCCTGCAGGTTGCCCTGCCACAGACATTCGTCTGCTTACCGCCAGTCGTGCAGATTCTTTCCTTATCTTATAAGATAAAGAATGATTTTTCAAGCGTAAAATAGAAAGTTCAGATCAATTTATAAGGTTTTAATAAACTTAAGGAACGCATCTCTGCCTTCTTTGGTACATTTGTAGACACCGGCATCCTCCAGAACCTTTACAAACACTTTACCTATTTCCTGCTGAAGAATAGAAGTGATGTTTTCAGCAGTAACAGAAGCGTAATTTGGAAGAAACTTCGCAACCCAGTCTGCATGTTTTGCAAGGGTCTCATTGGATGCAATATCCTTACCGTCCAGGATATATTTTTCCAGAAGAGCCATCTCGTCCTTTAAGCGGGCCGGGAGTACGGCAAGTCCCATGACCTCGATCAGACCAATATTTTCTTTCTTGATATGATGAAGATCTGCATGTGGATGGTAGACACCCAGCGGATGCTCCTCGGTCGTGATGTTATTGCGGAGAGTCAGGTCAAGCTCATAGGTATCACCGACCTTGCGGGCGATCGGGGTGATCGTGTTATGAGGTTCTCCGTCAGTATATGCGTAGATAAAGGCATCCTCATCGGTATATTCACGCCATCTTGCCAGAATATGGGTTGCCAGGTCAATCAGGCGTTTTTCATCGGTATGACGGATACGAAGTACGGACAACGGCCATTTGACGATGCCGGCTTCAATATCTTCGTAGCCGGAGATGGATACTGGAATCTCAATAGGAGCCTTTGCCATAGCGAACGTATAGTTTCCGCCCTGGAAATGATCATGGCTCAGGATAGAGCCTCCTACGATCGGCAGATCTGCATTGGAGCCGAGGAAGTAGTGAGGGAACTGCTTTACAAAATCAAACAGCTTAATAAAAGCGGAACGATCAATCTTCATCGGTGTATGTTCACCATTGAATACGATGCAGTGCTCATTGTAATACACATATGGAGAATACTGGAATCCCCATTTGCTGTCATTGATCGTAATTGGGATAATACGATGGTTTTCTCTTGCTGGATGGTTGACACGTCCGGCATATCCTTCGTTTTCCATGCAGAGCAGGCATTTTGGATAGGAGCTTGCCTTTGCGTTTCTGGCTGCTGCGATGGCCTTTGGATCTTTTTCCGGCTTGGACAGGTTGATGGTGATATCAACCTCGCCGTATTCACTGTCTGCCTTCCATTTCTGGTCCTTACAGACCCGGTAGCGGCGGATATAGTCGCTGTCCTGGCTGAGTTTGTAAAAGTAATCCGTTGCTTCTACTGGAGAAATATTGTATTTTTCCCAGAAGGTCTGCTGTACCTGCACCGGTCTTGGTACCAGGCAGTTCATAAGACGGGTATCGAACAGGTCACGGTAAGTGATACTGTCCTGGATCAGTTCCCGGCGGCAGGCTTCATCCAGTAATTCTTTTAAAATAGTCTCCAGATCCTCCTGAGGAATCTCAGCAGGCTCTTCGTAGTCATCTTCGTGGAAAAGATCCAGTAAAAGGTTCGTTGTGTAGATTTTTTCACATTCCGGCACCAGTCCGGTAGAGATTCCGTACTGAACCAGTGCCGCTATATGCTCAGATAACATAAATCATACCTCCTGTTGGTTAGTCTAATGCATGTGCACCTTCACCGATATCAACAACATAAAATTCTGCTTTGAGACCGGTTTTTTCAGTATAGGCTTTATCGAGAGTCTCGATGAACAGGTCTACGGATTCATTTTTTACAATGTTGACTGTACAGCCGCCGAATCCGCCTCCGGTAATACGGGAGCCATAGACACCTGGTACTTCCCATGCCAGTGCTGCCAGAATATCAGTCTCTTCACAGGATGTTTCATAGTCATCACGGAGAGATATATGGGATGCATTGATCATTTTTCCGAAGGTTTCGATATCATTTGCTTTGAGTGCTTCTACTGCATGAATGGTGCGCTGATTCTCATATACTGCATGTTTTGCACGTTTTCTGCAGATGTCATCTTTGATTGCATCTTTGTACTGTTCAAACTGCTTTTCAGTCAGGTCGCCCAGAGTCTGAATATCTGCAACTGTCTGTAAATCTTTTAAAGCAGTTTCACTTTCCCGTCTTCTGTCATTGTAGGCAGAGGATACCAGACTGTGTTTTACCTTGCTGTTGGTAATAACAATTTTAGCATCAGGGAGTTTGACTGGTGCGTACTCGTATTTCAGGGTGTTGGTGTCGAGGAAGATAGCACAGTCCTGTTTTCCCATAGCGGAAGCAAACTGATCCATAATACCGCAGTTCATACCGTTAAAATTGTTCTCGGAATACTGTCCGATCAGTGCAAGATCGGTCATGGAGATATCGAATCCAAATGTATCACGCAGCATCAGTCCGGTCAGTACCTCTAAAGATGCAGAAGAGGAAAGTCCGCTTCCTGCAGGAATGTCTCCATAGATGAGGATGTCGGCACCAGCAGGAAGATGATAGCCGCGTTTTTCAAAGGTCCACATGACTCCTTTTGGATAGTTGGTCCAGCCGGCTTTATCATCTGGAATCAGATCGTCCAGAGAGGTCTCTACAATTCCCATCTCTGCGAAATTCAAGGAATAGAAGCGGATCGTCCGATCGGTTCTTGGACGGATGATACCGTAGGTTCCGATGGTCAAAGCACATGGAAAAACATGACCTCCGTTATAGTCGGTGTGTTCGCCGATCAAATTTACGCGGCCAGGTGCAAAGTAAGCTTTAATGCTGCCTTCAGCACCAAAAAGTTCTGCAAATTTTTCTTTTAATTCGATTACATTTACTGCCATATGTAGTTCCCCCTGTGAGATTGTGATGTCTGGTTGACATCCTTGTTAATATCAATATAATGAGAAATAGGGAAGATTTCAACAAGTATATTCGCACAAAATAGAAGGATATTGAGATTTTATGCAATTAGAGATCAATCAGGAACAAAAAGAAGTAAAAGCCCATGGAAGCTATGAATTTCCAGTGTTGATCAGCTATGAAAGGCTGTCGTATTTTGATACATGGGAGTTTCCGTGGCACTGGCATCCGGAGATTGAATTGACGCTCGTGATGGAAGGAGATATATCTTATCAGGTGAATGACAGTGTGTATTATTTAAAAGCTGGGGAAGGATTGTTCTGTAATACAAATGTGCTCTGCTGCGGAAAACGTTATCAATCCGAGGACTGTCGTTATCTTTCAATCACGTTTCATCCACGACTTTTGTATGGTTATAGTTCCAGTGTGATGCAGAACAAATATATGAAACATATTTTGAAAAGTCCGGCTCTTGCATCGCTTCACTTTGTACCTGAAGTGGAGTGGCAGCAGGAAATTCTGGTTCTGATGGAAAAGATCCGCCGGCTGGATGCAGAAAAGCCTGTTTCTATGGAGATGCAGATTCATATTGCGCTGATGCAGATCTGGCTTCGTATCTATGAGCATGTAGAACAGGAAGAGGCAGAGAGAACAGAGAATGGACGGGATACCGAACGTATCCGGCAGATCATGGAGTATATACAGGAGCATTATGCCGAAAAGATTACATTGGAAGAACTGTCAGATCAGGTACATCTCTGTAAAAGTGAAAGCTGTCGTCTGTTTAAGCGTTATATGAATGAATCCATGTTTGATTATTTGCTGGGATATCGGATTGATCGGAGCCTGGAGCTTCTTCGTCAGACAGGAATGGATGTGACACAGATTGCCGGACAGGTAGGATTTGCTAATCCGGGATATTTTTCCAGAATCTTTAAAAGAAAAATGGGATGTACCCCATTGGAATATCGAAAACGGGCAAAAAAAAGGACACCTTGATAAGTGTCCTTTGATGTACATTATGTACTTGATAAAATTACAGGGTTTTCAGATCAACCTTGTAATCCTCACCGCCATTACCGTCTACGGTGTAGTATGCTGCCTGCTCCTGAGCATTGATGTAAATCTTGAGCTCAACAGGTTCCAGTTCTTTTTCTTTTACTGCTTTCTTTACTGCAGTCTGGATATCAGCAACAGCTACACTTAAGCCGTTCATCTCTACACAAACGGAAGTCTTGCATGCCGGTTTTTTAGCTGCTTTTTTCTCAACTGCTTTTTCTTCAATTGCAGCAGCTTCAACAACAGTCTCAGCAACGGTTTCAACAACAGCCTCAACAACTGGTTTTACAACTTTTTCCGGTGCAGCTGCTTTTGAGGTAGTAGCCTTCTTGGTTTTGGATGGTCTAGCCATTTTCATTTCCTCCTCATTTCACTTACATATGAATATATGTTTTTTCAGTCGCAAATTTCAAGTCACGCCATATTATATGCAGAAAAACAGATTTTGTCAACAAATAAACAATATTTGGATAGAGATAGACATTTTAGACATAAAAGGGTACACTAAAATAGAAAACAGAATTTATTAAGGTGATCTTATGTATTTAAAAATTGATTATGTAGAACGGGAGGATGGAATCTGCGTCTGTCGGTGTTATGGATATGAAGAGGTTCTGGTCATTCCGGAAGAGATTCAGGGAAAACCGGTGACGGAGTTGTATGACCATGCGCTGGCTTCTTCCAGGTCAGCCAGGATACCGGAAAATATGCAGCAGGTGATTTTGCAGGAAGAAGAACGTGGTTTTGCAGAGGAGCGGGAGTTGGCAGGAGAATTTTTGAAAGAAGTTTATTTGCCGGCAAGTCTTAGACGAATCGGGAATTATGCTTTTTATTTTTGCAGGAATCTGCATACGCTGCAGTTTTGCGGAAATCTGGAAGACATGGGAAGCGGAGCCTTTGTCTGGTGTAAATCATTGAGATGTTTGATTTTTGATCAGATTTCCAGAAGCAGGAATGGGATGGAGCATATTCTTGCAGATATTACCTGGGAGGTAGAGACAAGGTGGAACTTTCTTGATGGGACGATGTTACAACTGACTTTTCCTGAATATTATGAAGAATCAGTGGAAAACACACCAGCGAGGAATATTGATACACAGTGGCATGGATCCGGATATAAATACCGGCAGTGTTTCCGGGATCAGACCATGATTCTGAAACTTTATGATGATACGTTTCCATATGCCATTGGCAATGAATTTACAGATACTTGCATCCGGATTGCGATGAATCGTCTGCGGTTTCCGGAACAGCTTTCTTTGGAAGCAAAAAAACAATATGAGGAATATATCAAAGAACATAGAAAAGAAGTTCTGAAAGAAAAGATACGGACAGAAAGTCTGGAGGATGTCCGATTTCTGGCAGAACAGGGGCTTTTAGGAAAAGAGGATACAGACAAAGCAGTGGAGTTATCATCCATGTATCAAAAAGCAGAGCTTTGCAGTTTCCTGATGGACTATCGAAGACAACATTTTAAAGCAATCAGAAAATCATTTGAATTATAATGAGTAAAAACAGGAAAAAAGGAGACATTGTGGTATGCATTGTCTTTTTTTGTTCCGTGTTAAGAGAATGTAAAATCAAAAAAATCGTATTGAGGAATTACGAATTTAGGTATATAATGTGGAACTGAATTTGCGGGGGTAAAAATATGTCGTTTCAGATCGAAGAACGTTTTGAACATATCGGGAGACAGATACTGGAGGGTTCCCGAAATGCTTTATATATGAATATGCGCTATCTGGATGTTGCATTGTCCGCGTTATCCTGGGAGATGACAACAGCTATTCCGAGGATTGGGACGGATGGCTTTCGAATCGCCTATGAGCCGCATTATCTGGCGGATCTGTACAAGCAGAATCCCATGCAGGTAAATCGTGTGTATCTTCATATGGTCATGCACTGTGTATTCCGTCATCTGTTGAAGCCGGCAAGGGAGAATATCCTTTTGTGGAATATTTCCTGCGATATTGCGATAGAGGCATTGATTGACAGTATGCATCACCGAAGTATCCGGATGGGAGTTCATCCATTTCGGAAAGTATTATATGCAGAACTGAAGGATAAATTAAAAGTGTTGACGGCAGAAGGAATCTATCGGGTACTGGATGCCAGACAAATGTCAGAAGGACAGATTGCCAGACTGGAAAGAGAATTTTGTATTGACGATCATCTGTACTGGCCGAAACCGCCGGATGGGAAAAAGCCTCCTACATCCATGATGCAGAATCTGCAGAAAAAATGGCAGGATATCAGTGAAAAAATGCAGACAGAGCTGCAGATGGGAACGGAGCAGAATCATGGAGATGGTGAACTTTTAGGAGAACTGCAGGTGGAGAATCGGGAGCGATATGATTATCGTTCTTTTCTGAAAAAGTTTGCGGTTCTTAAAGAAGAGATGGAAGTGGATCCGGATTCTTTTGATTATGTGTTTTACAGCTACGGACTCCGGCTTTATGGAAATATGCCGCTGATTGAACCACAGGAATGGAAAGAGGTTCACAAGATTGAGGAATTTGTGATTGCGATTGATACTTCTATGTCCTGCAGCGGTGAGCTTGTTCGGAAGTTTCTGGAAGAGACATACAGTGTGTTGAGTGAGACGGAAAGTTTCTTTAAAAAAGTGCATATCCGTATCCTGCAGTGTGATGAGAAAATTCAGTCAGATCGTCTGATTACAAATGGAGACGAACTGAGAGATTATATGGAGCATATGGAACTGTACGGAAATGGCGGTACGGATTTCAGACCTGTTTTTTCCTATATAAATGAACTGCAGGAACAGGGACAGCTTCGGGATCTGAAAGGTTTACTGTATTTTACGGATGGAAAAGGAACATTTCCGAAGAAAAGACCGCGTTATGATACAGCATTTATTATATTCAGGGAAGACTATAAAGAGGTCAGTGTGCCGGCATGGGCGATTCGCCTGACTTTAGATGAGGAAGATTTATGAATATTAAAAGAGCAAAACAAGAGATTAAAAATACAATCCAGGCGTATCACTTAAAGGATGCGAAGGGAGAATATCGGATCCCCGTTATTCGTCAGAGACCGATTCTTTTGATGGGACCGCCAGGTGTGGGTAAGACTCAGATTATGGAGCAGATTGCGGAGGAATGTCAGCTTCCGCTGGTATCTTATACCATCACGCATCATACGAGACAGAGTGCGATTGGACTTCCTTTTATTAAAGAAAAGGAATATCAGGGAAACACATACTCTGTTACCGAGTATACCATGAGTGAGATCATCGCATCGGTGTATGAGAAGATGGAACAGACAGGACAGCAGGAAGGAATTCTGTTTATCGATGAGATTAACTGTGTGTCAGAAACTCTGGCACCAACGATGCTGCAGTTTTTGCAGTGTAAAAGCTTTGGCAATCAAAGTGTACCGAAGGGATGGATCATTGTGGCAGCAGGCAATCCGCCGGAATATAACAAATCGGTCCGTGAATTTGATGTGGTGACGCTGGATCGAGTGAAGAAGATTGATGTAGAAGCAGATTTTCAGGTATGGAAAGAATTTGCCTACGAACAGAAGATTCATGGAGCGATCATCTCTTATCTGGATATTAAGAAGGATTGCTTCTATCAGATAGAGACAACGATTGACGGGAAACGTTTTGCGACAGCCAGAGGCTGGCAGGATTTATCTGAGATTTTACAGGTATACGAGGAACTGGATATGCTTATGGATCAGGAAGTGATCTTTCAATATATTCAGCATGGAAGAATTGCAAAGGATTTTGCAAATTATCTGGAATTATATGCCAAATATCGGACTGATTATCAGATTGATGGAATTTTGCAGGGGAAATGGAAACCATCAGCAATTGAAAAATTAAAATTTGCACCATTTGATGAACGCCTGAGTGTGATTGGACTGCTGATCAGCCGTCTTGGAGAAATCTTTTCCCATGTAAAAGAGATGGACAAGCAGGTGAGCAGGACTTACGAAGACTTAAAAGAAAAAAAAGCACTGGAAGGAAGGCTGGATGAATCGGTGCGTGAAGCATTTCAAAAACAGACCGAGCTTCGGGAGCAGATGCTCAATGATGCAGCAGAAAATCTGGAGTGTGCGTTTGATTTTTGCGAGGTCGCTTTTGGCGAAAGCCAGGAGATGGTCGTATTTATCACGGAATTAACGGTGAATCAGTACAGTGCCTGGTTTATAGGTGAGAATGGCTGTGACCGTTATTATAAATACAATAAAGGTTTACTGTTCCATGAAAGGCAGCAGGGAATCCTGCAGGACATGGACGAAGTCCGCAGCCTGATGGAAGGAAACTAAAGAAATGAGGGATAGGGTATGTATATTGCTTTTTTACTGCTGTGGATCATCTTTAATGGCAGGATCACATGGGAGATCCTGTTGATCGGATTGATCCTGTGCACACTCCTGTTTGGATTTTGCTGTAAGTTCATGGGCTACAGTATCAAACGGGATATTCGTCTGCTTCGGCGACTGCCGCTTGTTTTTCAGTATGTGCTGATTCTGATCATCGAGATCCTGAAAGCGAATCGTCAGGTGCTGTATTTTATCACAACACCCCGTTATCAGGTAGAACCGCAGATTGTTCATTTCACATCCAGTCTGAAGACACAGATGGGAAGGGTGATCCTGGCAAATTCCATTACGTTGACTCCCGGGACGATTACCGTGGGACAGGAGGGCAATGAATTCTATGTGCATTGTCTGGATAAGGAATTTGCAGAAGGTATGGAAAATTCCATATTTGTAGAACTTTTAGAGAAGATGGAGGCGATGGATTGATATGTACGAAGCTGTTTATCATGGGTTTTTACTGGTATGTATGATTGTGATCAGTATATTGATCATATGCTGTCTGATCCGCTCCATTTTAGGACCCCGTATGGCGGACCGCATCGTAGCTGTTAATATGATCGGTACGATGACGATTGTAGAGATTGCGATTCTGGCACTTTATATGAGAGAAAGTTATCTGTTCGATGTATGTCTGATCTATGCAATGATCAGCTTCCTGGCAGTGGTTGTTCTGACCAAGATTTATGAGGGGGCATACCGGGAGCTGAAGATTACAGGCCATCTGATGATCAAGGAAAAAGATGAGGCAAAGGAGGATGATGAATAATGGCATGGTTACAACTGATCGCAGGAGGGATCTTTATTGTCATTGGTCTTTTGACTCTGGCAGTGTCAGTATTTGGTGTTTTCCGGTTTCAATATGTACTGAATCGAATGCATTCATCTGCCATGGGAGACTCCCTTGGAATTTTGTTTATTATTTTTGGACTGATGATTTTAAGCGGTTTTCAGTTCGGGACCTTAAAGCTGGCTTTGATCATCGTGTTTTTCTGGCTGGCTGGTCCGGTATCGTCTCATATGATCGGTCAGATGGAAGTGCTGACGAATGAAAAAATCGAAGAAGAATGTGAGGTACCGGAAGATGGAAGTTTTTAAAGTGATTTTGCTTTTATTTCTGATAGTGTGTGCGGTATCGGTTAGTTTTATTAAAAGTCCGCTGACATCGGTGATTGTTTTTATGTCTTACAGTGTGGTTATGTCCATGATCTGGTTTATTCTGGAATCTCCGGATCTTGCGATCACGGAGGCGGCAGTTGGTGCCGGAGTCAGCAGTATTTTATTTTTTGTAACGCTTCGTAAGATTCAGGCGATTGCGCAGAAGGGAGACGGCAATGAGCAGAATCAGGGATAATTATGAGAACAGCTTGTGGAATCGTCTGACCCGATGGGTGAATGGAGAGACAGATCCGTTCAAAGGCAGGATGGAGATGAAACCGCTTCGGGAAGCGGAATTAAAAGGTGATTCCGTTTACAATCCGGATCATCTGGATCAGGCAAAAGTAGATGATTATCTGGATCATCTGGAAAAAAATAAAGAAATGAAAGCATTCAGGGTATTGTATTGTCTGGGATCGATCGCTTTATGTTTGCTTTTGATTTCAGTGCTTCTTTTAACTGTATCCAATCTTCCGGTATTGGGTGATCCCAATGGACCAAATAACAATCTGGTGTCCTGGCGTTATATTGAAGATGGTGTGGAAGAATTTGGTGCCACCAATCTGGTTGCGAATATGATCCTTGGATATCGTGGTTTTGATACGTTTGGAGAGACCTGTGTGCTTTTTATCGCTGCTACCTGTGTAATTATTCTGCTTCGCAGAGATGAAGAGGAGATCGAAAATACAAAAGAGACAGACTGGAAATATGAACCGAAACCGGACGCGATTCTTCAGACAGTGACAAGTATTCTGGTACCTGTGATCTTTCTGTACGGTTTCTATATCATATTGAATGGACATCTGTCACCGGGAGGAGGCTTCTCCGGTGGTGCAACGATCGGAGCAGGACTGATTCTGTATGTAACGACGTTTGGCTTTCACAAAACACAGAGATTTTTCAGTGAAAAGACTTATGATATGGTGAAGGTAGGTGCGCTGTCCCTTTATAGTGTGACGATGATTTATTATTTTTATACCGGAGCCAACATGATCCGGAATCTGTTTCCGCTTGGAAATCCAGGAGATATTCTGAGTGCAGGAATGATTCTTCCGATCAATATCTTTGTTGGACTGGAAGTGGCTTGCACCATGTATGCATTTTTCGCATTATTCAGAAGAGGAGGTATGTAAGATGGGTCCGAATCTTTGGGTAAATGTGGAAGAGATCGCAGCCGTTATCCTGTTTGGTGTGGGATTTACGACCCTGTTGCTTCATAAAAACATGATTAAAAAAATCATCGGTCTGAACATCATGGATACGGCAGTGTATCTGTTCCTGGCTGCCATGGGGTATATTGACGGAAGGGTAGCACCGATCCTGGTGAATGGAAATACCGATGTGAATCTGTATATCAATCCCATTCCCAGCGGACTGGTACTGACCGGTATTGTAGTGTCTGTCAGTGTGACGGCACTGATGCTCTCCTTGACGATTCGATTATATAGAAAATATCGTTCTCTGGATATCGATGAGATCCTGATACGGATGCAGAGGGAGGAACTGAAAAAATGAGTTTTGTACAGAATTTTCCCTGCTTTTCTATTGTGCTTTGTATGGTGGCAGGAATCCTGTCCACACCAATGAAAGGAAAACAGGCTAAAAATTTGACGTTGGTGGTAGTGACGCTGGTTGCACTGATGTCTATAGCAACATTAGGTTATGTGATAGGAACGGGGGAGAGTTATACCTATATGATGGGACGATTTCCAGCTCCCTGGGGAAATGAGATCCGTGTTGGGATTCTGGAGGCACTGACAGCAACTGTGTTTGCACTGGTGATGCTTTTTTCACTGCTTGGCGGTATGGATCATGTGTTTAAGGATATCAATGAAAGTAAGATCAATCTCTATTTTATACTCGTAGATCTTCTTTTGAGTTCATTGCTGGCAATTATTTATACAAACGATTTGTTTACAGGTTATGTATTTGTCGAGATCAATACAATTGCAGCCTGCGGTATGATCATGATTCGGGAAAGTGGTCGTTCCCTGATTGCAGCAACTCGATATATGGTCATGAGTCTGATCGGTTCAGGTTTGTTCCTGATCAGTCTTGCTATGCTGTATGATATTACCGGGCACTTGTTGATGGAAGATGCCCACGAGGCGATGATTCGGCTTACACAGTCAGGACAGTATGAGATTCCGCTTCTGGTAATCATTAGTTTGCTGACCGTTGGTCTTGCAATTAAGAGTGGACTGTATCCGTTCCATTCCTGGATGCCGGATGCTTATGGATATTCTACGATATCCAGCAGTTCTATTCTGTCCAGTCTGGTATCGAAAAGTTATATTATTCTTTTAATCAAGATATTCTATCGTGTGATCGGATTTGATACGATCATTACCAGTAAGATTGTGAATGTATTGTTTGTATTCGGACTGATCGGTATGATTATGGGTTCTGTCAGCGCGATCATGGCAAAAGATATTTATAAGATGATTGCCTATTCTTCTGTGGCTCAGATTGGATATGTTTATATGGGTATCGGTCTGGCAACAGAGGCCGGTATGGCAGCGGCTATTTTCCATATTTTGACTCATGCGATTACCAAGTCTTTGCTATTCTTGTCTGCGAAGGGGTTGAACGATGCGTCTGGACGTAAGAGAGTGTATCCGGCACTGCAGGGAGCTGCATTTCGAAATCCGCTGGCGGGAGCTGCCTTTGCAGTAGGATCTCTTTCTATGGTTGGTATTCCTATGTTGGCAGGTTTTATCTCAAAGATATTATTTGCGACATCAGCTCTTGGTTCTGATCCTAAGAAGGTATTGCCTACATTGATCGTATTGTCCGTCAGTACGATTTTAAATGCAGTCTATTTCCTTCATACGGTTGTCCGGATCTATACGCCTGTTGGTGAACCAGGGGAATTCAAGGGAGTTCGTATTCATATGGCAGTGGGAGCTGCCGCAGCTTTGTTCTGTCTGATTGCATTGAATTTTGTACTTGGATTGTATTCGCAGCCGATTACGGATCTGATTCAGCAGGGAATCCAGATGTTTGCTTAGAAGGGGGAAAAAATGACAGTTGCATATTTACTTGGAGCAGCAATTCTGCTCCCGATTCTGGCAGGATTTCTGCTGCTTTTTACACAGGGAAAATGGAAAAACCGTACAGTAAAATGTCTTTTTCTTTTTCTTGTATTTGTGATCACCACGATCTTCTCGGTTAAATTGATGTTGGTTGGAGATTATCAGTTTCCGCTCTGGAAGCTGACAGATACGTTGGAGGTTCTCGTGCGTATGGACCATTTGACCCGTCTGTTCCTGGGAATGACAGTGGCAGCCTGGACACTTGGCGGCGTGTTTGCTTTTGAGTATATGAAGCATGAACAAAAGGAGGATCGATATTTTGGATTTTATCTGATTGTTCTGGGTGTTCTGATCGCATTGGATCATGCAGGTAATCTGGTGACTTTGTATTTGTTCTTTGAGTTGATGACGCTGACATCTCTGCCTTTAGTGCTGCATAACCTGAGTCATGAAGCGGTTATGGCAGGTCTCAAATATCTGTTCTATTCGGTTGCAGGTGCGTTTGCGGCATTGTTTGGTATTTTTTATCTGTACAGTCATGGTGCGGGCAGTATGTTTGCCGAGGGTGGTTATCTGGCAGATATCTCTTATACCGGAAGTCAGGGAATGACGCTTCTGGTTCTGTTTTTGATGATTCTTGGATTTGGCACGAAAGCAGGTATGTTCCCAATGCATGGATGGCTTCCTACTGCTCATCCGGTAGCTCCGGCTCCTGCAAGTGCAGTGTTGTCTGGTATCATTACGAAATCTGGTGTACTCGCGATCATACGTGTAGTATTCTACACTGCAGGTGCAGATTATCTGAGAGGTACCTGGGTTCAGTATGCATGGATGACATTGACTTTGATCACAGTGTTTATGGGCTCCATGATGGCATATAAGGAGCAGGTGTTGAAAAAACGTCTTGCTTATTCAACGGTCAGCCAGGTATCCTATATTCTGTTTGGATTATCACTTTTGAATGTGAGTGGAATCGTAGGTGCACTTTCCCATTTTGTGTTCCACAGCGTGGTGAAAAACTGCCTGTTCCTCTGTGCAGGTGCAGTGATCTATAAGACAGGAAAAACAATGGTAAAAGATTTAAAAGGTATTGGAAAAGAGATGCCGATTACCATGTGGTGTTTTACTTTGGTATCTGTCACTCTGGTAGGTATTCCTCCGACCAGCGGTTTTGTCAGCAAATGGTATCTGGCTACCGGATCGCTGGAGACAGGAATGACGGGTTATGCATGGGCAGGTCCGATTATTCTGCTGCTCAGTGCCATGCTTACCGCAGGATATCTGCTCCCAGTGTCCATTCTGGCATTCTTTCCGGGACATCAGTATGATTATGAACAGGTTCAGAAAAGAGAACCGAATCTGCTGATGCTTGTTCCGATGGGATTGTTTACGATAGCAGCGGTGGTGTTTGGTATATTCCCAGGCACATTTATGAATTACCTTCAGAAGATTGCGATGACTGTGTTATAAGGAGATGAGGGTTATGTCGAGTGTATGGTTGATTATTCCGGTGGTATTGCCGATCCTGGGCGGTGCGTTACTGTCGCTTCTGCGTCTGCCGGATAAAAAAAGAAATCTGTTTTTGGAGATTCTGGTACTGGTGAATTCAGCGATCGCCATTGCCTGCATCTGTAACAGACCGACAGAGGAATTGATTCTGTTCCAACTGACCGGTAATCTGGATTTTGCACTGCGTTTGGATGGTTTGGGCAGCGTGTTTGCCTGTCTGGTAGCCATTTTGTGGCCTCTGGCTACTCTGTACGCATTTGAATATATGCGCCATGAAGAGCGTACCACCAGTTTTTTCGTATTCTATACGATGACCTATGGCGTGACGATGGGCATCGCCCTGGCAGAAAATCTGGTGACAATGTATCTGTTTTATGAGCTTTTGACGCTTGTGTCCGTTTATCTGGTTATGCATCCTATGACGAAAAAAGCGATTCGCGCCAGCCGGACATATTTGTATTATTCTATTGGCGGAGCAGCATTTGCATTTATTTCTCTGATCTTTATCATTGTATTAGGAAATACGACCGATTTTACATATGGCGGAGTGTTGAATTTAGTGAAAATCGGTGGTAATACGCAGATCATGCTGTTTGTTTATCTGATGGCATTCTGGGGATTTGGTGTGAAAGCGGCTGTCTTTCCGTTTCAGGGATGGCTTCCCAAGGCATCTGTGGCACCAACTCCGGTTACAGCACTGCTTCATGCGGTAGCGGTTGTAAAGTCCGGTGCTTTTGCTGTTATGCGTCTGACCTATTACTGTTTTGGAGCGGATTTTATCCGTGGTACCTGGGCACATTTTCTTGTTATGAGTATTGCCATGATCAGTATTATCTATGGTTCGACGATGGCTGTAAAAGAGACACATTTTAAGAGAAGGCTTGCATTTTCCACAATCAGTAATCTGTCATATATTCTGCTTGGAGTGACGATGATGAGTCCTTTGGGACTTTTGGCAGGTTTGAGTCACCTGGTGTTTCATGCCATTATGAAGATTGGTTCGTTTTTCAGTGCAGGAGCGGTACTTCACCAGAGTCATAAAGAATATGTGGATGAACTGGATGGAATCGCTTATCGGATGCCGGTAGTGTTTACCGCATTTACGGTGTGTGGTCTGTCATTGATCGGTATTCCAGGATTTGCGGGATTTATCAGTAAATGGAACATTGCTGCTGCAGCGATGGAAGCAGGAAGAGATATTCCTTATGCTTATGCGGCAGTGGGAGTTCTGTTGTATTCTGCGCTTATGACGGCGGTATATATTTTGACGGCAGCCGTCCGTGCCTGGTTCCCGGATCAGGGAAGTGATGCAGATGCACTCAAAGGTGTTCAGGACCCGAATTGGGAAATGAAGCTTCCGCTGATCTTATTTATGGTTACGGTTATTGTGTTAGGTCTTGGTTCAGAACCGTTAATGGAGATTCTTCGTACTGTGGCGGAAGGAAGTTTTTAGAAAGGAGAGAGGCAGGATGAATGGTAATATAGAGTTGTGTCTGATTGTATTTTTCCCATTTCTAGCAGCTTTTCTCTGCTATTTTGTGGGAAAGGTGCATAAAGGGTTCAGAGACCGTGTCATGCAGTTATCCGTCATTGCGGAGATGGTCCTTATGGTGACCATCGTGATGACCTGGTATCCTCAGGGGGAGCTTTCCTTTTTCTGGGAAGGAATCTGTATGCAGGGACTGTTTTTTAAACTGGATGGTTTCCGGGTATTATATGGTTGTATCGCAGCCTTGATGTGGATGATGACTGGTATCTTTTCCCGTGAGTATTTTGGACATTACAGGAATCGAAACCGTTATTATTTCTTTTTCCTGATGACTCTGGGAGCAACGATGGGTGTGTTCCTGTCAGGAGACTTGTATACGACTTTTATTTTCTTTGAGATCATGTCTTTGACTTCCTATGTGTGGGTCATCCATGATGAAAAACCGGAAGCTATGAAAGCCGGAGAGATCTATCTGGCGATTGCGGTGATCGGCGGTCTGGTCATGTTGATGGGATTGTTCCTCTTATATGATGCAATTGGAACACTTCGAATGTCAGAAATCCATGATGCAGTGCTTGCTGTATGGGCAGAAAAAGAATTTCAGATCTATGTGGCCGGAGGATGTATGCTTTTTGGATTTGGAGCAAAAGCAGGTATGTTTCCGCTGCACATCTGGCTTCCGAAAGCACATCCAGTGGCACCTGCACCTGCCAGTGCACTTTTGTCTGGTATATTGACCAAGACCGGTGTCTTTGGTGTCCTGGTGGTATGTGCGGAGATGTTCCGTTATGATATACAGTGGGGAATGCTGATTCTGGGACTTGGTGTGGTCACC
>JAFYTM010000009.1 GCA_017558865.1 Lachnospiraceae bacterium
ACCCGGTTCATCCGTTGTGATCATGCCCTCCTCCAGCACCGCCGGAATATTCCCCTGTGGATGCTTCCAGCGAAAACCATTCGGTCCTTCATGTACATTCAAAAGATGTCCAACTCCATGTCCGGTTCCATGCTTATAATCCAGATTCATCTGCCAAAGGGGCTGACGGCAAAGAGCATCCAGGCTGTAACCGCTGCATCCATACAGGAAATGTGCATTTGCCAGATTCAAATTGCATCGGCATATAATTGTAAACATCCGTTTCTGTTCATCGGTCAGCACTCCCATTGCAATCGTTCTTGTTGTATCCGTCGTTCCCTCCAGATAATGCCCTCCGGCATCCACCAGCAAAAATCCTTCCGGCAGGATACGGACATTACTCTCTTCTGTTGCCGAATAATGCACAATCGCTCCATGAGGACCGTAAGCACAGATCGGCGCAAAACTTTCTTCCAGGTAATGTTCCTGCTCCTGCCTGAAAGCATTCAGATATTCCGCTGCCGACACCTCTGTGATCTCATGTTTTCCCACATTCATTTTCAGCCAGTACATGAATTTTGTAAAAGTAATGCTTTCTTTCAGATGAGCTTTCCGCGTATTGGCAATCTCTGTTGGATTTTTGACTGCTTTCATCTGTTCTGTTGGATTGGACTGATTGAGCAGACTTATCTCTTTGGGAATACTGCTCAGTAATCGATAATTCACATTCTGCTTATCCAACAGTAATTTCTGTCCACTCTCCAACAACTCCATATCTTTATATATCTCATCATAAGGTTTGATCTGAATATGCTGATCTTGTAGATAAATCCGTACTTCCTCCGTAACTGCACCGGAACGCACATACCAGGTACAGGTATCCTTCGTTATTCTTAAAAACGATAAAGTAACAGGTACTCCCGGTATATCATTTCCTCGAAGATTTAAAAGCCATGCAATATCACACAGCGAAGCCAGCACATGCACATCTGCTCCTAACTTCTCCATCTCCGTACGAACACGGGATAATTTACCGCCCGCACTTTCTCCAGACCAGCACTCTTCCAATATCCATGCTGCAGCATCTGGAATATCCGGTCTGTCTGTCCAGATCTCTCCAATCAAATCCTTAGTAACCAGTATATCTGCCTGCTCATCCCTGGCTGCTTTCACATATTCTTCAGCCTGTTCTGCGCCCATGACTCTTCCGTCAAAACCAAGCATTTCTCCTTTTTTCAGATGTTCCTTCAGATAATCCTGAATCTTCGGTACTCCCGGCTCTCCTGTCCGGTACAGTGTAATCCCACTTCCCGCAAGCTGTCTTTCTGCCTGAATGAAATATCTTCCATCCGTCCAGAGTCCGGCTTCCTCCATTGTAATGACTGCCGTACCTGCCGAACCAGTGAATCCGGTGATATATTCCCTTGCCCGAAAATGCCTGCTGACATATTCTGATTCATGGCAGTCGGAGGACGGGACGATATACACCGTCACCCCATGCTCCTTCATCTGTTGTCTTAATAACTGCAAACGTCTCTGTATCATATTCTCCTACCAGACAGCCTTCAAAAATGCTCCATAACCTTTATATGCTTCATAAATATCCGCTTTGCTGGATACTTCCCACGGACTGTGCATATTTAAAAGAGCTACACCGCTGTCGATTACATCCATTCCATAATTGGCAGTGATATAGGCAATCGTTCCTCCGCCGCCCTGATCTACCTTGCCAAGCTCTGCGGTCTGCCAGCATACCTCTGCATTATCCATGATTCCACGAAGCTGTCCAAGATATTCTGCACTGGCATCATTGGAACCGGATTTTCCACGGGAACCCGTGTATTTATTAAACACCATTCCCTTTCCAAGGTATGCAATATTTTTCTTTTCAAAAGCTCCTGCATAATTAGGATCAAATGCCGCGCTGACATCAGAAGACAGCATATGTGAATGCTGCAGACATCTGCGCAGAGCCAACTCAGAATAGGTAGCAGTCAAATTCATAACCTCTGCCACGACATTTTCAAAATAGCGGGACTGCATACCGGTAGCTCCCATACTTCCGATCTCTTCCTTATCTGTCAACAAACAGACAGACGTATATACCGGGTTATCCACATGAAGCTGTGCCAGCAAAGAGGTATATGCACAAATTCGATCATCCTGTCCATAGCCCATGACCATACTGCGGTCCAGTCCAAAATCTCTCGCCGGTCCAGCCGGAACTGCTTCCAGTTCCGCAGAGAGGAAATCCTCTTCTTCAATACCATATTCTTTTTCAAGAAGCACCAGAAGATGTTTCTTGATTCTCTCTTTTTCCTTTTCCTCTTCGTCGAGCTTCACCGGACGGCTGCCAACGATGATATTCAGGTTCTCGCCTTCTACAACGACTGCTGCTTTCTTCTGAAGCTGATCCCCGGACAGATGAATCAAAAGATCCGAGATTCCAAGCACTGGATCCTCTGGATTTTCTCCAATGGCAATCTCTACGACACTTCCATCCTTTTTCGCGACCACTCCATGTAATGCCAACGGAATAGCCGCCCACTGGTATTTTTTGATACCTCCATAGTAATGCGTATCCAGAAGTGCCATCTCTCCGTCCTCATAGAGAGGATTCTGTTTCAAATCCAGTCTCGGAGAATCGATGTGTGCACCCAGAATATTCAGTCCTTTTTCCATCGGCTCCTGTCCTATATGGAATAATACGACCAGTTTCTTTTTATGTACTGCATAGACCTTATCTCCTGCCTTTAGAAGTTTTCCACACTGCATCGCATCCTCCAGGGAGATATACCCCGCTTTCTTTGCCATCTCCACTGTAAGAGATGCACACTCCCTCTCCGTCTTGCCTTTGGAAATAAATTCTTTGTACTGACTGGTCACTTCCTCCAGCTTCTGAAGATGCACTTCATCGTAGGTATCCCATGCATTTTTTCGTTCCATCTATATATGCTCCTTTCCAAAAAATGGGTTTCCCACCAAAGAGAAACCCATCCTGAATATTTTATATTTATCCCAACAGTGCCTTATCACTGGCAAACTGTTCACCGCTCACTTCTTCAAATTTACGAAGCAGATCTTCTACGGTCAGCTTTTTCTTCTCTTCTCCACGGATATCGAGAATGATATTACCATCCATCATCATGATCAGACGATTACCATGCATAATCGCATCTTTCATATTGTGTGTAATCATCAGTGTAGTCAGTCTGTCTCGATTGACGATCATATCCGTAGTCTCCAGAACCTTTGCAGCAGTCTTCGGGTCAAGAGCTGCAGTATGCTCATCCAGAAGTAAAAGCTTCGGCTTCTTTAACGTAGCCATTAAAAGGGTCAATGCCTGTCTCTGGCCACCAGAAAGAAGTCCAACCTTGGAAGTTAAACGATCTTCCAGACCAAGTCCAAGAGTTGATAAAAGTTTTTTATATGCTTCGCGTTCATTTCCTTTGATACCAGCCCGTAAAGTACGGCTCTGTCCACGCCGAAGTGCCAACGCCAGATTTTCTTCAATTCCCATCGTTGCCGCTGTACCATTCATCGGATCCTGAAATACACGCCCCAGTAAAGCAGCTCTCTTGTGCTCCGGCAGTTTCGTCACATCCTGTCCGTCGATAATGATCTGTCCTTCATCTACCGGCCACACACCCGCGATTGCATTCAACATCGTAGATTTACCTGCACCATTACCGCCGATGACGGTCACAAAATCTCCATCCTCCAATGTCAGGCTCACATTTTTCAGTGCTCTCTTTTCATTGATCGTACCTGCATTGAAGGTCTTGTATATATTTCTAAGCTCTAACATCAGTGATTACCTCCCCTTTTTACCGGTTTTGAAAAGTATCTTCCCTTCCAGTATGGAACTGCCAGGAAGATGGCTACTACAACCGCAGACAAAAGTTTCAGAAGGTCGGTATCAATTCCAAGCCAGATAACAATCTGAAGTACAAAATAATAGATAATAGAACCTAATACTGCACCTAATAATTTAAAACCAAAATTGCGGAATACTTTTCCAAAAACTGCTTCTCCAATAATGATTGCTGCCAGACCAATAACAATCGCACCACGACCCATATTGATATCCGCAAATCCCTGATACTGTCCAAGCATAGAACCTGCCAGTGCTACCAGACCATTCGCAAGCATCAACGCAAGCACACGACTAAAATCCGTGTTAATACCCTGTGCACGAGCCATCTTATCATTACATCCTGTTGCACGAAGAGAACATCCGAGCTCTGTACCAAAGAACCAGTACAACACCAGAATCAACAGAACGATCACAGCAGCCACAATAAAAATCGTATTTTCAAAAAAAGATACATTTTTAATATAACGAAGAGAAACCAACAGATCAAACTTATCCACATTGATAGCCTGATTTGCCTTTCCCATAATTTTCAAGTTAATTGAATACAAGCCCAGCTGAGTCAAAATACCGGACAAAATTGCCGGAATACCCATAAATGTATGTAACAAACCTGTCATCAAACCTGCCATCATACCAGCTACGATAGCCACTGCCATAGAGATCCAGACATTCTGTCCGCTCTGCATCATCATAATACAAACTGCTGCACCTGTACAAAGCGTGCCATCTACAGTCATATCTGCAATATCCAGAATACGGAAGGTGATATAGACACCAATTGCCATAATTCCCCAGATCAATCCCTGCGCCACAGCACCTGGCAGAGCATTCACTAAATTCATAATATTCATTTTATATCACCTCATTACTCTTATCATAACCATTTTGTTGTCTCTAAACAACAGCGGGAGAGGAATGCTCCACTCCCGCCTGACATTTTATCAGTTCTCTACAATAAAATCAACTCTTTATTCTGCTGCAATTGCCTCATAGCCTTCTGGAATGGTTACTCCAAGTGCTTCACAATTTGCTGCATTATATTTCTTTGTAAACTGCGGTGCATACTCAATCGGCATCTCGGAGATATTGGATTCTCCAGTCAGGATCTTTGCTGCCATCTTACCGGTAGCTACACCCAGATCATAATAGCTGATAGACAGAGTTGCTACACCACATCCGGAACAGATACCTTCTTCACCTGCTACAACCGGAACCTCTGCCGGAAGACAGATATTGTTGATGATCTCTGTATTTGCTGCTACTGTATTATCAGTCGGTACATAGATCACATCACTCTCTGAAGATGCTGTTGTGGTTACGGTTGCAAGATCGTTGGAATCTGAGAAACCATACTGTGTACAGGTATATCCAAGTTCCTCCAGGAATTTCTGGACTTCATCTACCTGATACTGGGAATTCGCCTCAGAAGTACAGTACAGAAGACCCACTTTCTTAGCATCCGGGAACAGTTCCTTCACCATCGCTGCCTGATCTTTCAAAGGTGCAAGGTCAGAAGTACCGGAGATATTTCCACCTACCAGACCATCAAAACCATCTATACCGAGTGCCACACCGTACTCTGTTACAGAAGTACCAAGTATCGGAATCTCATTGGTTCCTGCCTGTGCTGCCTGCAGTGCAGGAGTCGCATTCGCAAGAATCAGATCCACATTATTGGAAACAAAACCATTGATAATCGTAGAACAGGTATTGCTGTCTCCCTGAGCATTCTGATCCTCAAAAGTAACTGCATCACCAAGTTCCTCTGTCAGGGCATCCTTAAATCCCTGAGTTGCTGCATCCAGTGCCACATGCTGTACAAGCTGGCAGATACCAACTGTATAACTTTCTGCTCCGGCAGATAGGGTCTCCGCTTTTTCTCCAGATGCTTCTGCTGCCGGTGCATTCGTTGACTCTGCCGGCTTTTCACTGCTTCCACATGCCACAAGACCCATACTCATGGTCATCGCCAAAGCAAGCGCTAAAATCTTTTTCATAATTCTTTCCTCCGTGTTTTACCGTAATTTCATTTGCTGCTCCTGCAGCCATTTACGATTATATCGCTTCAACGCGAAAAAGTCAACACAATCCTTTCACTTTTTAAAGTGGAAAATTATATTTTCATAGAAAAAGCGTCCACTCCATTGTGAACGCTCTCTGCTATTTTTTATTTGACCTTGGGTATGGTTTTTTCTCATCCGTTAAGTCCAGCAAATAATCCACACTCGTCTCATGCATAATCGAAAGTTCAATCAATACATCCGGCGGCACTCTGACCTCACCTCGTTCATAATTACTGTATACCCGCTGGCTGCATCCCAACTTATCTGCAATCTGCTGCTGTGACAAATCTTTATCTTCTCTTAAATCTCGAATCCTTTTATACATGTCTCCACACCTCTGATTAAAGATAACCTAAAAATCTATGAGGTGCCTGTTTTTAGCGCAATTTTCACTAATATGGTTTTTAAGAGCATAAAGAAGGCCCTCTGCAAAATGATTAGCAGAGAGCCTGTCGACATATAAAATCTTATAATACTTTGCTTAAAAAATCAATGGTACGAGGTTCCTTTGGATTGGAAAGCACTTCCTCCGGTGTTCCCTCTTCCACAATATAACCAGCCTCCATAAAAATCACTCTGTCTGCCACTTCACGGGCAAAACCGATCTCATGGGTAACCACTACCATCGTCATACCTTCCGCTGCCAGTTCTTTCATAACGGCAAGTACCTCTCCTACCATCTCAGGGTCGAGAGCACTGGTTGGCTCGTCAAATAACAGAATATCCGGCTTCATCTCCAGTGCACGGGCAATCGCCACACGCTGCTTCTGCCCTCCAGACAACTGACTTGGATATGCACTCGCTTTATCCCGCAGACCTACTCTCTCCAGAAGCTGCATTGCTGTCCTTTTTGCCTGATCTTTCGTCATCAATTTCAGATGAACAGGTGCCAGTGTCATATTGTCCAGAACATTCAAATGATTAAAAAGATTAAAATGCTGGAATACCATACCGATATTCTCACGTACTTTGTTAATATCTGTATGTTTATCAGTTACATCATACCCATCCACTATAATCTTACCATCCGTCGCTGTCTCCAACTGATTCAGACAACGGAGCAGGGTGGATTTACCGCTTCCGGAAGGTCCAAGCAGCACAACCACTTCACCTTCATAGACATCCATACTGATATCTTTCAGGACTTCCAGTTTCCCGAAACTCTTTTTCAGATTCGTCACCTGAATTTTACGCTGTCTATCTTCCACGGTTTACCCTCCTTTCTACCTGTTTGGCAACCTTACTCAAAGTCACGATCACAACCATATACATGATACCAATGATCGCCCAGGTTTCCAAACTCTTAAAGGTGTTGCCCATGATCGTCTTACCGGTATTCGTTAATTCCGGGAATCCGATAACTGACAAAATCGAAGTATCTTTCAAAGTAATAATAAACTGGTTAATAATAGAAGGAATCATAGTACGGATCGCCTGAGGAACGACAATCAACGCCATCGTTGCTCCATAAGAAAGTCCTAGGCTTCTTCCTGCCTCCATCTGTCCACGATCTACACTTTCAATACCTGCCCTGATGATCTCAGCCATATAGGCACCACAGTTCATAGAAAGGGCAATCGTACCTGCCTGCAGTGCAGTCAGACGAAAATCTGCAGCTCCCAGGGCTTTCATACCGGTCGGTACACCAAAATAAATAAAGTATGCCAACACGATCAACGGTACACCTCGAACCGCATCTACATAAATGGTTCCTATGAAATTGAACAGCCTGCTCTTTCCAACGTTCATTAAACCAAAGATCATACCAATGATCATGGCAAATACGAGCGAAAGAAGCGTCAGGAGAAGCGTCTGTCCAAGTGCCTTTAACAACATGGTGCCATATGTTTGAACAATAAAACTCATCGGGCTATGGTCTCCTTACTTACTAAACTTTATTCTCCAAGATATTTTGCGAGAATCTCATCATAGGTTCCGTTTTCTTTGATATTCTTAAGACCTGCATTGAACATATCAAGCAGCTCCTGATTAGCCTCATTCATGATAGCGAAACCATATGGTGCACCTTCACTCTCCATGCCTTCCGGAATCACAAGCGCAAGTCCGCCAGTCTTGATAGAGTCAGCCATGATAGGAGTATCCTCTACACATGCTGCACTGTTTCCAAGAAGAACATCCTGGTACATAGTCGGTGAATCTTCAAATACAGTTACAGTAAATCCATACTCATCTTTCAGACTGTTCGCAAAATCAGCACCTGCGGTACCATTCTTTACTGCTACATTCTTGCCTGCAAGGTCTTCAAACTTTGCAATATCGCTGCCTTCAGCAACTACGAAAGTCTGAGTTGCATTGTAATAACCATCAGAGAAAATCCAACCGGAATCAATACGCTCCTGTTTGATCGTAGCACCTGCAATCAGACCATCTGCCTGACCAGCCTGTACTGCTGCAACAGCTGCATCCCATCCAAGGCTCTGCATCTCATACTTAAATCCCTGATCCTCTGCAATTGCTGCCATGATATCTACGTCAATACCTACAAACTCACCCTTTTCATTGGTGAACTCAAATGGTCTGAATACGGTATCTGTCGCAATGATCCATACTTTATCGGAAGCTTCTTCTGCCGGTGCCTCTGCTTTCTCTTCTGCCGGTGCCTCAGTCTCTGCTGCCGGTGCTTTTGCCTCTTCTTTGGAACCACATGCTGCCATAGATAAGGTCATACATGCAACCATTGCCATTACAAGTAACTTTTTCATAATATATTCTCTCCTCTTCTCCGGCTCAAAGCCGGTAAATCTATACACAAAGGCGATGTAGTCTCTACACCGCCCTGATGCATACGTTTAAGTATAATTTTTTGCAACTCACTTGTCAAGAAAAAACTGTATCATTGTATACATGTATGTTCTTACAAATTCTCCGCCGCTGCCAGCACAAGCTGAACTGCACGATCAACACCAATCTTTTCTGTATTCAAGGTCAAATCATAATTTCTAGAATCTCCATAGGTCTTACCTGTGTAATATTCACAGTATCGTTTTCTTGCTTTATCTGCAGACTTTGCATCTGCAATGACCTGTTCTTCGGATGCATTCAGCATTCCCATCATTCTTCTGACGCGCCAGTCAAATCCTGCATGAACAAATACCCGCAGACAATGATCAAATTCACTCAGAATATAATCACCATTTCTTCCAACGATTACGCAGCTTTCTCTGTTTGCCATCTCACGGATCGCATCTTTTTGCGCCTGCCACAATTCTTCATCCAGAGGTCTGTTATAGAAATTAAACAGACTTTGCGCAAAACCAAAGCTGCTTGGAACTTTTTCGTCCCACTTACGAACCTGTTCCGGATCCAGATTATGGCTGGCAACCGCTGTTCGTAAAATAATATCTTTGTCGTAATACTCAATACCCAGCTCTTTTGCAACCTTTCTTCCAATCTCTCCGCCGCCGGCACCAAATTCACGACCTATTGTAATGATTTTTCTCATACCAACATCCCTCCTTCAAGTTTCTCTCAAAACATTATAGCATATTTTTTCCATCCAGTACACATTCTGTCAGAGAATCCTCTACATACGACAATTTCAAAGAAAAAAACGGAACCTCCTCGGTCAATAACTTAAGAAACACCTTATCTCCCTCCCAGAGTTTCAAATTCAGCACTTCTTCCTTTTTTACCCATTGAAGAACACCTTCTCTGCAGTCTTTTTTTAATTCGCC
>JAFYTM010000098.1 GCA_017558865.1 Lachnospiraceae bacterium
ATTATACACTATTTTCAGGCATAGCAACAGTTATGTCTTTTTCTCGTACCCATTTTTCTTTAATTTCGATAATATTTACTTTTCAAAGTCCATTACCAGCGTTGCTGGCTATAATCACTCAGGATTCCGAGAGATCATTAACCACAGTATAGCAGAAAAAAAATAAAAAGTATAGTTTTTCTGGTCAAATGGAAAAAGTTCGATTATACTTATGGTAGTAAATGGAGGATTTCAGAATGATTAAGAAAATTGGTATTATTGGAGCAATGGAAGAGGAAGTGGAAGCACTGCGCGGCAAGATGGAGTCTGTGCAGAAGACAACAAAGGCTTCTATGGATTTTTATTCTGGTAAATTAAGCGGCAAGGATGTGGTTCTTGTCCGCAGCGGTATCGGTAAGGTGAATGCGGGTATCTGTACACAGATTCTGGCAGATTTGTTTGAAGTAGATGCAGTGATCAATACAGGTATTGCGGGTTCCCTGAAAGCAGAGATCAATATTGGAGATATTGTAATATCAACGGATGCACTGCAGCATGATGTGGATGCGACCGGTTTTGGCTATGAGCCGGGAATCATTCCACGTATGGAGACCAGCTGTTTTGTGGCAGATGCAGAACTGGCAGCAGCGGCAAAGGCAGCCTGTGAAGAGGCAGTGCCGGAGATTCAGGTGTTTACCGGAAGAGTAGTCAGCGGAGATCAGTTTATCTCTGATCGTGCAGTAAAAGATCGTATTACATCACAGTTTTCCGGTATGTGTACAGAGATGGAAGGTGCAGCGATCGCACAGGCTGCATATCTGAATGGTATTCCGTTCGTGATCATTCGCGCGATTTCCGACAAGGCGGATGACAGTGCCACGGTGGATTATCCGACATTTGAGCGTCAGGCGATTGCACACAGCGTTGCACTTGTGGAAAATTTTGTCGGACGCCTGGTTTAAGTTTTTTTATAATAAGATTTTGTCAGACAGACACGACAAAAGCGTCTTTCCCTGCAAAGCGAGTCCCGGCTATACTGGACTCACCAAAAATATAGGCAAGGGGAGGCGCTTTTTATGTATCAGGCATGGTTATACTATGGAGAATTTGTGGTGTTTGGCATCTGGGGAATGGTGTTGACACTGGTTCGGAGAATACTGTTTGGAAGGCTTTGCAGGGATGCTGCACTTGGAAGCGGTGCAAAAGGAAAGATGCTCAAAGCAATGACGCTGAAGTTTGAGAAAAGCTATGAGGTCAATGTAGGTGTCCATGACATCCCGGTATTTGTACAAAAATATCTGTGTCAGGAAAAGAAATTTGGTATCCGGCTTGGAAGGTGGAGGCGTCTGCCGGAGCGCTGGACAGGCTTGATTCTGGGGATTGGTTTTTTGGAGACCGTGATACTTCATTTCCTGGGATATGAAAGTACATTTTATCTGAATCGTTTTCTGGCAGCTGCGACAGCGGCGGCTTTTGTACGGGTAGCGGTACTCTGGTTCGAGACAGACAGTCTGTGGGAACGGGCGCAGGTGTGCCTGCTGGATTATGTGTCCAATACACTTTATCCGAGACAGATCCATACATATGAAGGTTTTGCCGAGCGTGCAGAAGAAGCGGAACAAGTACAGACGTTGGCAGAAGAAAAGACTGAATGTGAGGAACAGGAAAAGCCAATCATCAGGAATCCGGCAAAAAAACAGAGGTTCCTGGATAAAGAGGAAGAGCAGATTCTACAGGAAGTGATGACGGAGCTTCTGGGGTCATCGGTATAAAATATGTTACACAAAAGAAGAGGAAAGTGATTGATGAAAAATTATAAAATTTTATATGAAGACCGTGACGTCTTCGTAATCTACAAGCCGCCGGGACTGGCGGTACAGAGTGCCCGTCCGTCCGTTCCGGATGTGATGAGCCGGCTTTCGAATGAATTGTGGGAGAGGACAGGCAGACAGCCACAGCTGCATCTGATAAATCGTCTGGATCAGCCGGTAGAGGGGATTTTTCTGGTGGCAGCCAATGAAAGGGCGGCAGCAGAGCTGAACCGCCAGGTCAATGATCATATCCACATGGGAAAATGGTATCAGGCACTGGTATGTGGACAACCTTCCGGGAAAGAAGGCAGCCTTGTGGATTATCTCGTGAAAGATGGAAGAACCAATATGTCCCGCGTAGTGTCAGAAGGGACAAAGGATGCAAAGCGAAGTGAACTTCGATACAGGGTACTTCAGGAGTGGGAGGATTCAACTCTTCTGGAAATCAGACTCTTGACCGGACGGCATCATCAGATTCGCGTACAGCTTGCTCATGCGGGTATCCCGATTGTGGGAGATACAAAGTACGGAAAGTCTCAGGAGAGTGGACATCATCAGCTGTGTCTGTGTTCCTGCAAAACTACGTTTGTTCATCCACGGACGAAGAAGGAGATGATGTTTGAGGTGGAGTCGACATTTCCAGTTCCCTCCACAGTTCCCGTGTAAGGAGAACACCAAAAGGACCGGAAAAGATACCAAGCGGTCCAAAGCTCTGCAGTCCTATAATAACGGACATCAGAAAGCAGACAGGAAGCAGTCCCAGTCCGTCACCCAGGAGTTTGGGTTCCAGGAATTCCCGGGTAAGCCAGGTAATTATCCAAAGCGGAACCAACCATAAGGTCAGACGGAGTTCACCCTGGAGAAGAAGAATCAGCGTCCATGGTGCGAAGATCAGTGCTGTACCGAACACCGGAAGCGCATCCAGGAATCCAGTCAGGATGGCAAAAAAGATAAATCCCGGTATTTTTAGGAAATAATAGCCTATAGCACATTCCAAAGATACCAAAAGCATAATTTTACTCTGCGCTTTCACCCAGTTTCGTAAGGACTGGGTGATTCTTTTTCCTGCATTTTGAAAAGCATCTGAAAAAGGGAGTTTTAAAAGCATCATCTGAAATTTGTCCCAGTCTTTTGCGAACAGCAGGGTAGAGATGATGTACAGGAAAACTCTGAAAAAAGAAGAAAAGGCGGCAGGCATGGTATCTGCAAGACGGCTGGTCAACCGTTCGGGTATCCATGCGAGATACTGGGATACCTGTTCCCAGTAATTCTGACAGACAGGCAGAAGATTGCGGCATGGTTCATACAGTACCCAGCACCCAAAGAGAACAAGACTGCCAAACAGGAGAAGAAACAGGATGACATAAATAATTCCCAGTGGAAACAGACGAATAGGGACTTTTTTCTGAATCATCGTAAGAATACAAACAGTTACCCATGCCAGAAAAAAAGGAAGTATTATGGGCAGAAAAAAGCGAAGTGTCAGATAGACGGCAATCAGGATGCCGGTTTTTTGAATGTATCGTTTGATTTGTGGATTCATGTGCAGATACCTCCGTCAACAGTATCTGCAAAAAGTTGCATGTTATGGCAGATAAGTATTGGAAAATGATTGGAAATATTTACTCGATTCGTTATAATGAAAAAAACAGGAGGAGATGCATATGAAGTGGTTAGGAAGATTATTAGTATTAGCGATTTTTGGCGGCATTGGCTATGTCAGTTATTATTTTTATCAGAATCCGGATGACTATAAGGTGTTTGAGGCAAAGGTAAATGAGAAATTGACAGGTCAGACGGCGGCAGTGGAAGTGGCAGATTTTGAAGATATCCGAATTCAGATGGATTGTTCTTTGAGCGGAGAACGCTATGTTTCCGGTAATGACATTCTGGGGGAAGATGTGGCGTACAATTATGTCAAATCCGTCGGAGGAGATCTGTATCTTCCTGTCATGTGGGAGTATGAGGGAACTGCACTTTGGAAACCGGCAGGTCAGGAGGATGTGGATATTACATCAGAGGTAACGTATAACTGGGAACTTCGTGAGGTCATGGTATCGGAGTCTTTTCTGCAGGAACAGGCAGAGGGCGAATATTGTCTGTATATGAAGGATAAGAACGATGGAAGCTATCGTTGTTACCCGATACTGATCCAAGAGACTGCGAAGGTTAACAGTACGAATTACGGTGTGATCAACTATGGAGATAAAATGGGAAATGTCCTGTTTCATGTGAATCAGCCGGAAGATATTGTGATCAAGTTCTATAATCTGGGAGACAATGTAATCAAGGATCTCTGGCAGAAAGAAAATATTGCGGTAGCGGTTGACAGAGAAGGCTATCATATTTCTGAGAGCGGAAATGTTCTTACGCTTAAAAAGGAATATTTGGCAAAGACAAAGCCGGTTGATCAGAAGATATATGAGATTGGTTTTGCAAACGGAGAAACCTTTGTTATGGAGATGATGCCGATCTGGATTGTAAGAGAGAATGGATTGGAGTTTCCGAAATTCCAGGCAGAGCCGGTATATTCCCTGTCGGCAGGCGGTGATTATACGATTAAGCTGTCTTATGAGGATTATATCAGTGTTGCAGATCATGTACTTGCCCAAAATGTAGGGGAATGGATATGGATCTTTGAAGAACAGACCAAGTATTTTAATGCAGATAAAACAGAAGCTGTCATACCGGAAGAATTGATGCAGAGTCTGGAACCGGGACATTACGATTATGCACTGGACTTTTTCGTCTATGACAGTAATTTTACACATTATATCATCAG
>JAFYTM010000099.1 GCA_017558865.1 Lachnospiraceae bacterium
GATCAGGGAAGAATGGTTGTAAGCAGTGATTTTTGTGTTGCGTATTTTCTGGGATGGTGTATAATAAAGATATAAAGATGGTGTTTCGCCACCGAGAAAAGAGCGAAGCTTTAAAGATGGTGTTTCGCCACCGAGAAAAGAGCGAAGCTTTAAAGATGGTGTTTCGCCACCGAGAAAAGAGCGAAGCTTTAAAGATGGTGTTTCGCCACCGAGAAAAGAGTGAAGTTTTAAAGATGGTGTTTCGCCACCGAATAAAGAGCGAAGCTTTAAAGGTTTGGAGTGTTGGATTGACAGCACTCCTTTTTATTTAGGAGGAGGCAGGAAATGACAGAGAAAGGATTTTTGATGGACAGATTGGAATTTTATACCGTTGACCTGAAGTATGTTAAGGAACTGTATAGACATGACAGGGAAGTGTTTTATGATGAATCCACAGAGGATTATGGAAGTAAGCCATATGTCGGAATTTTAGTACATACAGAGGGATATCGTTACTTTGTGCCTCTTACTTCTGCAAAAAAGAAGCATTTGAACTGGAAAAATGTATCCAGGGATAATTATCTGATTTATGAGATGACAGCAAAAGAGGATATGAATTCACGACATATATTTAAGGAGATTCAGGGCACAGACATTGTGAAGCATATCCTTGCGGTTTTGGAAATAAAAAAGATGATTCCGGTGAAACCGGGATTATACCATAAAATGGATTTTTCCCAGATAGGGGATGAGCGTTACAAAACATTGTTGCTGAAGGAATATGAATTTTTAAAACCTCTGGCAGAGGGAATTCAATGTAAAGCAGAAAAGATTTATAAAGATCAGAAAGTAACAGGTGTTATACATCCATTTTACTGCAATTTTAGTTTATTAGAGTCTATATGTGACACATATCAGGAGACCTTGTCATGAAAATAACCTTTCTCATCCACAGCAGCTTTGCTGTGGAATTACAACAGAATATATTGATTTTTGACTATTATGGAGAAGGAAAGCTGCCGCAATTTCCGCAGGAAAAGAAGGTATGGTTTCTGAACAGTCATAGTCATTCCGATCATTTTAAAAGAGAGATTCTTGATTTAAAAGAGAACTATCCAAATGCAGAATATATACTGTCCAGAGATATCCGCTTTGGAAAGGAAAAACCGCCGGAATGGATCCATCGGGTAAGGGCGCAGCAGGTGTATCAGATTGGGGATCTTTCTATCCAGACGCTGCGCTCTACGGATGTGGGAGTGGCCTTTGTGATAGAGACCGAAGGGAAACGGATCTATCATGGCGGTGATCTGAACTGGTGGCACTGGGAAAGTGAGAGTAAGGCATGGAATAATAATATGGCAGCCAATTACAAAAAATTTATTGGGGCGATAGAAGGCCAGAGTTTTGATCTGGTCTTTGTGCCGCTTGACCCGAGACTTGGAATGGCGTATGATTGGGGAATGAAATATTTTCTGGAGCACACGAAGGCAGAGGTGGTATTCCCGATGCATTGCTGGGAGGATTACACTGTCTGTGAAAAACTGCAGAAGCAGCCATGGATGGAAGGGTTGTTAAAGCATTTTGTGCCGATTCAATATGCAGGACAGGAGTGGGATTTATGTTAGTTAAGATTTATACGGATGGTTCCGCAAGAGGCAACCCGGACGGACCGGGCGGATATGGAACGATTCTTTCTTATACAGACCCGAAGGGGCAGGAGCATATCCGGGAGTTTTCCCAGGGATATAAGAAAACGACGAATAACCGGATGGAGCTGATGGCGGCGATTGTGGGACTGGAGGCACTTACGCGTCCCTGTGAGGTGGAACTGTACTCGGATTCCAAATATCTGGTGGATGCGTTTAATCAGCACTGGATCGACAGCTGGCTGAAAAAGAACTGGGTCAACAGTCAGAAAAAGCCGGTCAAGAATCCGGATCTATGGAAACGTCTCCTGAAAGCGAAAGAGCCGCATCAGGTGAAATTTATCTGGGTTAAGGGGCATGATGGACATGCGCAGAATGAACGTTGCGATGAATTGGCGACAAGTGCGGCGGATGGAAGTGATTTGATTGAGGATGAAGGGGGTGAATCATAAGATGGAACTAAAATGGAGAACATGTTTTAGACTTGGTATAACGGTTTTTCTGCTTTATCTGTGTACCCAATACTGGTCGTCAGCAGTTCATCTGATATCTGCATTGTGGTCAGCTGCAGCTCCGTTGGTTATTGGATGTGCAGTTGCATACCTTGTCAATATTTTGATGAGCTTTTATGAAAAATATTATTTTCAGAATTCCCGGGAAAAATGGGTTGCACCAAGCCGCAGACCAGTGTGTATGCTTGCAGCCATGCTGACATTCGTGGCAGTTGTTGTCTTGGTTGTTTCGTTGGTATTGCCTCAGTTGTTTTCCTGTATTTCTCTTGTGTTTGCAGAGATTCCAGAAGCGATGAATGCGTTGGTGGGCTGGCTGGATACGTTACAGATCGTGCCGGAGGACATTGTGAAAGGCCTGGAAGCGATCGACTGGCAGTCCAAGGTAGGAGAGATTGTTAAAACCCTGACATCCGGTGTAGGGAACGTAGTGAGCGTTGTATTTACGGCAGCATCTTCTGTGCTTTCTGCGATTACCACTGCGTTATTCAGTCTGATTTTTTCGATCTATCTTCTTCTTGGAAAAGAGAAGCTGGCAGGACAAAGTAAGCGGTTTCTGAAACATTATCTGCCGGAAAAATGGTATCAGAAAATCATGTATGTACTTTCTATCCTGAATGGGTGTTTTCATCGATTTATCGTAGGACAGTGTCTGGAGGCAGTGATTCTTGGTACGCTGTGTGCCTTGGGAATGACGGTTCTCAGACTGCCGTATGCGGCAATGGTCGGTGCTTTGATTGCCTTTACTGCGCTGATTCCGGTAGTGGGTGCATTTATTGGAGGAGGAGTGGGTGC
>JAFYTM010000100.1 GCA_017558865.1 Lachnospiraceae bacterium
TCAATTCTTCGTATCTCACGGCAGTCCTCCTGTCTTCTCCATTCCCATTTTCACCAGATCGATCATCCGTTCCATCTGATTCGTCATATACAGATAGCCCATCAAAGCTTCAAAACCAGTGGCATAACGATAATCATGCATTGTTGCATTTTTCGCCATCGTAACGGCCTTTGCATTACGTCCCCGTTTAAAGATATGCAGCTCCTCTTCTGTCAGCTCATCCTGCAAAGCAGTGATCATGGCTGCCTGCGCAGATGCTTTGACATGGCTGCTTGCTTTTTTATGCAATACATTCGCCTGACAATTCCCTTTTGAAACCAGAATCGTACGGATCACCAGTTCATAGATGCCATCTCCGATATAGGCCAATACAAGCGGGGAATAGGTACGAATGTCCACTTCCCCCAGCCCGAACTGTTCTTTCAGATATTTTATGCTCTCTTCCATTTTACTCCTTCACGGGTATCTTCCAGAATGATGCCTTTTTCCAGCAGAAGGCCACGAATCTCATCCGCTCTTGCAAAATTCTTTGCTTTTCTGGCTGCCTGACGTTCTGCAATCAGATTTTCAATATCTGTGTCCAGAAGTTCTTCTTTCTTCTCTGTGATGATTCCAAGAATATCACACAGATTCTGAATCATACCACACAACACTTCTGCAAATGCTTTGCTGCTGCCCTCTGCAACATTTGTATTTGCAAATTTCACAAGATCAAACACAGCCGCGATTGCATCCGCAGTGTTGAAATCATCATCCATAGCCGCATCAAAATTCAACTCATATTTCTTTGCTTCTTCTGCCTTTGCAGCTTCTTCGTTTGTCATTTCCACTGCCGCTGCATGCTCCGCTACATATTTCAGGTTATCCACTGCAGTCTGAATACGCTCCAGCGCATTCTTGGAAGCCTCCATCAGATCCGCACTGAAATTCAGCGGGCTGCGGTAATGCGCATTCAGCATAAAGAAACGCAGGATCTGCAGATCATATTTCTCACTAATCTCACGAACTGTGAAGAAATTGCCCAGAGATTTGGACATTTTCTTATTGTCAATATTCAGGAAAGCATTGTGCATCCAATATCTGGAGAATACTTTTCCGCAGCATGCTTCACTCTGTGCAATCTCATTTTCGTGATGCGGGAATACAAGATCCTCTCCGCCTCCGTGAATATCAATCTGATCACCCAAATATTTTTTGGACATTACAGAACACTCAATATGCCAGCCTGGACGACCGTCTCCCCACGGGGATACCCAGAAAGGCTCTCCTTCTTTTTTCGGCTTCCACAGCACGAAATCCAACGGATCTTCCTTTTCATCCTCACCGGATACCAGCAAAGATCGATTGCCCGCCTGCAGATCATCCAGATTCTTGTGAGACAGTTTACCATATTCCTCAAATCGACGGGTACGGAAATACACCGTTCCATTCACCGCATAAGCAAAGCCTTTTTCAACTAAGGTAGAGATCATATCGATCATTCCATCGATTTCCTGCGTTGCCAGAGGATGAGTGGTCGCCGGTTTAATGTTCATACCTTCCATATCCTTCTTACACTCTGCAATATATCTCTGAGAGATCTCTTCTGACGATACACCTTCCTCATTTGCCTTTTTAATGATCTTGTCATCCACATCGGTAAAGTTGGATACAAAATTCACCTCGTATCCTTTATGCTCCATATAACGGCGCACTGTATCAAATACGATCATTGGTCTTGCATTGCCAATATGAATAAAGTTATAAACGGTCGGACCGCATACATACATGCGTACCTTGCCTTCCTCCAACGGGATAAAATCCTCTTTTTTCTTTGATAAAGTGTTATAAATGCGAATCATACTGCAGTTTCTCCTTTAACTTTTTGTTTTAATATATCCAATTCTGCTTTTAATCTTATATTTTCTTCTTTTAATTCCTGAATAGCATCCAGAATCGGGTCAGGAAGATTGACCTGATCCATATCTTTTCTCGGAAGCCGGACACTGTCCTTCTTTACCACGCGTCCCGGAATACCAACTACCGTACAGTTCGGAGGCACAGGACCAAGCACCACGCTTCCTGCTCCAATCTTGGAATTTTCTCCAATCGTAAATGATCCCAGAACCTTGGCTCCGGCACTTACCATCACGTTATCCTCCAGAGTTGGATGACGCTTACCA
>JAFYTM010000101.1 GCA_017558865.1 Lachnospiraceae bacterium
CTTTTCACGTTCTGTATCCAACCATTCCTCATCAATGACTTTCTGCATTCGATGAGAAAACTGGTAATACAAGTCCAGCTGTTTATAATAAGTCTCATACTGCAGGATATCGCCGCGGCGTTCCGCATGAAGAATCGGCTTTTCCAAAGAAACATCCGCTGTGTAAGTTTGGCAATAATCCAGCCAAAGAGATACGACTTTTTTATCCTTAATATCGATAGGACAAGTGATCATCCGATACAGTTCGCGCTTATTATCAAAACCATCGATCATGTTTCTGCATTTCTTTGCCTGTTCATACAGATACAGTGCCTCATCAATATTGACCTTCACAAACGGTTTCGACGGCTCTACATCATGCCAGATTTTCAGAACCTCATCCAGCGGAGCATCGATATCCAGCAGAATCTGCGGAAAACCAAGATTTACCGCCTCGATCGGCATCTCATCTGCCTGATAATGTTCTCTGATATATTCCAGTTCCATATCTCCCATCGCATTGACATAACCGGAATTATAGATACCGAACCGTCCGGCACGACCGGCAATCTGCTTGATCTCTGATACCAGAAGCGGGCGCCTGCTCACTCCATCGTATTTCTCTGCCTGTAAGAAAATAATCCTTCGTACCGGCAGATTCAAGCCCATACCAATCGCATCCGTGGCAACCACCACTTTTGTTTTTCCGCTGTTAAACAAATGCATCTGTCGGCGGCGGATCTCCGGCGGCAGGCTGCCATAGATTACACTGGCATTGATCTTCTGTTCTTCTAATCGTCCTGCCACATCCAACACAGATTTCTTGGAAAATACAATCAGAGCATCACCCGCCTGTACATCATCCGGGAACAAAAACGGCTGATTCTCACAGATGAGTTTGGTCTTCCGCTCATATCTCTGAATCTCATAAGTATCTCCACAAAGCTCGATCAGATGAATCACTGCCTGTTCCGCCGCGGGACTCATACAGATATGAATCTCTTTTGCATGGATACCCAGGATCGCCTTCGTCCAGGAATGTCCTCGATCCGGATCAGATACCATCTGTGCCTCGTCAATCACCGCAATATCATAATTCTCATCAAAATCCGCCATCTCAATCGTCGAAGCTACAACTCTGCTGTTTTCTTCTTCTATGCATTCCTGACCAGTCAGCATCGTACAGGGAACCTGATATTTCTTCATCTGCTCATAAACCTCCAGAGCCAGCAGACGAAGCGGTCCCAGATAGACACCGCACCGGGAAGCTTTTAACCGTTCCAGCGAATGAAAGGTCTTACCACTGTTGGTCGGACCAATATGCAGAACAAAATGTCTTTGCATTTCACGTACTTCCGGAAACTCCATCTCCGGACGCATCGGTACCAGTTCCAGAATCTTATTTTTTACTTTATGCTGACGAAACCTTGGATACAGCGTAAACAGCGTCTCCTGACAGATCTGTCCCGACATCGTACGACGCAAATACGACAGGAATTCCCCGTTGATACCGTCCTTCTGTTCGCCTAAAAGCAGCCCCAGATCCAGCTGCATCAGCTTTGGAAGAAATTCTTCATTGACCAGTTTCATCACATCTTCCCGATTTTTGCGGATCGCATAGGATGCGATATTCTTAATCTGCCTGTGGTACTCCTCCAGATTACGGATATTGACTCTGGACGGCTTCGCATTTTTCATTGCCCTTTGCAGATTTTCAATCTTCTTTGGCATATCAGAAGTACGCGGTGGCTTTCTTGGTTTCTTTTTTCCTTCTTTTGTATACTGTTCAATATAGAACTGCAGCAGTTTTTTCTTTTGTATCATATATTCTCCGCTCTATAATCGTGACGCGAATGCATCCATCACTTCTGAAATTTTTATATTCTGCGGACAGACTGCCTCGCAGCTTCTGCATCCCACACATGCCTGCGGACGTTTACTCTCCGGAAGGACATGAAGCCTCATCATTGGAAGAAATCCGCCATTGGTATAGACATGCTCATTATAGAGATACAGAAGTTCCGGAATGTTCAACCCCTGCGGACATTCTCCTACACAATAACGACAGAAAGTACACGGTACACCGCCTACCAGACTTTCTCCGATCGAGAGAAGCAAAGTTCTTTCCTCTTCATTCAAAGGACGCTCTGTTTCATATGTTGCAATATTCTCTTTTAACTGCTGCTCATCTGACATCCCGGAAAGTACCATCGTCACGCCTTCGATGCTCTGCAGAAAACGAAATGCCCATGCCGGTGTCTCCTCATCCGGGCGAAGTGCTTTTAATTTTGCTGTATTCGGACTGGAGATCTTCGCAAGCTTACCTCCGCGCAGAGGTTCCATGACCCATACCGGACTGTTATACTCCTTTAAAAGCTCCACTTTTCCTTTTGCATCCTGGAAAGACCAGTCCAGCCAGTTTAACTGGATCTGACAGAATTCCATGTCTTTTCCATAAGCTTCCAGAAAACGTTTCATCGTCTCGATCGTTCCATGCGCGGAAAATCCCAGGTGACGAATCCGTCCGTTCTCCTTCTGTTTCATTAAATATGTATAAATGCCATAAGTTTCATTGTCCAGATAAGCATCGATATTCATCTCATTGACATTATGGAACAGATAAAAGTCAAAATACTCCACGCCGCACTTTTCAAGCTGTTTCTCAAAGATCTCTTCCACCTTATCCATATTTCCAAGGTCATATCCCGGGAATTTTGTCGCCAGATAATAGCTTTCTCTTGGATATCTGCCAAGCACTCTTCCCATCACCAGTTCAGAATTGCCTCCATGATATCCCCATGCGGTATCATAATAATTGATCCCTTTTTCCATCGCATAGGCAACCATCTTCGCTGTCGCCTCTTCATCTATCTTCGTTATATCTCCATCAAGCACAGGAAGACGCATCGTCCCCATGCCAAGTGCTGATAATTTTAATTCCTGAAAATCCTTGTAAATCAAATCTGTTCCCTCCTGATTTGTTGATTCGTTCTGTGCGGTTTATATATTTCCACCGATACACTGTATTTCAGTATATCATAGAATAACGCAGAAAACACGCTTCAAGAAATATTACCTGTTTTTCTACATTTGGAAACCTTGAAAATTACTATTTCTCATGATAGCATAGCAATCATCCAGACATGACACATCCGTCATGAGTTCCCAAAGAAAAATTTCATATTATTTAACTTGGAGGATTTTATGAACAAGAAAGCAACGACACCAATATCCCCATCTGACTATGATTTTAATTTGAGTGATTTTGCCCTCTTTCTTTCTGTAATGAAAAACAAAAGAGCTTACGAATGCACTTTAAGTATTATTCTGGAAGAACCAGACATTAAAATACAGGAAGTAAAAGTAGAACAGGTCATCCTGAACCGTTCTGGAAAGCGCGCAATCCGTCTGGATGCCTGGGCAGTGTCCGAAGATCAGCGGCAATTTAACATGGAGATGCAGAACAACAGCCATGTAGACGACCTCCCCAGACGTTCCAGGTTTTATCAGGGCATGATGGATACACCAGTCTTAAAATCAGGGAAACATACAAAATACCGGGAACTTCCGTCCACCGTCATTATTTTTATTACCCAAGAAGACATTTTCCACAAAGATCGGGCAAAATATACCTTTATCGAACAATGTATTGAAGAAGAAGGAATGCAGCTTTCAGATGGTACGAAAAAAATTTTTTTGAACATGACCAGCAAAAATGGTTCACAAGAACTGATCAGTCTGCTACAATATATGAAAGAAACAAGGATAGACAATCCTGACATTATCGTCCAGGATTCCCGCATCCTGGAACTGAATCACATCGTAACAGAAGTCAGAGAATCAGATGAATGGGAGGCTGTGACAATGAATTTTATGGAATATTGTATGGAATATGGCGTAAAACAGGGTCTGGAACAGGGTCTGGAACAGGGTCTGGAACAGGGTTTGGAGCAAGGTCTTCAACAAGGTCTTCAACAAGGTCTCCAGCAAGGAGAACAATTAAAATTATTATCTATGATTCGTAAAAAATATCAAAAGGGGTTGGAACTTCCTGAAATTGCAGAGATATTGGAAGAATCAGAAGATACTATCCAGCCGTTTTTAAATCTTATTTCTATGCATCCTGACTGGAACGATAAAGAGATTATAGAACATCTACAATAATTTCCAAGTTTGAATTAGACGAAGAAAATGTCCGAACCATCGGTCTGCCTCTTCGTCTTTTCTCTTATAACCGTTTATTGGTTTTATTACATAAGTCATAGCTTTCCGCTATCATTCTTTGTATCTCTCCCTCCGGAACGGTTCCATCCAAAATGATCGAATTCCAGTGTTCTTTATTCATATGATATCCCGGCAGCACGGACGTATAAGTCTTTCGCCAGAAATCTCTCCACTGTGGATCACATTTTACATTGACCCAAATATGTCCCTGTCTCTCATAGATCCAGGCAAAGATCCGGTTCGTCTTACGGATGCGCATACAGGTCCAGCCCGGATCACGAAAAGGATAGTCCTCAAAAACACCGGAAAATGTAAGACAATATTCAATAATCTGTTCTCTGGTCGTCATCCGCTCCACCTGCTTTCTTCAGTAATTCCCGAAAGGATTTTTCAAATCTCTGATCATCCTCCTCGGTTCGTTTTTTCGGTCCTTTCAAATGATTTCTGGAAGATGCACGTCTGGCTTTCTTCGCCATATGACGTTCCATCAAAAGCTGATCGATATTTTCATTGGTATACCACCTGCCTGACTGATGAATGCCATATGCACCTTTTACCAAAACCATCGCCGCCACACCGTAATCCTGCGTCACTACCACATCACCCCTGCTGCACAGATTGATCAAGGCAAAATCTACCGCATCTGCTCCAGCTCCAATCACTTTAACGGTACTATAATCAGAATTCAAAATATGGTTCGTGTCACAGAGTAGTGTAACAGGGATATGTTGCTCTTTTGCAACCCTTTCTACCAACTTCACCACCGGACAGGCATCTGCATCCACAAAAATCTGCATATTCTCACCATTCCTTCCACAACATTCTCCAATACTATGTGTTCCAGTATACCATAAAATACAGCAGAAAACATTTACCAGAAAAATTACGAAAAAGAAAAAACCGACCTCTCCTGGCTAGATATCCATTCTAACCTCTGGAGGTCGGCTCATTTACTTTATGCCAAGATTAGTGGCAGCCATGCTCCCCACATCCGTGGCTTCCGCATCCGCCTTCATGGTGATGATGCTCCCCGTGATGATTGCACTGTACATTCGGGTTATAAGCCAGATCATTTTTCAGAAGAGCGTCCACTGCAGCGTCTGCATCACCGGATACACCGCCATACAGCTGGATACCAGCCTGAGCCAGTGCCATCTGTGCGCCGCCTCCGATGCCTCCGCAGATCAGTACATCTACCTGATGTGCCTGTAAGAATCCTGCCAGTGCGCCATGTCCGCTTCCGTTCGTATCTACTACTACAGAAGATACCACTTTTCCTTCCTGTACGTCGTAAATCTTAAATTGCTCCGTATGTCCAAAATGCTGAAAAATCTGTCCATTCTCATAAGTTACACCAATTTTCATAATCTCATCCGCTCCTTTAGAATTATAGATCGGAACTACCTCCATGCAATGCTGCTTCCAGCAGTTCCTTTTCTGCTCGCATAAGGCATAGCTTCCCCCGGCAATCTTCAGTTCTGCACCTTTTACCAGACAGTCCGCCAGCTTACGCCTTGCACTGCTGTAGATTGCCTGTACGGTCGTGCGCGCCACATCCATCTGTAATGCACACTGCTCCTGGGTCAGTCCTTCCAGATCGATCAGACGAATACATTCGTATTCATCCAGTTCCATTACGACTGTCTGCCCACACACCTCTCTGTCCCTTGGTCCAAAATGCACCCAGGATGGTGTACGACAGACTCTCCTTCTCTTACATGGTCTGGGCATCTCTCCACCTCCGCCTGCAGCTTATGAAACCATTATACTACATTATCGACATATGTCAATAACTATTCTCCGCGAATCTCCACACGGCTTCCGCCGCTCTGTTCCTTCGTAACCACGATCTGACGGTCAATCTTCTCCTTTAATTCTGACACATGAGAAATAATTCCGACCAGCCGCCGTCCTTCTGCCAGACCTGCCAGTGCCTGGATCGCCTGACGCAGGGATTCTTCATCCAAAGAACCAAATCCTTCATCCACAAACATGGTATCCAGACGAATTCCACCCGCCAAAGACTGCACCTCATCGGATAATCCAAGTGCAAGAGAAAGAGACGCTTTAAAGGATTCTCCGCCGGAAAGTGTCTTCACACTTCTCTGCGTCCCATTATAGTGGTCGATCACATCCAGCTCCAATCCGCTCTGACGTTTGTTGTTATCTGCTTCCAGTCTGCGTTTCAGCTCGTACTGCCCGCCGGTCATAACCATAAGACGGGTATTCGCCCGCGCAATGATCCGATCAAAATAATGCATCTGAATATAAGTCTCCAGCATGATCTTCTCTTTGCCGGATATAGTTCCATTGGCAGTATTGGACAGAGCCTTGATCCAGACCAGACGCTTCTCCGTCTTTGCCAGAGCCTCCGACTGTCTCCTGATCCGCTCCATCACAGAACGATTCCCCTGAAGCCTTGCATGGACTTCCAGCTTCTGCTCCTGAATCTCCTGTTTTGTCCTGAGATGGATATCCCGTTCCTGCTGAATCTGTATTATATCCGGTACCGGTCTATCCTTCAGCTGACAAGATAAGCTGTCTCTCTGTCCTTGTAAAACATCTGCATCTCTGATGATCTTTTGATAATCCGCTTCCATCTGCTGCAGCAGATCCTGAAAACGTTTCATCTCCTCTTCGGTTTTTCTGATATACGATTCTGCCTGCTCTTTGCTTCCAAACTCCAGTACAGTCTCCACTTTTTCTATCTGCTGGTTTTGACTTATCATTTCCGTCTGAAGCTTTGCTGCTTCCTTTTCCTGTTCGCTCATCCATTCCTGAAGCTTTTTCAGTTCCTGCTCTCTTTCCGGGAGAAGCTTTTGAAGCGTCTCTTTTCTGACTACACGTTTTTTCTCCTGCTGCAGCTGAGCCTGCAAAAGTAAGCTCTGCTTCTGTACCTCTTCCCTTTTCCTGGCAGCCTGCGTACCGGCTTCCTCCAATGAACATTCTCCCAAAAGTTCCCGAATCAAACCTTCCAATTCCTGACGTTTTGCTTTTAACTGACCCTTATAATTTCCAGCTTTTGTACTCTGCTCTGCGGCCTTCTGGTGTGCCAGATCGCTGGCTTTTTTTGCTTTCTCCAGCTCCTGCTCTGATGGTGCACTGTCTGTCTTTTTTGCAGGTTTGGGATGCTCCAGAGAACCACACACCGGACAGGGGATCCCCTCTTCCAGAGTCTCTGCCAAAATTCCCGCCTGTTCATCCAGAAATGTCCGATTCTTAGAAAGATAATCTGCCTGGAATTCCTCTGCCTTCTGCACCATCACAAGATATTCCTGCTGTTCTTTTTTATAACACCTGGTCAAATTTGCCAGCTCATTCCAAGTGATACGGAATTTCTCAAGTTCCTTATCCATACGATTCTGCTGTTCCTGCTCTGCACGCAGCCTTTCCAGATTCACTCCGGCATCATCCAGCTCTTTTTGCTCCTTCTCCAAAGCATCCAGCTCTTTTTGTAAATGAAAGAACTGTATTTTATTTTTCTCCAGCTTGTCCAGAATCTGCTGTAAGGATTCCCTGTTCCGATTCTTTTTCTTTTTCTGACCTGTATGTTTCCTGTTTTGAAATCAGTATTTCCTTTATCTTGGACAGTTTTTTATTTACTTCTAACAAAGAAACCTGCAGTTTCTGTATCTCCTGTGCTTTTTCAAGCTGTGTATTCACAATCAAAAGTTCTTCTTCTATTTTTGTATACTGTTCATCCAATAATATCTGTCTTGACTGCTCCTGTTGCAGAAGCTTTTCCAACAAATTCAGCGTATCTTCTACAGAAAGCTTTCCCTCTTTTGCCATGTCTACTTCTAAAGACAACAGCTCGTCCTTTTCACATTGGATTCCATCAATATACTGACGGATACTGTTTCTCTCCAACTCCCACTGACGCGCCCATGATCCCGATTCACTTTTCAGCCGTTCCTGCAGTTCCAGAAAACATTCCGTTTTAAAGATCTGCCGGAATATTTTTTTACGTTCCTCCGTAGGAGCCAGAAGAAGCTTTAAAAAATCTCCCTGTGCGATCATTGCAATCTGTGAAAACTGTTCCCTGTCTACCCCCATAATATCCCGGATCGCTGCATTGACTTCTTTACTTTTTGTAATGATTCTTCCATCCGGAAAGATCAGTTCTGCATCCGCTTTCTGCACCGTCATTTTATCTCCGCGCTTCGCAGGACGCTCATATTCCGGATTGCGTCGAATCACATAGATTTTTCCCGCATAGCAAAATGTCAGTTCTACTTCGGTAGGTGTATCCGGTTGAGCATATTTGGAACGCATCATGACAGGCTCTCTCTGACTGCCGCTTGCCTCTCCATAAAGAGCAAACATAATCGCGTCAAAGATGGTTGTTTTCCCTGCCCCAGTATCTCCTGTGATCAGATACAGACCACCCGTTCCCAGTCGATCCATATCCAGTACCGTTCTTTCAGCATATGGACCAAACGCAGACAAGATTAATTTTATCGGTCTCATGCCTCTTCCTCCCATATATTCCGAATTAACTCATAACAGAACTGACTCTGCTCTTTACTCATCAGCTGATTATTCTGTTTTTCATAAAATTCTTCAAACAACTCCAATGGATTTTTCCGTTCTACTAATTCTGTCCCCTCCACCAAAGAACTGATCCGGGTACGCTGATTATCATAATCCAGCTTCATCAAATTCGGGTAAATTACGCGCAGCTTACCAACAGCATCCGGTACATCCTCTTCATCCGTCAAAGTAATATGCAGATAGTCGTCTACTGCTGTTCCATTATAGAAGCTTTTTGCCGTGAGTTCCATATAGGTTCCTTTCAATTCCCGAAGGTCATGCCTTGGGACAAGCGGAATAGTTTGTACCGACACATTTCCTTTTTCTTTCAGTTCAATCACTGTGACAGATTTTTCATGTCTGGCTTCTGAAAAAGAATATTTTAAAGGCGTACCGCAATAACGAATTGTCTGTTTTCCAACCGACTGCGGACCATGAAGATGTCCAAGCGCCACATAATCAAAATCTTCAAACACAGATACCTCCACGTTGTCAGACCCGCCTACAGATAACTCTTCTGACTCAGAACGCTCTGCCCCAGTCACAAACTGATGTGTAATTAAAATATTCCTCTGCTGCACATCTATATCCGCTGCAGCCATCGCCTCCTGAACTGCCTGTGTATAAGAGGATATCTCTGCTTCTGGAAAATATCTTCTTACATGAGATGGTTTCAAAAATGGCAGCAAATACACATACACTTTCCCGAAGGTATCTTCCATCTCTACGCAGGTGACCTTTCCATCATATACAGGAGACAGATGTACACCGCTGCGTTCCATCAGACGGCCGCCAAATGCAATACGTTCCGGTGAATCGTGATTGCCGCTGATAACAAATACCTCCACCTGATATTTTACAAGCTGATACAGAAAATCATCAAACAACTGCACTGCCTCTGCGGACGGCATGGATTTATCATAGACATCGCCCGCGATCAGAACTCCATCCGGACATTCCCTTTCTATAATCTGTATAACTTCTCTTAAAATGTATTTTTGATCCTCCAACATGGAATATTCATTCACTCGTTTTCCAAGATGAAGATCAGAAAGATGGATATATTTCATATAGTCTCTCTTTTCTTTTTATGGTAGTATAACTATAGCAAACACACAAAGAAAGGTAAAATAAAATATGAGAAAAAATCTTCTCCACCCTTCTTTGTATTCTCATGATCTATGGTGCTGCTATTACAACATTTGCTTCCATTAAAAATCCGGCTGCGATACCGCAGCCGGACCTTTATTTGTAATTACATCCCGCACATGACAACGACCTTATCCGGTGTGGTCTGCGGAGGAATACTTCTGGTTGTCTGACTGTACAGAACGACCAGAACATTCCCTCCTGGATTTCCACGGAAAATCTGATTATTTTTCGTCACAACCTCTGTGTCCCGAGATAGATTCAATTTTAATGAACCATCTGCTGCCAGCAGATTGCGGTCAAAGAATCCAACATATACTGACTGATTTTCCTGTCGTGGTACTACAACCGCTGCAACATACTGTGGAGGATAGATCAACGGAGCCGGTAAATTGGCATTATAAAAAACTTCCACCGGCATTCCTTCATACAGAGTCTCAAAATCTACCACATACGTATCGTTATTGATAAAAAAACTCCCTTTTCGGAATTGTGTACCCATTAATTCCCTGCCTATAATTATACACCCAGAATGAATAATTCTACATCACGATTCCCAAAGTATCCAAATTGCTTCAAATTGCATGAAAATAAGAAAGATTATGATAAGCCCTTTCCAATGGTGGAGGGGCTTATTTTTGTGCTTGTGGTTTAAGGGAAAGAAAAAGAAATGGAGGTGTTTTATGTACGCTTACGGAACTAGCTGCCAATGTAATAATTGTGGTAAAAAATGGGTAATAACATATAAAGACACAATGAAATATAATGAAGCATTAAGAATTGCCAAAACAAACATTAATATTGCTATACCTATATTGGAAAATTATAAAAATGGGGATATGCTTCAATATGGATTTTGTCCAGAGTGTAGAAGTCCAATAGTACAATCAGAACGTTTCTATTATGAGGCAGATAACCAACACAACTATATAAGAGGACTAACAGAAGCAGAATATTACACAGAAATAAATAGAATAAATACATATAATCAACAGTTAAGAGAAAAAAATAAATTAGACAACTATCATTTTTGGACAATAGTCATGTTGATACTATGTTATCCAATAGGATTTATTTTGCTCTGGAATGATAAAAAGATAAACGAGAGAAAGAGGAAGCTAGCATGCAAGATATTTGCATGGTTTATTGGAATAGGAATGTTAATATCGATGGTAAGTTTTGGAATTTACAGTGCATTGAATCCAACGCCAGTAATAACATATATCAATCCACCATATCAGTCTTATGAAATGAGTGGAGATAGTTATACCAAAGTGATAAATGAATTGGAAAATGCTGGATTTACAAATATCAAAACAGAAAAGATAGAAGACCTTATAATAGGATGGCTAACATTTGATGGTGAAGTTGAGAAAGTGACAATTAATGGATCAATTGAATATACAGTTGAATCAGAATTTATACCAGAGACAGAAGTAATCGTTTATTATCATACTTTTCCAGAAAAGACTGTATCAATTGAAGAGCCAGCAGAAATTACTGATGGAATATCTTTAGATAATTTGATTGAACAAAATACAGAAGAAAAGGAAGCTAATGATAATGTAGAGACAGATACTATATTAGAAATCACGGCAACAGAACTTTTATACTTAGGAGAAAATAAAAATTTTGAAGGGTTGCCTATAAACGCATCAACTAAAGAAATATATGACACTTATAATGATAAGAGGGTTAAAGTATCCGGCACAATTGAAGATATTCAATACTATGAAGGATATTTATTGTATGTTGAGCGGCACTTTATCTGAGTCCTCACGAATCAAATTAAATTAGGCTATCACAGGCGGCATCCAATATCAATGGCAAGGGCTACGCCGACATGAATGTCCCATTGACATTGCATTTGCCTGTGATTAGGGGCAATCAA
>JAFYTM010000102.1 GCA_017558865.1 Lachnospiraceae bacterium
GATACCCACATCCAGAACACAGCACCCGGACCACCGACTGCAATCGCACCGGTTACACCTATGATATTTCCCGGACCTACGCGCATGGCTGAACTAAGTAAAAAAGCAGCCATCGGAGAGATTCCTGTCTCAACCGTTCTCTTTTCTGTCATAACACATATTCCTTTTCTAAAATGTGTTACCTGCATAAATCCCAGCTTAAAACTAAAGAAAATACCGGATCCCAGAAGCAGAATGATCGCAAACGAAAAATTCCCCAACAGAGGAATTGATGCATACCATTCAAAATTCGTCGGAAAATCCCACAAAAAATCTGACAACGGACCAATAAAAGCAAAAACACTGTTAATAGATTCAAAAATCCCCTGCATACGCATAGCCTTCCTTCCTTTTTCTCTTAAAGACTATATCATATATCAGGGGATTTTTCGACTGTTTATTTGTCAGAAATTTTTGATTTTTCTGGATAAAAGTACAATATTTTCACAATGTTTGGTAAATGGGAACATATCCACCGGCTGTATTGCCTCTACCTGATAGTCCTTCTTACACAGTACCTTCAGATCTCTTGCCTGCGTTTCAGGATTACAGGAGATATACACGATTTTCTGAGGTGCCAGAATCAATAAAGATCTCAGGAAAGCTTCATCACTTCCGCTTCTTGGCGGATCCATAAAGACAACATCCACATTCTCCTCCCGATCAGCCATTCCTTCCATAAACATTCCGGCATCGCCCTGCACAAAGCGAATGTTGTCCATCTGATTGCGCTTTGCATTGGCAATTGCATCACGCACTGCTTCCGCATTCAGCTCAATACCGATGACTTCCTTGACTGTCTTCGCTGCCACCATACCGATTGTTCCGATTCCGCAGTATGCATCGATCACCACATTCCGTTTATTCAGGCGCGCCAGCATCATCGCCGTCTTATACAGCCGTTCTGTCTGTACCGGATTGATCTGATAGAAAGACGTTGGTGAAATACGGAAGATGCATCCGCACAATGTATCTTCAATATATCCCTTTCCATAGATTGTGATATTGCGGTCACCCAGCACCATACTGGTTCTGCGTTCATTTACATTCAGAACAACCGTTGTGATCTCCGGATGAAGCTTCAGCAACGCTTTCACAAAATTATTTTTGGAAGGAAAGATTGGAGAACGTACCACCAGTACTACCATGATCTGTCCGCTCACATAACCAGTCCGCACCATCACATGACGCAGCAGTCCATAATCAGTATCTTCATCATATACTTTGATCTTAAAAGATTTTAAAAGCTTTCGTACAGAGACAATGATCTCATCTGCTTTTTCATTTTCTATCTGACAGGCATTCACCGGAACAACCCGGTGACTTCCCTCCTGATAGACTCCAGAGACAATCTCTCCGTTTTTCTGGCGTGCAAAGACTGCATGCACTTTATTCCGATAATGATACGGATTCTGTGCACCAATGATTGGAAGAACTTCTCCAAAACCTTTCATCAGCTTACGAACAGACTGCTCTTTTTCTTTCAGCTGTTGCTCATAAGACATTCCCTGATAATCACACCCTCCGCATTTTTTCGCCAATGGACAGATTTCTTTGTTCATTACTTCACGATCACTTTCTTGAAGCTCTTTTTACCACGTTTCACTACCAGTCCTGCCTGAAGCTGTTCTACGGTATATGCAGCAGCAATATCTGCCACCTTCTCACCATCTACCGTCACACCGCCCTGCTGTACATTTCTTCTTGCTTCAGAACGGGATGCACAAAGACCTGATTTGTGTACAATTGTCAGAATATCTACCATGCCGTCACGGAAATCATCCATAGAAAGCTCTGCCGTCGGCATATCAGCCGCATCTCCGTTTCCAAACAGCGCACGGGCACTGTCCTGGGCCTTCTGCGCCTCTTCCTCACTGTGAACCAGCTTTGTCAGTTCAAATGCAAGAATCTCTTTTGCCAGATTCAACTGACTTCCTTCCCACTTGTCCATCTCATCGATCTGCTCAAGCGGCAGGAAGGTCAGCATACGCAAACATTTCAATACATCTGCATCAGATACATTTCTCCAGTACTGATAGAACTCATATGGAGAAGTCTTCTCCGGATCCAGCCATACAGCACCTTTTGCAGTTTTACCCATCTTATTGCCCTCTGAATTCAGAAGCAGGGTAATCGTCATGGCATGCGCATCTTTTCCAAGCTTTCTGCGGATCAATTCTGTACCGCCCAGCATATTGGACCACTGATCATCTCCGCCGAACTGCATATTGCATCCATACTCTTTGAAAAGCTGAAGGAAATCATAGCTCTGCATGATCATATAGTTGAACTCTAAAAAGCTGAGACCTTTTTCCATACGCTTTTTATAACACTCTGCAGTCAGCATACGGTTTACGCTGAAGCACGCACCCACTTCGCGCAGCATCTCAATGTAGTTCAAAGGCATCAGCCAGTCTGCATTATTAACCATGATTGCCTTATCATCTGAAAAATCAATAAATTTGCTCATCTGCTTTTTAAAGCAGTCACAGTTATGCTGAATGGTCTCTTCTGTCATCATCTGTCTCATATCGGTTCTTCCTGATGGATCACCGATCATGGCAGTTCCTCCTCCAATCAGTGCGATCGGCTTGTTGCCTGCCATCTGAAGACGCTTCATCAGGCAAAGAGCCATAAAATGACCTACATGAAGGCTGTCAGCAGTCGGGTCAAAGCCAATATAAAAGGTTGCTTTTCCGTTATTCACCATCTCTCTGATTTCTTCTTCATTTGTCACCTGTGCGATCAATCCGCGGGCAACCAGTTCTTCATAAACCTGCATTGTCTATTCTCCTCTTCTCTATCATTGTTCTACACATAAGTTCACAAAAATACTCCCGTCCTCTTTTTCACGAAAAGAACGAGAGTTATATAGTTAAAATAAATTTTAGGTCAGAATAAGAAAAATGTCAAGAGTCATCCTTATATTTCCGGCAGCATCTTTCTAAAATATCCCACCCAGTTTCCTCCAATAATCTTGACCACATCCACTTCCTTCATTCCACGCTGCAAAAGCACCGCTGTCAGCTCAGGGACATGGCTGTGATCCACCAGCGCATCATCATGGCTCTCACTGAACTGCTGTCTTGGTTCTGCTTCTGTATAAGAATCACAGAAATCAAAACCATATCCCACCTTATCTGCCCCCAACATATTCACTGCATACTCTATATGTCTGCACAGCATCTCCAGAGGATCTTCACCATTCGCACAGCCTGCAATATAGATACACCCATTCAATCCCATCATTCCGCCCTGAGAAGATAGTCGCTGCATCTGTTCATCTGTCAGATTTCTGTAATTAAAATGAACACTTCGGCTGTTTGAATGCGTAGCTACAAACGATTTTTTCGTAACTTTACATATATCTTCAAATCCATCGTCATTTAAATGACTGATATCCAGAAACATACCAAGCCGTTCCATCTCCTTGACCGCAAGAATACCTTCCTCTGACAATCCACCAAAAATCTGTCTCTCACAAACGGCCGTACAGCAGCCTGTAGCCAGCATATTTCTTCGGCTCCAGGTTAAAGAGGCACCTCGTACTCCCAGCTCCCATAGAACACGCAGAAGCTTCAAATCATTTCCGATACAGTCCAGCCCTTCCATATAAAGAAGAATACCTATCCGATCAGCATTTATGGCTGCCTCCAGATCCTTTTTAGTACGGATCAGACAAAATTCAGGATTTAAATCAATCGCCTCCAAAAGTACACTGATCTGATCCAACGCCAGACGAAGTCCTCCCTCTGGAAGCTGGTCATTTTTCAAATAAACAGAAGATACGATCAGATTAAATCTTCCTGTTCTTAGATTTTGCAGATAACAGTCCCTGAGAGGATTTTTCTCCCCTCTTTTTACACGAAAATAAAGCTCTCCCGCCAGATCCAGATGCGCATCCACTACAGGATGTATCCGATGAAGTTCCATTGCACGTTCCATATATAATTTATCGATCTTCAATGCCACACCTCTTCGCTTATTATCATACTATAAAGTAATTCTGGTATTTTATGAATATTATATGAAAATTTTGATTGCAGGTACAGCAGAAAATACTCTAAACTATCAGGCTGCTCTGAAAGCCTGTCATATCGATTATGATGTTTCTCTTTATCCTCGGCATACAGAAATCTACGACCGTCTATTGCTTCCGGGAGGAGGGGATATCCATCC
>JAFYTM010000103.1 GCA_017558865.1 Lachnospiraceae bacterium
AAATGCCAGAGAACGGAAATCCTTTTCATTCATAACTCTTGCCAGACCTTTTACAACACTCATCTCCGGTTCTTCATCCATTGTAACGCGAATACCCGATTTTTTCTGTAATAACTGATCCAGTTTGCGAATCTTGGATGCGCCTCCGGTCAGATAAATACCATTCTTAATAATATCAACGCCAAGTTCCGGCGGAGTATGCTCAAGAATTGTTTTTACAGCGTCCATAATAATGTCCAGCTGTTCTTTGATCGCATCATAAACAAATGCAGAATTGATCTCCAGCATCTGTGGAAGGCCGATTACCATATTACGTCCGCAAATATTCATGGTCGCCTCTTCCGGGTCCAGTGCATAAGCGAGTTCCTTTTTGATAGATTCCGCTGTCTTACTTCCGATAAAGAAATTAAACTCTTTACGAATTGCACTCTGGATGGCATCATCGATAGAACGTCCGCCGGTCTGAATCAGACGGCTGATAACAATACCGCCGAGAGAAAGCACGGAAATCTCGGTTGTCTCAGCACCGATATCAACAATCATCACACCCTGTGCATCGCGAACGTTAATGCCAAGACCCAGTCCTGCTGCTACTGGCTTATCTATCAGATAAACACTCTTTGGTTTTAAACCGGAATCCTGAATCAGCATCGTAAAAATACGCTCCTGCATCTCTGTCGGAAGTGCCACAAAAAATTCCGCACCTTTTAATGGTCCCTTTGTACAGGATTCCAGAAGTTCCTTCATAAATGCCTGCATATTGCTGATATTGGCAAGATTTCCAAAAGACATCGGGCTGGACACCTCGATATTTGCAGGTGCTTTTTCATACATGGCAAATGCTTCATCTCCGTAAGCCAGCATCTCTTTTTTATCCTTGATCGCCACCATATTATGCTGGATCAAATAGGAATCTGCATCTCTGTGATAGACTTTAAGATTATAGGTTCCAAAGTCACAGCCAAAATTGTTTGTATTCATGGTACATTCCCTCTTTCTCTGTAGATTTATAATAGATTTTGCTCTCGAAAGCTCACATATGTGTGCTCTCCAATAATAATATGATCTGTCAGACTGATTCCAAGAAGTTCACCCGCTTCTTTCATCCGTCTGGTAATATCCATATCTTCTCTGCTTGGATTCGCATCTCCGCTTGGATGATTGTGAAGAAGAATAATCTGTACAGCTCTGGAAGCCAGTGCTTCTAAAAAGATTTCTCTCGGCGAAGCCAGCGATCTGTTGACCGTTCCCTGAAAAATATATTTTTCTTTCAAGAGTCTGCCTTTTTGATTCAGCATCAAAAGCAGCATCACTTCCTGCTCTTTGTGCCGCAGATCTTCCATATAATATTCTGCCACCGCAGATGGATTTTTAAAACATAATCCTGCTCCTGCTTCCTCACGAGCCATTCGTCTTGCCAGTTCCAGTACACATTTAAGCTGTACTGCCTTTATCTTTCCAATACCATGAATCTCCGAAAGCTCTTCCAACGTCAATCTGCGAAGTCCCGAAAAGCCTTCCTTTTCCGGAATCAGATTCAGCAGATCACCTGCCAGTTCCATTACGTTCTTACCTTTTGCTCCTGTTCTGAGCAGCACAGCAAGAAGCTCTCTGTTACTTAGATTCTCTTCTCCATAACGAATACATCTTTCGTATGGACGATCCTGTATTGGAAGATGATTCCACTTTTCGTTCATATTTGATAACCTCCGTTCTACCTCTCCAGATACCCCGTTGGTTACCTTCTATATCTATATCCAGCGATATACAAGAATCGCCAGAATAATTCCTATAATGCTGGCGATTGTGATCTTGATCGTCATGCCAAATGTCAGAACGACCAACCCCATAGACAGCACGATCGGATTCTCAAGCCCAAAGGTTTGTCCATAGTTCAGCCAGGACAGACCAGAGACATCCGATGCCATAGTTCCGATGAACCCGCCAAGTACAACGCCTGCCAGAACAAGCAAAAGCAACGTCCAGCCATTCTTTGTACCTCTCATATGTACGTCACCTCCAAAAACCTGCTCTTTTAATCATAACACGGCGTATATTTTTTTGCAATTGCTTCTGCAATCTTTAATCCATCCATTGCAGCGGAAGTAATTCCTCCGGCATACCCCGCACCTTCGCCGCAAGGATACAATCCTCTGATCTCGCTCTCAAAAACTTCATCTCTGATGATACGGATCGGAGAGGAAGTCCGGCTTTCCACACCGGATAAAACAGCATCTTTTCTTGCGAAACCATGAATCAGCGACTCGCAGCTACAGATTCCTTCTTCCAATGCTGCCGAAAGTTCTTTAGGAAAAATTTCACGTACATTGGCAAGCTCATAGGAACCTTTGATACATGGTTCTACTTCTCCCAGAATCGTAGATGCCGTATTCTGACAGAAATCTCCTAACAACTGCACCGGAATTTTCCCATGTCCGATACCGTATGCTGCTTTCTCCAGTTTTCTCTGGAATTCCACTCCAGCCAACACATCCTTGCCGTCAAAATCCTCTGGTGTCACCGTCACGATCATGGCACTGTTTGCATTACGACTGTCCCTTGCCTGATAGCTCATGCCGTTAACTGCCAGCATTCCTTCTTCGGAAGCCGCATTAACCACATATCCTCCAGGACACATGCAAAAGGAATATACTCCTCTTCCATTACCTGTCTGTCTCGTTACTTTATAGGCAGCAGCCGGAAGACAGGACGGATAATCCTGTCCGTACTGGCTGATATTCATCATCTCCTGCGGATGTTCAATACGCACTCCTACCGCAAAAGACTTCGCCTGCATAGGAACACCATGATTTTTCAACATAGCAAAGGTATCTCTGGCACTGTGTCCAATCGCCAGTACCACCTGCTCTGCTTCTATAATATAAGTTTCGTCAGCAGTCCGGTCGAATACCTCCACTCCGTGTATCTCGTAATTTTCTATCTTTAAATCCGTTACCTGACATCCAAAGCGAACTTCACCGCCCAGACGGATGATCTCTTCACGCATATGACTTACAATGCCAATCAGTACATCCGTTCCAAGATGCGGCTTATTCACATATAATATTTCCTCCGGTGCACCAGCCTCCACGAACATCTGAAGCACCTTTTTATTGCGTCCCACCGGATCTTTGACCAATGTGTTCAATTTCCCATCAGAAAAAGTGCCTGCACCGCCTTCTCCAAACTGTACATTGGACTGTGTATCCAGTACTCCCAGCTTCCAGAATGTCTCCACCGTTTTTGCCCGTTCCTGAGCGCACTGCCCCCGCTCCAGCAGAATCGGGGCATAACCAGCCCGTGCCAGCTGCAGTCCGCAGAACAGCCCCGCCGGTCCAGCTCCGACGATGACTGGTCGGTGTTTCATCTTTTCCGAGCCCGACTCAGGGAAGTGATACCAGATTCTTACTGCCTTTACCACCTGTTTGGGAGATTTTTTCAGGACAGATGGCTCTTTTTTCACTTCCGCATCTACGATGTAGACATACTTCAGTTCTCCTCCTCTGGCATCCAGAGACTGCTTCACGATCTCGTATCGGATCAATTCCTCCGGACGGATTTTCAGGGTCTTTATAATCTTATCATGCAGCTCCTTTTTCGAATGCTGCACGGGTAATTTTAATTGTTGGATTCGTAACATATGATTGGTTTCCTTCTAAAGATATTCATAATCATTTCCATGCAGAATCATCCTAACCAGTTCTTATAATAAGCCATCACGCCCAGAAATGCGCCTGCGAACGCACCGAACAGGGTGGCGATAGCTGCTCCTTTGTGTTCCTTCATATAGATATATAATTGTTTCAAGTCGTTCATGTTAATTCTCCTTGTATATTATATGAAAATATGATATATTAAGCATATAAACAGGGAAAGCCAGAGAAGCGGCTTACCCTCAAATAATTATACTAAACATTTTACAGTTTAGCCGTCACTATTTGCGGTAGTGGCGGCTATTTCTTTCCCTTGAAAATCTTATGACAAAGACTAACAAGGGCAACAATGAATATACAGAATTGGAACATCTCCGCATATGTAACATACATTGGCAACACCCTCCTTTCTTTCGTCTGGAGGGTTATCCCTCCGATTATAGAGGGGAAGCCGCCTGGCTCTCTGGTTTCCCATAAACAGAGTATAGCATATCAGATTCCGGCATACAATATATTTCCGAACAAACAGCCGAGAGTTTTTATTTCGTCTATTTTTCTGTTTTTGCCGCAGATTTCCCTGCCAGATACCCGCTTGTCCATGCCCACTGCAGATTATATCCGCCGCATGCGCCATCCACATCCAGAAGCTCTCCTGCCAGATACAGTCCCGGAATTTTTTTTGATTCCATGGAGATTCCTTTCAGTTCATCAAGCGGAATACCTCCGGTGCAGATCTGCGCCTGCTCATAGCCGCGGCATTTCGTAACCGAGAATCCGAACTGTTTGATCTGTACTGCCAGTCGATGAATTTCCTTATCTGACCATTCTTTTCCTTTTTTCTTTAAAGAAACACCTGCCCGTTCCAATAGAACCTGGGACAGTTTTTCCGGAAACATACCAAGTAATACATCTGTTCCGCTTCGATTCCCTGTAAATGTCTGTTTGTCCCGCAGGATGTTCTCTATCCATTCCACCGTATACACCGGACAGAGGTCAAGGAAAATCTCACACGTTTTACCAGCCTCCAGTGCTCTTGATGCATATCGGCTTATCTGAAAGACCGGAATACCCGACAGTCCATACGCTGTAAACTGTACTTCTCCTTCATCTTCTGTACATTTTTCACCATTTACGAAAAGCGTCACCTTTGCATCCTGCCGTACACCTGCAAGCTTAGCACAGTCTTTTTCTGCTGCGTGAACTCCTGTCAATGCCGGAAGGGGAATAATCACGGTATGTCCAAAATGTTCTGCAAAGCGGTAGCCATCTCCGGTAGAACCAGTCTCCGGTGCAGCCTTGGAGCCACATGCCAGGATTACAACATCACCTTCATAGACCCATCCGTCTGTCTTTACCTGAAATATACCGTTCTCTTTTTCGATTACCAACACTTCGGTATTGCATGACATCTTAATCTGCAGACGCTGTGCTTCCAAACGCAGCAGCTCTGCCACGGATGCTGCCTGTCCGCTGTTTGGGTAGAGATATCCATTGCGATCCTTCACAAGGAGCCCCAGTTCCTCGAAAAAATCGACCGTTTGAGACATAGAAAAAGCATCCAATGCCTGTTTTACCAGTTCTGGATGATCACTTCGATATTTGGAAAGATCCTGATCTCGATTCGTAAAGTTACACCGTCCATTCCCTGTGACCAGGATCTTCTTTCCTGTCTGTTTATTCTTCTCCAGCAAAGTGACCTTTGCACCCTGTCTGGCAGCAGCAATTGCAGCCATCAGACCAGAAGCACCGCCTCCGATAACGATTACCTTTTTCATCCTGTTCCCCTGTAAACGATATTATTCCGTCTCTTCCTCTTCCAGTTCTGCTTTCAGATCTTCCAGAAGATCACCTGCTGACACTTCTACTCCCTTACCGTCCATCCAGAGAATGGTCAGTCGGATACCATCCTCAGAAAGTCCCGGAAGCCAACGCTCCATCAGTACCTCCAGAGCAATGGATTCGCTCATGTAGTTCGCCCATTCCCCAGAGATGCACTGATCTGCAAAGTCTTTTTCCGGCCACATCGGAAGGCAGAATGCATCTTTATCATCTAAAGACGCACATCCTTCATCGTCTCTTAAGATCCATACTTTTTCTGTCTCAATAACTTTTTCTATAAAATAATCATATTTTTCTTCATTACTCATGTTTAAGATATCTTTCATTTCTTTATTCACGATAGATTCCTCCAATGTTTTGCATTTCGTAAATATCATATCACAGCATGAACAGATTGAAAAGGCTAATGAAACAGAAAACGGAGAGCATACACTCCCCGCCTTTAACACATCTTTATTCCTCTATATTTTTATCATCCTTTTCTTTCTCCAAAAGCTTATACGTCAGCAGCAGATACAGCAGCTGATCCGAATCTTCCAGATCAATATCCACCAGCTCTTTGATATGCGCCATACGGTAAAGAAAGGTACTGCGATGAATGAACAATTCTTTGGCTGCTTTTACCGCATTCATCTGACAGGTAATGTAGGTACGAAGTGTATCATAATAATCCGTCTTGTGTTCCCTGTCGTAATCCCGCAGCTTCAGCACTGCAAGACTGCACACCACTTTGGGCTCCATTCGGTCTGTGCATTTACCTATCAGGTAATCAAGCGCAATATCATCAAAACGATTTACCCATCGAAGCGGATACTGTTTACTGCCCTCTTCCAGTGCGATCTTGGACTGTAAATAATACTGTTTGAACGACTGCAGACCAGAAAATTCATAACTGATTCCTGCTTTCAGATAACTGTCCTGCAAAAATCCAGTAACAATTTTGATTGATTCTTTCATCGTTTTTCCCAGATGATTCAAATTTACATATACAACAATATTTTCATCCAACAAAAAGGCACAGCTTCCTTTCACCAGACTTTCAATTCGATTACATATGAATTTGATAACCGTCAGATTCTGTCTGTCCACTGTAGACACATGGATATTCATACAGAAATAATGATGATTTTCTTTCCAGTGAAATGTATCAAATTGTGTTTCGATGGATGAAGTATCCATTTCATCCTCCGTCAGTATATTAGAAAGAAGTCTGTCCAGTGAATAACCAATGTCCGACTGCACAACCGTATATTTTTCCAACATCTGCTGAATATATTTTGCCAGATGCTGCAGGAGAAACTCATCATACATCTTTAACTTACGGGATGCTTCAACCAGAATCACGCGATAAGCACTTCTGTTCTTATCATAAATATCAATGAACAGGTTATTTTTCTGTGTCACTGGATCCTGATAATGTTTCACCTCCGGTACACCTGTTATGGTATCCATTTCTTCTTCCAGCACAGTTACCTGATTATTCTGTAAAATTTCCTGAAACTCCGGCATGGTATTCATTAAACTGCTGCAGTCAATGATAAATCCATCCGTTGTGCTGACCATGATAGGATTATGGAAGATTCGATGTGAACCATCCAGGAGCTGCTTTAATGTTCTCTCCGACATTGCCAGATGCTGCATTCGTTCATCCCATGCATCATAGGTATCAAAAATACGCTGAACCGTATTAAACAAAGCCTCTGGATTACAATCTTCTGAAAAATAACAAACGCCTGGAATTAGTTCATCTCCAAATTTAGCAGAGTTTCCAACGATCAATACCAGATTGTCTCCATGCTCTCTGAGCGCATTAACTGACACTTCACTTTCTCTTGCAATATACACCTTATTTTTCTTAAAATCAGTTCCGCTTTGATAAAAAAGCGGACGTTTTAAATTCATTTCCTCTGATAATTCCCCCTGCTGATACTCTGGGTAATTTTGTATGAGCCTGTCAGCAAGAATCTGCATACTAATTCGCATTTAGTATCCCTTTCTTATCTTAACTTATCTTAGCGCATATTGTACGAGATTTTTTGACAAATGTCATAATACATATTGTAGGATAAATTTGAAGCAATTTCAAGGAATGAAAGACACAAAAAAGGGAGAATCTCTATGTAAAATAGGATTCTCCCTGAATTCAACAGGTTATTTTATGCAAATTTTCTCATAGCTGCTTCTACAACATGTCCAACGAGAACAGAAGTAGTAACTGCGCCAACACCGCCTGGTACTGGAGTGATTGCATCTACGATTGGCTCAACCTCTTCAAATACAGCATCGCCTGCGATCGCACCTTTGCCGCCCTTCTTATTGATCTTTTCCGGATCCCAGTTAATGGATACATCGATGACGATCTGTCCAGGTCTTACGAAATCTTTGGTCAGACTCTTCAGAACACCTGCACAGGAGATCAGAATATCAGCCTCTTTTGCAACTTCTTCTACATTCACAGTCTTGGTGTGACATACAGTAACGGTTGCATTTTTGCCCATCAGCATCATAGCAGCCGGTTTACCAACTACTAAAGAACGTCCAATAACAACTGCTTTCTTACCGGTACAGTCGATTCCGTAGAAGTCCAGAATCTCCATACATGCCTGTGGAGTACATGGCGGGAAACCAAGTGGTTTGCCTTCAAATACACCTGCCAGAGACATATGGGTCATACAGTCAACGTCTTTTGCTGCATCCAGTGCATTCTCGATCTCAGACTGAACTGCTCTTAAGTGAGCTGGAAGCGGACGGAACATCAGAACACCGTGAATAGAATCATCTTTATTTACTTTGTCAATTACTTCCAGTAATGCTTCTTTTGTTACATCTTCCGGAAGAAGGAATTTCTCTACTGCAACACCGAGAGTCTCACATCTCTTGGAGGCACCGGTCTCATAAGAGATATCATCCGGTCTCTCACCAACTCTGATAATACCAAGCTTTGGAGTAACTCCTTTTTCATTCAGAGAAGCAACCTGTCCGCTGATCTTAGCAATCAGGGCTTCATTTACTTCTTTACCTAATAACTGTTTTGCCATGATTCTGTTCTCCTATTATCTTAATCTTGCATCTACAGCTGCAAAAATCTCATCTGCTTTTTTGGTGTAGTCTGCAATCATCTTGTCTGCTTTTTCATTCAGGGAAGCAGCGTACTCTTTGTCAGCCATAGATTTGGTATTGATGAATACGTTCAGGGAAGCTCCCAGAAGTGCTGCTTTACAGAACACCACGCCAACACCTGCATCAGAGATTGCAAGTGCAGAACCTTTAGCTGCAAACTCTTCAATCACGTCGATTGCTTCACAACATTTCTCCATGATTTCCATAGGAACAGAACAAGCCTCTTTCAGCACAATTGCCATTACGCGTGCTTTCTCAGCTTTTTCCTCTTCGGTCTCTCTTGGCATACCGTAAGCTTTTGCCAGTGGCTCAAATACCTCAGCATCTGCCTCTACCAGACGAAGGAAATCAGCCTGCAGTGCAGTTGCTTTCTCTTTCAGTGCGATAATATCAGCTTCTACATCTGCATATTTTTTCTTACCTACAGTCAGACTTCCTACCATGTTGCCAAGTGCCATACCGATTGCACCAACTAAAGCAGATGCACCGCCGCCGCCCGGAACCGGAGCTTTTGATGCAAGAACGTCTACAAATTCCTCACAAGAACCTTTTGTGAATCCCATATTTACCTCCAAGCACGACAGCTAGCAGGGAACACACTTATTCCCTGCCTGCCGTATATTATTACTATTTTTTAAACTTAGAACAGTCCAGTGATCTTTCCAGTCTCATCAACATCGATCTTCTCAGCAGCCGGAACTTTTGGAAGACCTGGCATGGTCATGATCTCACCGGTCAGAGCAACAATGAAGCCTGCACCAGCAGAAATCTTCAGGTTACGAACGGTAACTTCGAAATCCTTCGGAGCACCGAGTTTGGTCTGATCATCAGTCAAGCTGTACTGAGTCTTAGCCATACAGATCGGACACTTATCATATCCAAGAGCAGTCAGCTCTTTTGCCTGTTTTGCAGCATTTGCAGTCAGAACAACTTTGCTTCCGCCGTAGATCTTCTGAACGATTGCATTCAGTTTATCCTCGATGGTTCCATCCAGTTCATAGGAGAAGGTGAAATCATTCTCCTGCTCGCAGAGACGAACAACTTCTTCTGCCAGTTTCACGCCGCCTTCGCCGCCTTTTGCCCATACTTCGGAAAGAACAACGTTAACGCCGAGCTCTTTACATTTCTCTTCAACCAGAGCAAGCTCTGCTGGAGTATCGAATGGGAATGCGTTGATTGCAACTACACATGGAAGCTTGAATACGTTGGTAACGTTGCTTACATGTTTCAGCAGGTTTGGAAGACCTTTCTCAAGAGCCTCAAGGTTCTCATTGTTCAGGTCAGCTTTTGCTACGCCGCCATTATATTTCAGAGCACGAACGGTAGCAACGATAACAACTGCGTTTGGTTTCAGACCAGCCATACGGCACTTGATGTCAAGGAATTTCTCAGCACCAAGGTCAGCACCGAATCCTGCCTCAGTTACAGTATAATCAGAAAGCTTCAGAGCCATCTTGGTAGCGGTTACAGAGTTACATCCATGAGCGATGTTAGCGAATGGTCCGCCATGAACGATTGCCGGAGTTCCTTCCAGAGTCTGTACCAGGTTTGGTTTCAGAGCATCTTTCAGAAGAGCTGCCATAGCACCCTCAGCGTGCAGATCACCTGCAGTAACTGGTTTCTGCTCAGCAACTTTACCATATGTATAACCAACGATGATTCTTGCAAGTCTGTTCTTCAGGTCAGTGATATCACTTGCCAGACACAGAACTGCCATAATCTCGGATGCTACGGTGATATCGTAACCATCTTCTCTCGGCATACCGTTGGTCTTTCCGCCAAGTCCGTCTACTACGTTACGAAGCTGACGGTCGTTCATATCTACACATCTTCTCCAGGTGATCTTTCTTGGGTCGATGTTCAGAGCGTTGCCCTGGAAGATATGGTTGTCGATCATAGCTGCAAGCAGGTTGTTAGCTGCGCCGATTGCGTGGAAGTCACCGGTAAAGTGAAGGTTGATATCCTCCATCGGAACTACCTGTGCGTATCCGCCGCCTGCTGCTCCACCCTTAACACCGAATACCGGTCCGAGGGACGGCTCACGAAGAGCTACCATAACTTTTTTGCCGATCTTGTTCAGACCATCAGCAAGACCTACAGAAGTAGTGGTCTTTCCTTCTCCAGCCGGAGTCGGGTTGATAGCGGTAACAAGGATCAGTTTTCCATTCGGAGCATCAGACTCTTTTAATAAATTGTAGTCGATTTTTGCTTTGTACTTTCCGTACTGCTCCAGATACTTGTCATCAATCCCAGCTTTTGCTGCGATCTCAACGATTGGTCTCATCGTACATTCCTGTGCGATTTCGATGTCAGATTTGAATCCCATAAGAAACTCCTTTCTTCTCCTCCAGGACCCTCCCTGCAGGAGCCTTGCGCTCTGCGCCTTTTTTGATTGTTTAATTTTTAACAAAGGATTAACATTCCTTTGAACATAACTCAATTATACTACTATTCTCATACACTTGGCATCCTACACATTGTACTATATATGCGCGACAATTACAAGCCGTATGTATATTTGAGATTACCCACAAAGAATTTTTACCGTCGTGATAGACAAGTCTCCTGCAACCACCATATCCTCCGCATGGAAACCATACTGGAAATTATCACTGTATAAAATCTGTGCAGACGGTGGAAATTCTTCATCTGCCGCCCAGAAGATAAAACGCATCCGATACCCATTGATCAGTTCAAATTCATATGCAATATCTCCCATATCAATTCTCACTGCACCCGGAATCTTTTCCATCGCCTCTTCGAATGCTTTCAGTTTGAATCCAAAGCCATAAGTGAGCCTTTTAATGCATCTTCCGTCAAACGGTTTAAAATAAAGCTCACCATAGGTCGGAACCTCCCGAAAGGTCATAAACTTTCCGCTGCTTTGAACAGCCTTTCCTTCCAACAAATATCTTAAAATAAATGTCTGTGATGGGATACTGTCTGCAAAAAGATCTTTGCTTCCTTCTTCCTTATCCAACGGGCGGATTGCAAATGCAGGATAAGCAACCTCATACAGATGCCCCATAAAACGGAGCTGAAATTTACCGCTGTTTTCATCATACAATATGTTCAATCTCTCAGCCGCTTCCAACGGATCAAGGGACTGATATTTTTCCAGATAATGCTCAAACGGTATTTCTTCTTTATGATTTACAACTTCCAATCAGATATCCTCCTGCACAACACTCGGGAATAAAGATGCATTCGTATGCGGAAGGAAACATGCAGCTACAAATTCATCCATATATCCTGGCTCTGTACTCAACTCCATATAAGTCATATTACGGGCCAGCTCGTATACTTTTTCTTCTGCAGCCGTAGATAATGCCATATTATAAGCACCCGTCAAAGAAGAGTTGCCGATATAATGGAATTTATCCAGTTCCACATCCGGGAACATACCAATCTGAACGGCATTCTTCATATTGATACCACTTCCGATACCACCTGCTACATATACATTCTCAATCATGGATACATCAAATTCCAGAGAAGTGATCATCGTACAGATTGCAGAGAAAATAGCACCTTTTGCACGAATAAAGTTATCAATATCTACTTCATTGATTTCAATATCTTTATGTCCGGCAGCATCTTCCTTAAATGCAAGAACATAGCTTCCGATACCATACTGATCATGACGCACTCTCTTGCCCTCACGGATAAATTTACCCTTCGGACTGATGATATTGCATCTGAATAATTCTGCAATCACATCAATAATACCGGAACCACAAAGACCAACTGGTTTCTGACCTTCTCCACCTACGATGGTAAAGGTTGGCTCCATTGTCTGTGCATCAATCGTGCACGCTTCAATTGCACCATCAGTTGCACGCATACCGCAGCTGATGTCACCGCCCTCAAACGCAGGACCTGCAGAGCATGCACAGCTCATCATGAAATCAGAATTACCGAATACCAGCTCTCCATTGGTTCCAAGGTCAATGAACAGATTAAATTCTTCTTTGTTCCAGAGCATACTAACCAGAGTTCCGGCAGTGATATCTCCGCCTACATAGCTTCCGATATTTGGCGCAATTACAATATTTGCATCTGGATGAACCTGAATTCCCAGGTCATAGGCATCCACATTATCAGTTTCAAAAAATGCCGGAATATACGGTTCCATACGCAGAGGATCTGCATTCACTCCCATAAGCAGATGATTCATGGTGGTATTGGATGCAATACACATATGATAAACTCTGCTGGAATCAATTCCAATCGAACGGCACATATTCTGAATCATTGGATTCAGAGTTTCTTCAATAATAGCTTTCTGAAGCTTCTCTTTTCCGCCGTCTTTCTGGGACTCGATGATACGGTTAATAACATCTGCTCCATAACGAATCTGACCATTACCGGAAGATGCTTTTGCCGCAAGCTCACCTGTTGTCAGATCAAGGATAACTGCAGATACAGTAGTTGTACCAATATCGATCGCAAGACCATAGATTTTCTTCTCTGCTGGAGGAAGAATATCATACACCATCACACCATGTCCGTATTTTTTCAAAACAGCATTTACCTGGAATTCATTTTCACGAAGTACATCCGGAAGCTTTTTCAGAACCTGATAAGTCAGTTTTACTTTTTCAACACCGGCAGCTGCCTGGATCGCCCAGATCACTCTCTCATTATCCGGCATCGTATCTTCCAAAGTCGGAGCTTCCATCGTAAGTTCTACAATAGAAAAATCATTTTCAAATGCAATTCCAGCTTCTTCTACATCCTGTTTTGCTCTATCAAAAATGGCAATCTCTTCTTTAGAACTTAAATCAGCAACCTTCATTCTGCTCTTGTAAGCAGACGCGATATCCGGTACCAGAACCTCCACATCGCCTGCTACCGTGCTGACACAGGATAACCTCCAACCTGCTGCAAAGTCTTCATCCGAGATATGTCTTGTTTTTTCCGTATTCAACTCGCCACTGATAAATTTTACTTTACATTTACCGCAGGAACCGTTGCCTGAACAAGGTGCATCAATGGCTACATTCGCTTTACGCGCCACCTCCAACAGGTTCTCTCCGGCTGTCACTGCAACGACTGTCGCAGTACCATCTTCGTATCTGAATGTTACGTTAGGCATAATCAATCTCCATAAAATATTCAGGTCTATAAAAACATAGAGGCACAATGAATTGTGCCTCCTGTCTCTTCGTAATAATTAGATCTCCAGATAGGAGTCTGCGTATAAGTTGTTGTTTTTGATAATATCACAGGATTTGATGGTCTCCATCAGACGCAGATCGTTAGGGTTAACGATTGCAGAAGTAAGACCATTTGCCATAGCCATAGCAACCATAGCGGAATCCATGATTGGACGGATATGTTTTGGCATACCATTGGAGTTGTTGGAAAGTCCACCAGTGGAGTTCAGTTCCATATCAGACAGCATCTTGATGAACTCAAGAATCTGCATCTGTTTGTCCTGCATTCCTTTGATAACCAGGAATAATGGGTCAAACCAGAGATCTTCTGCTTCCATGCCAAGCTCCATACCTCTCTCCAGCATGGTCTGGCAGTACATCATACGCTCATCGTTGTTTGCTGCGATACCTTCACCATTGCAAAGAGCGATAACGATAGCATCGTTAGCTGCTGCAAGGTCAATGTAATCGATTCTTCCTGCAGCGTCTGCAGAGTTAACGATTGGTTTTCCTTTGCTTCTGTTGTATACAGAGATACCAGCCTCAATTGCTGCTTTGTTAGCAGTATCCAGTGCAAGCGGAACATTGTCGAACTCGCTCTGAAGAAGCTGAACTGCCCATTTCATAAGTTCTGGACCATCATTCTCTGCCGGTCCGATATTAACATCCAGATAAGTAGAACCTGCATCTAACTGCTGTTTAGCACGTTTCAGAATTGGCTCTGGATCTCTCTCTGTGAAAGCTTTATTTACGGATGGAGCTGTTGCGGATAATCTCTCGCCGATTACTACAAATTTTCCCATTGTAAGTGTTCTCCTTTAACGTTTATTTTGGCAGCTGCCGGGAACACCGGGCAGCTGCTTTTGTTTTATTTAATTAGATCTCGCCGTTTGCCTGAAGATCTTTTAAGAATTTCACAAGCTGTACAGCCTCGTTTGGTCCAACGATTACTTCCCAGCCTGGAAGTTTTGCTTCAATATCACCCTTCAATACAGCAACTTTACCTGGGATGATGAGTTTTCTGGATTTTACCTTCGGCTCAACATTCTCAATGATGTATTTGGATACAGAAGTAGAGGAAAGTTTTCCAGCTGCCCATGCAGTCAGTACGGAAAGTCCGCCTGCATCACTGATTACCAGATTACATGGAACACCGGATCTCTCCAGCTCACCAGATACTACGAAGTAGGTAAGTGCGAAGTCAACAGTTGTGATACATACTGCATTCTCATCAGCACCGTTCAGAGCGTAGATGCCTGGCTCAACTTTCATTGGCTTCTGAGGATCGGTATATACGTTCTGTCTTAAACCATACAGAGGAAGTGCTCTTGCATAGTTCATGGTATCCATAATAACGATGGAACCATATTTCAGTACGAACATGGAAGCAAGTGCGATCTGCATCGGCTCATCGTTAGCTGCAATCTTAGACAGGTTTACGATAGATGGATAACCGAAGGTTCTATCTGGATTCTTGTCCAGACATGCACGTCTTACACGTACTGCATTTCCATAAGTTTCTTTTGTATCAGCACCAGTAACATCCAGAACCAGCTCTTTGTAGCCAAGTTTCTCGATAGCTGCGGTGGTATCATACAGTTCATCAATATTAGCACCGTTTACACCAAGAACAACGCCAGCTGCTTTTGCAACTTCTACCATCTCAGCATAGTTTGCTGCGGTAGCACCGTTCAGGATTGGCTTCTCAGCCTTGCATACTTCCAGAGCAGCTTTTGCAGCCTCAACATCTGTACATCCAAGGATGATAGTCATACCTTTGCCAACCACTTTCTTAACAGCCTCAACGTAAGCTGCTGCGTCTCCAGCATACTCAACGTTTACCATCTCAGCGTGCATTCTCTCGCCGATACGATCGTAATCAACTTTTGCTGCCTCTGCTACTGCTGCATCTACGTCAGCATCTGCTGCAACGTTTACTGCAAATCTGGTCGGGCTTACAAATGTTTTCTCATGTCTGAAAAGAACAGTCTCTCCACCCAGAGTATACTCAGCTTCACCAGTACCAACCTTGATGGTCTTCATTGGCGGAGCAGTAGCCTCGGATAATGCTGCAAGAGCGTCATCAGACATATGCGGACATTTGGAAATGTCAACTGCACCCTGAGCAACTTTCATAGCGAAAGCCATACAGGTCGGGCTGCCACACTCTTTACAGTTTGTTTTTGGTGTCATCTTAAAAATATCAATACCTTTTAATGCCATTGTAGTGTCCTCCTCCCCTGATTACATCAGATCTTTGATCATTTTGGAAATGGTAGCAACGGAAGTCGGATGTTTCAGAATGACTGCGTTGGAACCAGATGCTAATACAGATGCTGCGGTGGAAACTTCCATACCGATACCACGTGCTTCCTGGGAACCCCATGCCGGCATATCAGCTTCAGAAGCCATAGCCTCTTTTACGTTCCATGCGTCATCAGCTACTGGAGTGATGATTGGCATCTGAACATCTTTATCTCCCTGACCAAGAGCTGCTGCTTTGGTACGATCCATAGTGGATACTACATACTCAAAACCATAACCAACTGCTGCAGAACCAACGTTCATAACGATGTTGTTCTGAGCAACACCCATCTTGGAGATCAATACATTTAACTGTTTTGCAAGGTTGATATCTACTGCGGACTCAGCACCAACTTTCTGACCATATGCAAGACCAGCTGCTGCTGCTACACCTTTGTAGTTCTCTTCTTTTGCTGCAAGAATCAGAACATTTTTGCCCTGAGCTGCTTCTGCTGCTTTATTCAGAAGCTCATTGTCTTTCTCTACATGTTTGCATCCTGCAATTACCAGCGGTACGTCGATTGCATCAACAACTGCTTTCACTGCTTCGATACACTCTTCTACGGATTTGTTCTCGCCGTTAGGATCTGCTCCCTCAAGCTTTAAGCATACAAAATCTGCACCTGGCATCTCAGCTGCTTTCTTAGCAACCTCTGCGATGGTGGTACATCCTTCATAATATGCTTTTACACCTGCCGGTTCATTATCCAGACCAAGGTCTGAAATCATAACGCCAACTTTTGGTGCATTCTCGATCGCAGCATCAAATGTATAGAATGGTAATACATTCTCGCCGCCGATCTTAATCGCTTTCTCGCCACAGCCAATTTCAACTGTGTTGATGGAAGCATTGAATTTTCCTGATTTTCCATTGAATGGCATTGGTTATATCCTCCTTAAAAATATGTTATCTCGAACGCCCATATAGGGAAAGAACGTTTCCGTTCTTTCCCTTTGGGAATTTAATTACATCATTGGCTCTAATCCAAGTGCCGGATGTCCTTTCTCAGTTAAGAATGCAAGCAGGGTCTCTGGATCTGTTGCGATGGTCTCATCACCGATCATGTCAGTGAAGTTCTCAATTCCGTACAGTTCCTGTGCGGTCTTGTTCAGTTTCTCAGCAACCTGATCTTTCAGATCCTTCGGCATCCATACGATACGCTCTACGCCGCCTTCTGCCTTCATGAACTTCTTGGAAGCGATGAAGTGTTTACCATGTCCCATGAAACCTGGAGTCTGAACTCCACCACCGGTCATGGAAGCCAGCTCACCGAAGGTCATTCCAAGAGGAGTCAGACCAGCATACTCACGGTTAGCAATTGCTACACCATTGGAGAATGGCTCGATACCATAGATACACTCGAAACATCCACAGGAAGTCATCGGATCTTCCATGATGGAGTACAGAGTTACGTGCTCAAGAGCACCGTTGGAGAATTTAGCAACAGCTTCATCAACGTCTTCGTAACGTCCAAGGTTCTCATCGATACATCTCTCTTTGGTGATGATCTGACAAGGTCCTTCCGGATTCAGCTCTTTGGTTGCTTTTGCATCCAGCCATGATACAGCACCACACAGACCAAGTCTCTCTGGGGTGACTACACATACATGGCTTGGGGAGAATGCCTGACACATGGTACAGCTGTAGTATACAGGTACTGCTTCATCAGTCAGGGAATCAAGTCTCTCATCACGTGCATTGTAAGCTGCTACTGCCAGCTCCTGACGGAGTTTGGAACACTCAGCCTCATCAGTAATGATGGTAACTGCACATTTATCTACTACTACGTCGAACTCGTTCTTAATATTAGCGTACAGAACTTCTGCAAGATCTTTTGCACGGAAGCCTGCCTCATATGTATTCTTGCTCAGACGGATACGGATCATATCACGCTGTCCAGTGTGCATAGCACCCTCGATACAGTTGATATAGGTATGGAATTTACGCTCCAGTACCGGCTCAAAGTCAGACTGCATAGCTTTTCCAGCTACTTCTACAATGTAAGCAATCTGCTGTTTGCTTCCAACTTCCATAGCATCGAAATCTGGTCCGATCAGAGTAAACTTATGATCTTCGATCTCAGTCAGCTCTCTGGTACGAACAAGCTCGAAACAGTCTTTTCTGGAACCGTCAAACTCAACCTGCATATCACCACGACGAATGATCTCGCCCTCAAATGCGGATGCAAATGCAACCGGGATATCGATCTTGGCGATCTTGATCTTGATGTCACGTGCCTCAAGAGAGGTGGCGTTGAATTTGGATACGTCTTCCTGAACGATCAAACTCTTCGGTACACGGAAGATGTTCTCGGTCTCGTTGGTGACTACCGGGAATCCAAGAGCGATAGCACCTGCACCACATGCAACGATTACATCGTTCAGAGGAGCAAATGCGTTAACGAATGCCGGTACACGCTCGAAGGTGTATTTCATCAGGTTGCCAGCATCTCCAGGAGTTACGTTACCGAAGATCAGAGCAGCACGAACTGCTACAGATACAACATGGATAACGGAAGTAACATCTTTTCCAAGCGGGATAACACGTACGTTTGCACCAGTGGTCATTCCACCTTCTGCAAGCTGATCGATGATCTCACCAACCAGAGTAACGAGAATACCCTGTGCCTGATAGCTCTTAATCAGAGCAACAGCATCTTCAGTAGTCGGAGCTTTTCCAAGAACTACTGCTACACCTGGGATATCGCCAGTTACCAACGGAACACCCAGCTCACGAATGGTAGCATCTGCAAGATGTCCATAACATGGCTCTTCGTATGGAGTTGCTCCATTGATATATTTTAATACTTCAATAAACTCTGCACACAGAGCAGTTGCAACACCACTCATGAATGCGTCATTCAGTCTTTTTTCTCTGGTCATCAGGGTCTTTACAACACCTAATGCTTCTTTTAATTCTCCAAGATTGGAAACCTTGGTTCCAGTTACACCGTAGTAACATGGAAGGCTGTATGCGGTATGTGGGAAAGCTACGGCCTGATCTACACCATACTGTGCAATCGCGTTATCAATAGCTGCTTCAGTCAAACCGTAAACTGCATCATTACCGCCAAATACTCTATCAAATAATGTCACGGTATTATACCTCCAAATTCTAATTCGATTGATCGAGGATTTCCTTTATCTTTCGGATTTCCTCCGTTGCGGATGCGCTGAAATCATATGGGGACTGCCCCTGACGATCCGCATCTATAACTTCCGTATTGTAGTGTATGAATCCAAGTAAATCTTCTGCCGGAATCCTGGATTTGATAAATTCTTCATCTTCCGGGCCACGCACCTTGTTCGCTACTACACGAACCTGACGTACACCAAGATCCTGTGCCAGACGCTTCACATTCTTATAAGTCTGAACGCTTCTTGCACCTGGTTCAATCACAACAATGAACTGCTCCATCGTCTCACAGGTTCCTCTTCCCAGATGCTCCAGTCCGGCTTCCATATCCATAATCACTACATCGGTACTGCGAAGCACCAGATGATTGATGATTCGTCTCAGCATGACATGCTCAGGGCAGACACATCCGCCGCCGCCGGTCTCTACTGTTCCAAGAAGGAGCAGCTTTACGCCATTGTATGTCTTGCTGTAAGTGTCCGGGATATCGTCTACCTTTGGATTCAGTTTATAAAACTGATTATCCGGTCCGGCTCCCGTACGCTCTTCCACCAGCTTTCTCATCTTGGTAATCGGAACGATCGAATCGAGTATCTCTTCCGGAAATCCAAGAGCCAGTCCCAGATTCGCATCCGGGTCCGCATCAGCGGCCAGGACGGTACGTCCCTCCTCTGCATATAATCTTGCCAGTGTTGCTGAAAAGGTTGTCTTTCCAACTCCACCTTTTCCGGTAATTGCTATCTTCAATGTTGTCACCCTCCGGTTCAATTTACTTAGTAATATTCAAAGATTAGATGCCAAGAGCAGCTCTCTTCTCTTCAATACGATCGATCATAGCATCGCAAAGCTTGTCGATATCGGTCTCTACAGTGTATCCTGCCTCAACCCAGTCACGAACACCTTCGGTCAGCCAGTAAGCCATCTCGGAAGAACCGCTTACATATGGATCAACTCCAAGGAAAGTATCAATACCAGTACCTACTACATAGTTACCGATAGAAACAGCTTTCTCAGACATCCACTCAGGAGCACATCCAACAACTGGAAGCTGGGAAATCTTCAGTCCGGAATCTTTTGCAAGGGTAGCTACCAGAACCATCATACGGCTGATATCTACACAGGATCCCATGTGAAGTACTGGAGGAATGTCAGCCAGTTCACATACACGTTTCAGACCAGCACCACAGAGGTCTTTTGCTCTCTTGTCCATCAGACCAGCTTTAGCAGCTGCCTGTGCGGAACATCCAGTAGTAACGATAATGATATCGTTAGCAATCAGTTTTTTCATCAGATCAATATGAGCAGAGTCAGGACGAACCTTCGGGTTGTTACATCCAACCATAGCTACTGCACCACGGAGAACACCAGAGGTCACACACTCAAGGAGTGGTTTGGTGGTTCCAAGTACGTCAACCTGAGAGTTGGTAACACCATCAAGAACTTTTACGATTGCCTCCAGAGAGTATCCAACGGTTGCTTTCTGCTTCATATCCGGAATATGTACGAGCTCCGGTTTACGATTCTGGAAGTTGTCAATCGCCATCTTCACGATCTCTTTTGCTTTCTCTGCTGCGGTTCCTACGCTAAACGGAATGTAATCGGAATCCGGCTGCTGAGCGATCGGAGAAGTGGTGATGAATTTGGTATGGAAGCATTTGCTCAGAGGTCCAAGTGCCGGGAAAATACACTGAACGTCTACTACGATTGCTTCACAAGCACCGGTTAATACTACGTTTTCCTGCTGCAGGAAGTTACCTGCCATCGGAATACCACGACGCATGGTTACTTCGTTGGAAGTACAGCATACACCGGATACGGTAATGCCTTTTGCGCCAAGGGATTTTGCATATGCGATCATCTCCGGATCATCTGCATACTCACAGATCATCTCAGAAAGACTTGGATCATGTCCATGAACAACGATGTTAACGTTTTCTGCATTCATAACACCAAGGTTAGCCTCGGTCTCAATTGGGGTAGGAGTTCCGAACAGTACATCAGAGAACTCAGTACCACACATGGATCCGCCCCATCCATCGCCAAGACCTGCACGGATAGACTGACGTACAAGTGCTTCTGGTTTGGAAGAACATCCCATATGGGTCATATGTAAGGAGCTTGCAACCTCACGGTCGATCGCACGCGGAGCAATCTCTGCATCCATCCACAGTTTCTGTGTATGCTCCGGCAGACGGCTCATCCAACGCTGATAACCGAATGGTTTACCATACTCCATAAGAGCCAGCTCAGCCATCTCGTGTGCCAGATCGTAGATATCTTTACCTTCGGTCTCAACGCCCCACTCCTGAGCGATTCTGATCAGCTTAGCTGGATCTTTTACTTTATATGCTCCGTCTGGAGCTGCTGCATGAAGGGTGTGGCAGATCTCACGACCATGATCAGAGTGAGTAGCTGCTCCACCTGCAGTAAATTTCAGGTAGTTACGTCCTACGATACCATGAGCATCACATCCGCAGATACCTCTCGGTGCCTTCGGGGTAATACGGCAAGGACCCATAGAACAGATACGACAGCAGACACCCTGCTCACCAAATTTACAATGTGGTGTCTGATTTTTTACACGAAGCTGCCAGGAGTCTGCACCAACTTTGGCTCCAGTCTCAAGCAATCTGGCTGTTGCGGCTTCAAACTCTTCAACTGTTGTTAATTTAAAGTCTCCCATATAAATCTCCTTTAACGCAGCCGGAATTATAATTCCAGGCTGTCCATAATCTTGTATAATGCGAGTCTGACAGGATTATCTGCCGGAAGTGAAGTTGTAGGCGTTCCGGCACTGTCATATTCATATACGCCTTCATCCTGTGGAATAACTCCCAGGAGTGTCAGTTCCTGCTTCCGAATCTCTTCCTGAACACCTTCATTCAGGACACCTCCCGGTGCACGATTCACAATCAGACCGACTTTCTTTGGTTTCAGTCCGCATTCCGGGATCAGGCGGGCAATACGTCCTACTGCCTGGATTCCTCTGCGGGAACAGTCGCTCACAAGAATGATCGTATCAATACCTGGCAGGACACCGCGGCTGATATGCTCCATACCCGCCTCATTATCTACTACCACATATTTATAATGCTGTGAACGTTTTGTAACCTGAGCTGACAATAAACCATTAACGAAACAATAACAACCTTTTCCTTGAGTATGTCCCATAACCAGCAGATCATAATCATCATCCTCTACCAGAGCGGAATCAAATTTGAATTCTGCGTAATCCTGTTTTGACATACCAGTTGGGATCGGACTTTTCACAGCAAGCTCAGCTCTTGCAATCTCCTCACGGATATCACCAAGCGTCATATCCACTTCCACTCCAAGAACTTCGTTCAGATTGGAATTGGCATCTGCATCCACTGCAAGAATCGGTCCTCCCTTTCTGTCAGCTAAATATTGTATCAGCATGCCGGTCAATGTAGTCTTTCCCACACCGCCCTTGCCTGCTACTGCAATTGTATGCGGCATATTGTCATCTCCTAAATTTAAATTTGTATTACTTATACCGGGGTACAATATCATGAACTATCCATCATCCTGGCTAAGTCAGTCTGTATGTTCAAGTATGTTCAGAAGGATACGACAGTTCACCAACAAACACCTCCTTCTCGATCTTTCTTGACAGCACCCTGTATAGAATAATCTTTACTCTGCACAGTTGATTTTTACAACTGCATTTCCAAGATCAACCATGGATATAGAACCTTCCACGATAATCTCATCTCCCATGATGTCACGGACACGAATCGTCGTACCTTCTACATCAATACGGGTCGCATTCCGAATCAGAACGCTTTCTGTTTCCTGTTTTTTACCATAAACGGTAGCAAGGCACATGATCTCTACCTCCTACTGCACTAAAGAAAGTGCGATGGATAATCTCATATTACCCTTTTCAAAATCTTCTACAGCTTTCTCAATCTGTACTGCGGAATCATCTTTTCCCTGCGTTCTTAATTTCTTCGCAATGGCAACCAGCTCCTGTGCGTGATGTTTATTATGATCAAGCATATATGCCAGAATTGCAGCATCTTCATTTGCCGGATGGTCATGTCCGCATCCACAATGTTCATGCGTATGTCCATGACTGTGATCATGTCCGCATCCGCAGTCGCAGTGCTCATGGTTATGATCACCATGCTCATGACCTACATGATCATGTGTATGCTCGTGCTCATGTCCATGCTCATGGCTGTGAGAATGTGCGTGCTCATGACTGTGTGCATGGCTGTGAGTCATATCTCCGTGAGTATGTTCATGAACATGCTCGTGATGATGCTCATGGGTATGCTCATGTCCACCGCAGCCACAACCGCAATGGCTATGCTCTTCGTTTGTTACGTGCATCGGCAAAACCTCCTTTCAACAACAAAAGCTACACCGAAAACACTTCGGTGTGTTAATTTTTTGACATTCTTATATTATATTATACCCCATGGGGGGATTTTTATCAAGCTATTTCTATATATTTTCAACAAAAACAGTGTCAAAATAATAGCCAGGCCTGAAAATTTGCCCACGCCCGGCTATTATTCGACAATTTACTAATAATTAAATTTCAGCCAGTTTCAGAAGATCCGGTACTTTGGACTCCCAGCCAAGTGCCATAATATGTACACCCTGGCAATACGGCTTACACTCTTTAATGATACGTGCAGCGATTTCTACGCCAGTAATACCAGCTTTGGTCTTTTCTTTATCTGCAGCCAATTCTGCGATCATCTCATCCGGAACATGGATACCTGCTACGTTATTGTTCATGTATTTAGCCATTCCAACAGATTTCGGAATTACGATTCCAAGCTGAACCGGTTTGCCGAACTGTTTTGCTTTTTCCATAAACTCAATAAATTTCTCCGGCTCATAAACAGCCTGAGTCTGGAAATAATCAGCACCTGCCATCACTTTGCGCTCCATCTTTGCAAGCTGTGCATCAACAGAATCGCTGCAAGGAGATACAACTGCACCCTTTGCAAATTTAGGCGGCTCACCTACCAGCTGATTTCCTCCAAGATCCACGCCCTCTTCCAGCTGTTTTACAGTATGAAGCAGAGAAACGGAATCCAGATCAAATACCGGTTTCGCCTGCGGATGGTCACCCATCTTGGTATGATCGCCAGTCAGACAGAGAATATTGTCAATACCCAGCATTGCTGCACTCAACAGATCAGACTGCAGAGCAATACGGTTTCTGTCACGACAGGTCAATTGGAAGATTGGGGTCAGTCCCTCATCTTTCAGTGCTTTACAGGTTGCCAGAGAACCAAGACGCATAACAGAAGACTGGTTATCTGTTACATTAACTGCCGTAATGCCGCTCAGATAAGTCTTTGCCTCTTCCAGCAAATGCTCAATATGAATTCCTTTTGGCGGTCCTACTTCTGCAGAAACCACAAATTCACCACGTTCAAATAACTCAGTTATTTTCATTATCGATTACTCCAATCATTATAAATTTTAACGGTTTTCCTATTTAGACACTTCATCATCCGTCGCATAATTGCGTACCTGTACCGGACATTTCATAATATCCAGACGTCCAATCTGCGCAAGGCGTCTGTAAATACGCTCCCAGCCACACTCCATGTTGCTGTCTACTTCGCATTTACCATTCTTGGAACCACCGCACTGTCCGTTCACAAGACTCTTGGAACATGCAGTCAAAGGACAGATTCCGCCGGTCAGGTTCAGGTAACACTCACCACACTGCTGGCAGTCATACTCCAGAGGAGTAACACCCTGTCCGCCTGGCAGATGATATGTATCACATGCTGCACATACGATCTTGTCTTCCAGAATCTCAGCGAGAGTCTGTACACCAACGCCGCAGGAGAATACGAGAACTACATCAGCAGCCTCAATCTTGTCCATATATTTCTGGAGACGCAGCTTTGTGTTTTCAGGATTACAGATGTAATCTCTTGTCATAATACCGGTCACATTACCGGCAGCCATCATTTCCTTCTGAAGCTCATCTGCTTCTTTTTCCGGAAAATGGACTTCTTTGCATCCATGACAGTTAATGATAAATACTTTCTTGCCGTCCACAAGTGATGCGATAGTCTCTTTAGATTTTAACTGAGTAATCAACATATTACTTCATCCCCCTTATCGCATTTTTTCCGGCTTTGATCTTGTCAACGATCGGAATCTTGGAAGAACAGATAAACTGACAGCATCTGCATTCAACACAGTCCATAACATTCTTCTCTTTCATGCCCAGCCAGTCTTCCTGATCTGCAAGTTTTGCAAAATACAGAGGAGAAAGTTCCATTGGACATACATCAACACAGCGACCGCACTTGATACAGTCAACAGCAACAGTCTCATCAGGCTCGACAGCAATGATACCATTGGATCCCTTCATCATAGGTACATTCAAATCATTCAGTGGGAATCCCATCATAGGACCGCCCATCTTAACAAGAACATCATCACTGGTGATTCCGCCGCAGTAATCAATCAGATCCTGTACATTGGTACCGATCTTAACAAGGAAGTTGCCCGGATTCTTAACAAATGGTCCAGTAATGGTAGCAACACGCTCAATCAGCGGCATACCCTTCTGGATTGCATCTGAGATTGCTTTTACTGTGCTGACATTACTTACAACACAGCCTACATCTGCCGGAAGCGCACCGCTCGGTACGATTCTGCCAGTCACACGTTTGATGAGAGTTTTCTCAGCACCCTGTGGGTATTTTGTTCTTGCCACAAACACATCAATGTTCTCAACATCAGCAACTTTCGCTTTCAAAAGCTCAATTGCGTCCGGTTTATTATCTTCAATGACAATAAGTCCTTTTTCAGCTCCGGTCGTCTTAAGGATTGCCTTCAGACCGTATACGATATCATCTGCAAACGCAAGAAGCACTCTGTGGTCTGCAGTCAGCATTGGTTCACACTCACATGCATTGATAAGAATCGTATCTACCGGTTTCGCTGGTTTTAATTTTACACAGGTTGGGAAACCTGCTCCACCCATTCCAACGATACCTGCACCCTTGATGATCTCAATGATCTCTTCCGGAGTAAGCTCGTCTAATGGTTTGTTCGGCTGTACGGATTCGTGCAGAGTATTCTTTCCGTCAGACTCAATAACGACTGCTTCCATTGCGCAGCCTCTGGTTCCATGCATACGCGGTTCAACAGCAACTACGGTACCACTTACGCTGGAGTGAACCGGTGCACTGATAAATCCTGCTGCCTCACCGATCACCTGTCCAACTTTAACAGTGTCACCAACCTTTACAATCGGAGTGGCCGGTGCACCCAGGTGCTGGGACATCTGAATTACAACAGTCTTTGGCTCTGGGAATTTTACCAGATCAATATGCTCACTGTACTCTTTGTGCTCTGATGGATGAACACCGCCGTAGTAGCCTGCAAATCTTTCCTCGCGGACAGCCTTTACATAATCACTGATCACTTTGAAGTTAACCTTTGAATAATCACGTACCTGGATCGGCTGTTTCTTGAATTCCTCAAGACGTCCCTGTTTCTCCAGCTTTTTGTTAATCTTCTCCCATGCACAGTCTTTGTTCGGATCTACTTCACATTTGCCATTCTTTGCACCGCCGCACTGTCCGTTTACCAGACTCTTGGAACAGTCAACGATCGGACAGATTCCTCCGGTAACATTCAGGTAACACTGTGCACATGCGTCACAGCTCTTCTTTGTCAGTGCCATTCCATGATGACCAGTATAGTTCAGAGAATTAGCAGCTGCAAATATAGGCTTTCCAGCCAGATCTGCAACCGTCTGAACACCCAGTCCACAGGAGATCACAACTACATTCTCTGTTCCTTCCGGAATCATGCCCTGTAATTTCTTCTCAGTCTGAACTTTGTTACATACAAAATCAATTTTCGCACTGCCTGTGACGGTCTTTCCTAATTCTGCAGCGAGCTTCTCAAATTCGCCGCAATCTGGTTCGTCAATGGTATCAAATTCCTTGAAGCACTTGTTACAAGCAACGATGAACAGGTTGTCTTTGTCCGACAGTAATGACACCAGTTCGTCGCGCCCTTTCAGCTTAAACTTGGTATAGTTCTCCAATTGCTCACCTTCCTTATTAAATTGATTTATAAACCCTATGTGTATCTGTTCAGTCCGTTTTTAATCTCTGCACCCAATAAAAACTAAAGATAGACAGATACCTTAAGTCTACAATTTACACACAATACAGTATAACATATAATACATGAATCTTCCAGTCCAAAACCGATTTTTTTATACAAATTATACTACATGATGTACGAATTTTTACAAAAATCCCGAACCAAAAAGTCCGGGATCATTTTTAACCTAATATATAATTTCCGCCCAAAACAAATCCATCCGTTCCGGCTGTCACAGGCACTGACAGGCAACTGTTCTTATCAAGATAACAATGAGTGTCCATGTGACTGCTTTTTTTCAGCAGAACCACCTTACACTGCATTCCCAAAGGCGTATAACCCTCCAAAAAACGAACAAGCCATTCTCTGGATACTTCTTTTCCAGGAGTCGACATATCAAGGATGACTGTAAATGTATCTTCGTTTCTTCCAAACAGACACTCATAGTTTTCAACCAGCCCGGAATTTCCTGCCATCCAGTCATGCCATTTGAAATATTCTACAATCACCGCATCCCGCCCAGTCATCAGATGAATCATCTGCTGCATCACACAGCTGGTTCCTCTTCCGCTCTGGATCTTTTGTAAATGTCGGAGCAGATAACGCATCTGCGCTGGAGAATATTTCTGTCCAGCTGCCCAGTTACCCGTCCATTGTGCAAACACAGGAAGATTTTTTTCTGGTGCAGTCTCATAATCCAAATCATCAGGGATATGATCCACCTGTTTTTCCAGGTCTTCATAAAGACTTTGCAGAACTGCCATATAACGCTCAAAAAAATCGTTCCTTGCCCCATGATAGATTTCCGGGAGATACTCTGCAAAGCTTCCATAAGGGAACTCCACCCGGAATCCTTCTATCGTAAACCGGCTGTCCGTACGGGAACCGGATACCCCAATGAACACCCACAGATATCTTCCCTGCAGTTCATGAAGAAGCATATCGCTTGTATTCACTTTCCGAATATGAGTATATTCCTTTAAAAGAGCAAGCTGCTTAGCGGGTGTACAAGCCTCCGCTTCCAGAAGATCTCTCAAATCCACGTTGGTTGCAGCTGCAATAATCTCATATTTGCAGTTTGAAAAACTTCCTTCCAGACACAATCTGTGCCAGGTTCCATTATAATCCGCTGAATCAAACACAGGTGCCAGATAGGAAAAATATCCTCCGCCAGTACCAAGCAGTCGGTAATCCTCCGAAAGTTCCATCCGGTGTCTTCTTCCTTCTGCAAGAGTAAGCCGATAAAAATTCACTTTTTTTCCAGATTCCACCATGGCGGTGCACCTCCTTTATTTCCTGTCATGGTGTATATACATGCAGATCCATTGATTCCAAAAAACTGAGCGCATCCTCATGCAGAAGAATATCACCCCGTTCATTTTTTCCGGCTGCACTTCCGATTCGTTCCAGAGACAGTTCCTGTACCTGCCGAACATCCGGCAAAGATTCCAGTTTTGTAAACAGTCTTCCATATGCCACCGGACTGCCGAATGGATTCTTTTTCCTTTGATAATCCACTGCATCCCGTATACAGGATTCAATCTCCCTGCGAACCTCAGGAGTATCCTGATGCAGAAGAATCTTTGCATATACATGGATACCTACATACTCCGGTGATACAATGCTGACTTTTGTATTCAGCAGACGATACGGCTCAATATACTGCTCGATCATCTTCTGATAAGTATCTTTCAGCACAGGGCGTTTTTCACTGCTTTCGGGTTTGACAACCACGACAATCTCATTGGCACCTCTGTGCTGTCTGTGCAGTTTTCCATAAACATAACCAGGTATGACATGCACCAGTTCAATCATCAGACCCGGTGTCTGTCCAATACGCTGCTCATAATCCTGCCTCGATGCCATTCGATTCTGAACAAAGACGGTATCTTCCATTCGTTCCAGCATCTGATGTACATTTTCCCGTTCTCTTCCGCCTTCGGCCGGTGCCGGATTATATACACGACTTTTCAGAGAGATTGTCTCATCCATATGTCGAATCTCACCTGCCAGTGCATTTCCCCTGCTTAAGCGGGAACATACAAGTCCCGTTACACTTACCGGCATATTCTGACGCGGTACGGCACCATGGATTCCATCTCCAAAACGAAGCATTCTTCGTTCTCTGTCATAAGAAAACACCTGATCCATATAATCAGCCTGCTCCAGATCATCTGTCATATGCCAGATTTCACACTGCGCTTCATCTTTTTCATCCAGACTCCAGAGAGCCAGCGAAAACAAATACGCATCCGGCCAGTCAAATTCCAATTCCTGATTGGCACAGCCATTGGTCTTGCCAACTTTAAGCTCGGGCAGAAACTCCCCTTTCTGACAGATCGTGAGCTGCTGCACCACTTTCAACGGATTGACATACACCATACCTGCACGAGGAAGACAGTCATACGTATTTTGGCGAAGAACCGCGCGAATATAATATGCCTCTGCCATACCATCCGGATGCTGCCATCTCTCCATCTCCTGAATTCCATGAACTGTCAGAAAACCGGTTTTCAAAAAACCACAGGTTTCATCCTCAACTTCTATCGTTTGAAATCCTTCTGACGTAAAACACTGCCACTCCAGATCAGCAAGTTTAAAATCCTGTCCGAATGGATTTCTTTTTTTATTTTCTTCTATACAAATATACAGTTGATCTCCATCCAACAACGGATGTTCAAATCCCAGATAAACAATAGATTCCCTCTCAAACTGCTCTGCGAAGCTTTCTGCAAATTCTCCATCCTGTCCCGCAAACGCAGTCAGATCCATTCCGCTGCCATCCACTTCATTGATAAAAGAGCAGAACTCATTATAATGATAACTCTGATCCTCCAATGTCTCAAAAGGAATATCTCCCGCCCAGAATCTGCTGCCCTCTGAGATCATCACTGGCTCATCTACATCCGGCAATACAACATAGCTTTGAGCCGCCTGTTCCTTCTTCGGCTCTATCCCAAGAAGCTTCAGATATTTCTGCACATGGACATCACCAGTCGCATTCATATAATAATTCAGCATATCCGTCAGCCACGCATAGGTCTGCAGGACCGTAACACCCGGATCGTGGCTGTTAAAATCCGTCCATTCATCCGTCATGGCAGGGATACGGTTGATTGCCCTCTGCACCATCTGCTCATACGTCAGATCATCCAGACGCGGTACTTTTAACATGTGCTCACCTCAATATATACAATATGCTCACCATTCACTGCCATCAGGAACGGATTCTTCATTTTCTCATAAAAGCTGTCAGTTACCGGAATCTCTTTTCCATCCACCAGAGCAGTCATTACAATCTTGGAAATATTGCATCCTGCAATTCCGCCGCGCAGACAGGCAATGATCTGGGATGTTCTCGGAAATTCACCGATCTCCCATCCGTTTCCTCCCATGCCGCCTTTCAGCGGATCGATAAAACGGCAAATCATGTCCACAGCTTTTTGCTGCAGATCATACGCTTGTTCCATCGTCTCTTTTTCCAGCCACACGCGCACATTTACCTTTACAAAATGAGGCTGGATCAAAGTCAGCTCCCGTCCCATTGCCAGAAGCGCACTATCCTGCATCAGACGATCTTTGATTGTTTTTTTTACTTCCGAAAATACATGTGCACCTTTTTCATACTCCTCAATGAGTACCGCTGCTGTCACATGATCTCTTGCTGGCTCTCCAAATGCATCTACATGACTGAGACATTTTACTTTTCGCACACCGTAGACAGTCTGTGATATAATATCATAAAAATCCCGATTCGTGACGGCACGATTTCTGGTACGAAGCATTCCCGATACCAGTGCCATGCTGCTCTGCTCTGTATATCCATCATATCCGCCATACATCGGAAATGGATTGTTAACGGACGATATATAACGAATTGCACTTCCCATTACCTGGATAGAACCGGCAGGTATATTCGCACGGGAACCTGTATAGTTACTATGCTCAACACGAATATGCGGACCTTCCTGAACCAGATCATAATTGGAAAATATATGTTTTCTAAAATGAAGAACTCCTTCTGCCATATCCACTGTATAGCTGCGTCCACCTTCGTACATACGCTCTGCCCGTTTCCACGGAACCCATACCGCATCCTGTCCGATTCGTTCCTGTACCCAGACAGATAATTTCAAAAGATTCTGCTGACCCAACTGAATATCGACCGCATTCTCCATATCTTCCAGATACAGCTCTTCAGTCACGGTATTGACATTGATCACCCTTGCCATATTTGGGTAAATTCCTTTGACCAACGGCAGAGCATACTCTGGATTCTGTGCATTCTCATTGATAAAACGAAGAAAATATCCCTCATATCCGAACATCTTTCGTTTAACAGCATCCTGCGGAATCATCAAAAGCAGATTACCAGAGCCAGTCCAGCCACCTGTGTAATCTTCCGCCTTCAAAGAAGCAAAACCACGGTCTGACAGATATTCTGCCCTGAAATTCACAGGACGATCGCTGTAATTCTCAATATCAAAATACAGACTCAAAGGAGTTCCCGATGGTTTTCCGGATAACCCAAGGTACATCGTTCTCTGTCCATGTTCCGTCTGATAAAAAGGTGTGATATTGCCCCCTTTATGCAGACTCTCCGTTACATTCTTTTCTTCAAAATTATTTTTAAGAACTGCATAAGCTGCAGGTTGTCTTTCTTCCATATAAGAATAGGAAAGCTGCAGTCCTGTCAAAAACGGACAGCGGTAGACTGCCGGCATATGATAAATGTTGGCTGCGCGGATCAGTCTTGCCCGAATCCTTCCCATACCGCCTTCCACATAATCCGCTATATCATCCGGACAGATAAATTCCAGCGTGACCGGTCCTTCCACAGAACCGTTAAACATGGCATTCATATGCTCTTCTTTAAACAACCGTTTCCATCCGGTCGTACTCAGATATTCCCATAATACATAATCTGCCATGACCTCCACTGGTCTTACCGTCATTGGTTTTCTTGGTTTTCTCATAATCGCTTTGTATTCCGTATCCATCTCCGGATATGCCAGCGATTCTTCATGATTTCGATAAGAAAGGAAAAAATGCATCTGAATCTGTGCACCTTTTCGTGCCAGTGTCTCTTTTTCATCAAATGAAAATTCATTGTATAATCCCAACGGCTTTCCAAATGGATAGACAGCCCCTGCAGTCTCACTCAGACCATTGATATACACCTCTTCCGGAATCACCTGTTCACGTTGAAAACCAATCTCCAGTTTACGGATATACAGCTTCGGAAGTTCCTTCTGACAGGAGAGAGTCAGATAATAGCCCTCTCTCTCACCTACCATTGTTTTCTTTGGAGTATAGTTCTCTAATTGAAGATGGATTGCACCATCCCGAATCTCTGTCTGTGAAAATATTTTTTCTCCCGACTCAGGATCAAGCACAGACCACTGTACTGCAGAAGAAGTTAATATGTTTAACAGTTCCTGCTGGTTCGCTTCATGAAAAGCTTCCACAAACAAATACAGATCCAATCCATTTAAATAGGTAAAAAGTTCATCAAATCCAAGATACAGCCTGTGCTCTGCACAATTCTCACCGCGAATATCAAATGCATAAAATGCATCCTTTTGTCCTTGTCCATACGGACGCACTACAATGCTGTCACTGCTTCGGTCGGTCACTGCAATCCATTCCACACTGGTATCCGCAGCCGTCATATCATGCTCTGTCTCAAAGATCATATCATCGGTTCCGATTCCCGAAGCCAGTACCCTTGTTTTCTTCGGCACCGGAATCATCCCCTCATACCCCGGTACCGGACAGAACTGTACATAACCTCTCGATGCACTGACAGGTTCTTTTAACAGAGAATCAAACAGATTAAGATACTGAACTCTGTGTTTTGGAATCACCTGATCGTAACGTTTGGCACATTCCTCCATCATACCGCCGCACAAATCGGTCAGGACAGACCCTGGATCTTTTCCATCTCTCCGATACGCAAATTCCGGAACATAGGAATTCATCAGTCTCTGCAATTTTTCATATGTATTTTCCATATTCACTCTGCCTTCCTTTCGTTCCGGATCTTATAATTCTCCGATTCCCTCCTCCAGATAATATGGAAATACGAGGTTATTCGGATTATTGGTAGCTCTTACTGTATAATCAATATTCAGCCAAATCGTTCCTTTTTTGATATCATGTGTCTCCACACGGACATCTACATTAATGATACGGGGTTCATATTTCATCAGTGCCTCCCGTACCTCACTTCCAATTCGAAGTTCAAAATCCGAATCCGGAAGTTCAAATATATATTCATGCAGGTTGCAGCCAAAATCCGGCAGCATCGCCCGCTCTTTCATTCTTGTCATCAGAATAATATAAATCGCCTGACGGATATCTTCCTCACTGTCAGCCATCACAAACTGACCGGTAACGGAATCAATACGCGGCGGAAATGCAAATCCGCGCCCGAGAAAATCTCTTGCTCTGTCCATCATTATCTCGTCCTTTCTGACCGACGGTTCCTTCTATCAGTTAATCTGCGTGATGGAGCCTTTCAGTGCCAGCTGTCCAGAAGACTGTACATTGACTTGTCCCTGTCCCTTTAATTCCACCTGTGCTCCCTGCATCTTAAGTCCTGCCTTTGCATTCAGACCAATCTCATTATCTGCCTGCGCTGCAATCTTTGTTCCTTTCAAGGAAATTTCTCCACTGTTTCCATCCATGGAAATCTCCGTCTTTCCTGCCGTCAATTTTAATGTCTTTTCTGCAGTCAGTTCTGCTCCTCCGCCCTTATAATCCAACTTAAAAACATTTTTTGCACCCTTATCGGATATGGTACAGCATTCATTTTCATCATCGATCAGGATCTGATTCCCTTTCGGAGTAGTCACTGTGATCTTCTGCTTATCCTGTTCATCGTGGATCAGGATATCAACACCGCCTTTTGTCTTTAAATGCTTGATCAGATTCTTTTGTTCAAAACTCTCCCCTACGATAGCTGCACCCTGCGGATACAGACTTCCCAACAAAAACGGACGTTTTAAGCTTCCTCCGATAAAACCGACCAGAACAACCTCATCAATCTCCGGAACACAGTATACCCCGTAATCCTTTCCTGTATAAGGCGACAGCAAACGTACCCATTCACACATATTCTTGCCGCTTTCCCATACGGTAAATTCTACCTTTACCATACCCTTGTACTCATCATTATTGTTCTCTACCACGATTCCCTGTACAAAGCCGGGTATTCGCTGGCTGTCATAGTATTCGTTATCACTAATCAGTAAATCGGTTATGGAATTCATAAGCTGTTCACTCCTGCTTTTAAATAGGTCCGATAACCGGACTCATCCACGATATGTCTCACATAACGGATATAATATTTTCGATCTGCCTGGGAAGACAGCCTTTCCACCTCTACAAACCTTCCCGGTGCCAGCTCCGGAATACCGACGCATTCACATTCCAGTTCACCAAACTGGTCTGCTATGGCATCAATCCTCGCCTGTGCTCTCTTCTTCGCTTCTGTGGCATCCTTGACTCCCGGTTCATAATATACCTGTTTGGAGGAACCAAGAAGCATATTTCCACTGGAACCCTGACTGAATTTTCCAGATATGACAGCTTCCCCGCTGATCTGTGTTCCGCTGTTTTCATCAATAGAACGTACTTCTATCTTTTTCACAAGCTGCTGACCAGAAACTGTAAACCTGGCTCCCAGAATACCATTCTGAGGACTCAGCTTCATAATAGAAGACGTCACCTTCTGTTTTTCACGAAAATATACTTTTCCCTGTATGATAAAAAATTCATAACCAAGCTTGGACGCCTGTTCCACAATCAGATCATAGTCTGTCATCATATGGCTGCGAAGCGGAATCTCATCCTCCGGGCAGGAATCCACTTCTTTGCCGGACAGATAGCTGCTGACCGGAGATTCTGAAAGGATCTTTTTCACAACAGCATCCGGACTCTTTTCTGCAAAAAATTCCAGCCTGCGGTTCTTCATCAGTAGTCCCTTGGCGTCCATACATTCCACACGAATCCGAATATCCGCATCTCCCATGCCATACTCATAATCGATCCGGTTAATATAACCTTTAAAAACCATCTCAGTACGGACATAGCCTACGGACACCTCTACCTTTTCTCCGATCTGAATCGAAGAAACATCATCAGAAAAATCCGTCTTCTCTACATCATAGGCTCCGGCAACGACAAACACACATCCCGACGCCTCATATCCGCAGGTCAGTTCTATATCCACTTCTATGATATCCAGATTCTTACCGGACATCAATTTCGTACTCCCTACCTTAACCTCAACTGCCGGAGCACTGAAATTATCATATTTACCCGCCAGTGATGAAAAACTGGCAGTCGTACTCATCAAATCCATACTGCCTGCACCTCTGTATCTACAGGATTTGCCTTACAGTGAAGGAACCTTCAACTGTCTGGTATAATCCACTTTTCTTGGATTCAATATCCCATTCTCCCGCGCGATTTCTTTCCAGCAGGATGGATCCTGGTATTCCTGATCTGCAAGCATCCACAATTCATCCTTCTGCTGAAGCATCCGGTATTTGGTTCGGTCTGGTGACTCTCTTGGTTTTGCACCGAGCGTCTGCAGAATATTGCGTTCTTCTCCCAGAATCGACAGACTCAATTCTGCCCGCACCGGCTGACCATTCCGGTTGAACATTTTATAATTGATAGATAGTTCTGTAACAAACCCTTCAAACTCCATACTTCCCCAGGAAAAGATGATCCAGCTCTGGGTATGTGTTTTGGGATACATCTTTGTCAGCATGGAGAGATCCTCGCAGATACCGGATAACTCCTTGTCATTATTGATATATTTCTGCAGTCCTGATTTCACGACATATCCCGGATATTCGGTAGTCGTATCCAGTAGAAGTCTGATCTTCAAGTCTGCAAGTCTGCTTCCTCTGGACTGAAGATTCCTTGGATGAGGCTCCTGCAGCTTTCCCGTTGTATCATTGTAAGTCGCTTTTCGAGTAATCGAATAATCGGTCGGATTAAACTGAACCGGCAGTACAACCTTAGAACCTTTTTGACTGCTCATATAGGTAAGTGTTGCTTTTTTCAGCTCTCCGTCTCCAAAGATCAACTGCTTTCTTTTTCCCTGTTCTGTTAAGATATCTGCCATTAAATGAGTCCCCTCCTTCCTCTCTCTGTCCTGAGCCTGTCTTCCAGACGTCTGTATACTTTATTCACAAGCTGATCGACATTCTGAACGATCTGCTCCTCCATAGACTGCTGAATCTCTTTGCGCAGCTGACTGGCACCTTCGCCCTCTGTCCAGACTGCCGGACTGTTTTTCAATACTTCCCGAACAACCGTCTTCTGCTGTTCTATAATTTCTTCTTTATGAACAATGGTTTTCTCTTCTACTGTCCGCAGATTCTTTACAACTTCATCGACCTTATGTTCCAGCCGTTCAGTCTTTTCCTGCTGCTCCAGAGACAGATCCTCTTCCGAACGATACACAATCGCTGCCGGTTCTATCATTGGAACGCTTTGCACATGGTGGCTGCTCTTGATAGTCCTGATCTGATGCAGATTGATATTCTGCAGCATTCTTTGTGCATTGGTCTGCATCGGAACCAGTGATTCGATTGACCATATTTGACGATTCCGCTGAACCTGTCGTATCGTCTCCTGATGTTCTTCTGAAATCTCATCCTGATGTTCTTCCAGATAGGTCAGTAACACAGTATCCTGTTCTCTTTTCTGAACTTGTTCCGTTTGTGTCTGAAGAATATCTGTTCTTTGCAGAAGTTTTTGAACTGCTTCTTCCGTCCTGATTTGACGGATATCTTCTACATGAGTTTCTATTGGCTGTGCCTGTTGAATCGACGTAATCTGCTCTGTTCGGATGACATCTTCTGTCTTATATGTGCGTACTTCTGTCTGCTCCTTTGATGGTTCTGCAGACACTTCTCCCGGTCGAGCTGCCTGTTCTCCCGACAGTGTTTCTTCCAGATATGTCAACGACACCGCATCCAGTTCTTTCTTCTGTATCTGCTCTGTCTTTACCTGATGACTCTCTGTCTGAAGTCTTTCCAGAAGTCTCTCCGTCTCGGTCTGTCTGACATCTGTTTTCTGCAACAGTTTCTCAACCGCCTCTTCTGTCCTGACCTGTCGAATATCTTCTACATGAGACTCTAAAGGCTGCACCTGTTGAATCAGCTTCCTCTGCTGTGTAATCTCTTCTCTTTGTACAACCTCGCCATGTCGAACCGTTTCTTCCGTCTGTATCGGCGTGATCTGTTCTGTTCTGGTTGTTTCTCCAGGATGCGTCTCCTCCAGATATGTCAGCGACACCGTCTCCAATTCTTTCTTCTGTATCTGTTCGCTCTCTGTCTGATGACGTTCTGTGTGAATATTCTGGCTATGAAGACTTTCCAAAAGTCTCTCTGTCTCAAGCTGACGAAGGTCTGTTTTCTGTAGCAGTTTTTCAACTGCTTCTTCTGTCCTGACCTGACGAATATCTTCTACATGAGATTCTAAAGGCTGTACCTGTTGGATCAGCTTCCTCTGCTGTGTAATCTCTTCTCTTTGTACAACCTCGTCATGTCGAACCGTTTCTTCCGTCTGTATCGGCGTGATCTGTTCTGTTCGGGTTGTTTCTCCAGGATGCGTCTCCTCCAGATACGTCAGCGACACTGTCTCCAATTCTTTCTTCTGTATCTGTTCACTCTCCTGCTGATGTCTTTCTGTGTGAATATTCTCGGTATGAAGACTTTCCAAAAGCTTCTCTGTTTCAATCTGACGAAGGTCTGTTTTTTGAAGCAGTTTTTCAACTGCTTCTTCTGTCCTGACCTGACGAATATCCTCTACATGAGATTCCAACGGTTTTACTTGTTGGATCGGCGTTAGCTGTTCTGCTCGTGTTGTTTCTTCTGTTGTACGAGTACGAACTTCTGTCTGTTCCTCAGACAGTTCTCCAGACCTTTCTTCTGGATGTGTCTCTTCCAGATACGTCAGCGACACCGTCTCTAATTCTTTCTTCTGTATCTGTTCGCTCTCCAATTGATAACGCTCTGTGTGAATATTCTCGGTATGAAGACTTTCCAGAAGTTTTTTCGTCTCTGTCTGCCTGATGTCTGTTTTCTGCAACAGTTTCTCAACTGCTTCTTCTGTCCTGACCTGACGGATATCTTCCACATGAGTTTCTATTGGCTGTGCCTGTTGGATCGGCGTAATCTGCTCTGTTCGGATGACATCTTCTGTCTTATATGTGCGTACTTCCGTCTGCTCTTCTGACGGCTTTGCAGACACTTCTCCCAATCGAACCGCCTGCTCTCCGGGCTGTATTTCTTCCGACCGCGTCTCCTCCAGATATGTCAAAGACACCGTATCCAGTTCTTTCTTCTGTATCTGTTCGACTTTTACCTGTTGACTTTCTGTCTGACGATGCTCTGTCTGAAGTCTTTCCAGAAGTTTTTCCGTCTCGGTCTGTCTGACATCTGTTTTCTGCAGCAATTTCTCAACCGCTTCTTCTGTCTTTACCTGACGGATATCTTCCACATGAGTTTCTAAAGGCTGTACCTGTTGGATCAAATGCCTCTTCTGTGTGATCTCTTCTCTTTGTACAACCTCACCATGCCGAACCGTTTCTTCCGTCTGTATCGGCGTGATCTGTTCTGTTCGGGTTGTTTTTTCTGTTGTATAAGTCCGAACCTCTGATGGTTGTTCTGACGGCTTTGCAGACACTTCTCCCGGTTGGATCGCCTGCTCTCCAAACAGTGTTTCTTTCAGATACGTCAGAGACACCGCATCCAGTTCTCTCTTCTGTATCTCTTCGGTCTTTACCTGGTGACTTTCTGTATGAACACTCTCCGCATGAATACTTTCCAGAAGTCTCTCCGTCTCTATCTGACGGACATCTGTTTTCCGCAGCAATTTCTCAACTGCTTCCTCTGTCCTGATCTGGCGGATATCCTCTACATGCGTTTCTAACGGCTTTATCTGCTGGATCGGCGTGATCTGCTCTGTTTGGATGACATTTTCTGTCTTATATGTGCGTACTTCTGTCTGCTCTTCTGACGGCTTTGCAGACACTTCTCCTGATCGAACCGCCTGCTCTCCGGGCTGTATTTCTTCCGGCCGCGTCTCCTCCAGATATGTCAAAGACACTGTATCCAGTTCTTTCTTCTGTATCTCTTCGGTCTTTACCTGGTGACTTTCTGTATGAACACTCTCCGCATGAATACTTTCCAGAAGTCTCTCCGTCTCTATCTGACGGACATCTGTTTTCTGCAGCAATTTCTCAACTGCTTCCTCTGTCCTGATCTGGCGGATATCCTCCACATGAGATTCCATCGGCTGTTCATAGACCAGTCCCAGATTCCCGATCTTCTGCGGCTCTGCCTGAACAAGCAGCTGTGACTGCTCTTTGATCAGCTCCATGCCATGCTCCAGAACCGTCACTTCCCGTTCCGTAACTGATGGGTGTACAGAATATCTGGTCGTTTCCGGCTGTATCAGCGTAACATACTTATGCTGTTCATTTGCATAGACACTGCTGCTCCATATATTTTCAATCTTCCGGAACAGGACTTCCTGTCCCCTGGACGTTGTTTTCTCCGTTTGATGGTATTCAGAAAGGATCTTGTCACGTATCACTTCAAACTGTCGGATACCGCCCCGTTCTACCAGTCGGTAAAGCTGCTGGCTGAATGACTTCACAAGCTTTTCCTCAGCCTCCGGCATTTCCTCTCTGACAACCTTTTCAATCTGCTGCTCCACGGATGGATACAGCTTCTGATAGATTCTTTTTTCCAGAATCTGTGTCACAAAAGACAGATTCTGTCTGTATAAATAATTTTCTTCCTTAATATTCTGGATATGATACAGGTTTGTCACGATATTCTGCGGCACAGCCGTTTCCCCTGTCTCCGAACCCTCCTGATCCTCCAGATACACCATGGAGACAGGCTCAAAAGCATGGTTAAAGCCCTGATATCTTGCCATCATCTGTTCTGCAAAATCCAAAAACTGATTTTGTGTCTGCATCCTGTCATCTCCATACTGTTGTCATATCATATGACTTATTTCATCTCTGTAATACTGCTGTAGGCAATCTCCAACTGATTGACGATCAAGCCGCCGTGCTCTGCATCCAGATCGCCAAAATTGATCCTGCGGATATAACATCCATCCAGAGCATATGTCACTCTGATCTTTGATCTGTCATCTCCAAGAACCATGACTGTTACACCTTTGGGAAGAAATCTTCCTGGTGACAGCTGACTGACTGACTGGTTAAAATCTGCCATTCCATACTCCAATGTCAATGTTCTGTCACCATCCGGTGCATTATGAAGATAATGGGTATGAAAATTAAATCCACCTTCACGCACCGCTTCCATGGAGGCATTTCGTTCCAATCCGGACACCTTGGAAAACGACAGCAGAACTCCGTTTACTTCTACTTTGAAATTAAAATTTTTATAAAGCAGATATCTGTCCTCTGCCATTTCGGACACCTCCACATCTTTTCCTACAGTTCAAATATATTCTTTGGCTTATTGGTCACTCGTTTGTGAATCTCCGAAATTTCTGCGCAGAATCTCCGTCTTGTCTGGTGATCCATCTGCATCACCGACTCATAGCTCCAGTGAAAATAATAGGCTACAAAAGCAACCTCTTTATACAATTCATCCTCTGGATAGACGACTATTCCGCCCTCATAAAATTTACCGGCTTTTCAAATTTTTCTCCACAGTGCGGACACACACAGCGCTCAGTCAATGCATCCATCGAATTGATCCTCTGGTACATATTCTGCAGGAAAGCCAGATCTGCAGAAAACAGCTTCTCAATATTGACCGGACGGATATTGGTCATCGTACCCAGCTGTGTAACCACTCTCGAAAGCAGAATAATCGTCAAATACGCCGGATTATCCTTGACACGCGGATCACGAAGAGGCAAAATCTCATCGGCTGCGGTCGCCAGACGCATGGTTCCACGCTTATGTACTTCTCCATTGCCATCCACATATCCTCTTGGAAGCTCAAATTCAAATTCTGTGATCAATTCCATATCCATAATCGTTACCCTCCTGTATCTTCTCTAAAAGCCAGCTTCTGGACTCCTGGTAAACCAGGAGCCCAGACTGCCAGCCAGATAAAGATCTTAGCTCTCTCTGATCATTGACTCATATACGAGTTCCACGCTCTCAAACGCGATCTCACTGGAGCTTGCGTTGAAATCTGGAGCTGTATATTTGCTTGGCCATGCATTGGATAAGGTCCATACTGCCAGTGCGGTAGAACCGTCATCATCGAACAGGGTGATGGTTACATTCTTGTTATGATCCTCTCCAAGAGAAGTTCCCTGAGAGATAGAAGTTACCCACTCATAGAAGCTCATGGAGCTGGTCATACCCCATTTCAGAGTTACGTTGCCGAATTTGGTAAGACCATTCATCTTACGGGACCAGTTCACACCTTCATCACCGGTACGATACTCGATTACATCAATACTTGCGTCAAAACCGCTTACCTCAGAAAAGCTTGCTTCTGTAATACCGTCGATCTCGACTTTATAGTTATATTTCTTAAATGGATATGTCACGTTATTCTTCCTCCTTTACCAATCTTATGTGACTCTTATGACTCTTCCATGAACTGAGTGATTCTGAAGATTACAAACTCAGCCGGACGGCTCGGTGCCACACCGATCTCACAGATCAGACGTCCATTCAGGATATCGCTCTGGGACATAGTATCTCTGCCGATGTTTACATAGAATGCCTGATCTTCGCTGGATCCTACCAAAGCTCCGCTTCTCCACATATCGCGCAGGAACGCACGGATGGTTCTTCCAACTCTGGACCACAGCATCTCATCGTTTGGCTCAAATACTGCCCAGTTGGTCTGGGATTTGATGCTCTCCTCAAGATAAATGAAGAGACGGCGAACGTTGACATATTTCCAGAGACTGTTGCTGGAACAGGTTCTTGCACCCCATACACGGATGCCCTGTCCTGGAAGTGCACGGATCAGGTTCACGCCTGCCGGATTCAGGATATCCTGCTCTGCTTTGTTGTACAGACAGGAAAGTCCGATACAGTTGAATACTACTTCGTTTGCCGGTGCTTTATGTACGCCGCGCTCTACGTCACTTCTTGCATAGATACCGCATACTGCTCCTGATGGTGGAATATAGGACGGTTTCTTATTCAGTGCATCGTAGATCTGAATCCACGGATGGTACATTGCTGCATAATCAGAATCTACTTTCTCTCTATGTTTCAGTACATCATTTGGTTTTACCAGATCCTGCGGAACATCCAGAACTGCAAAGCTTGCTCCGGTGTTGGTGCAGTGAGTTACCAGTGCGAGCTGCACAGCCGGGCTGGTAACGCCAGGGATTGCCATAATGCTTACATTATTCAATTCTTTGAAAGCTGCAAGACCTGTTCTCTTTCCAGGACCTCCATCAACACCCATGAACACATCATCAGTGATCTGGTCTTTGCTTCCATCAGAACCGCCAGCCAGGAAGACAACTGCCTTCTCTGCATCTGCTGCGTTGAAGATAGACAATGGATTCACTCCATCTGCCACTTCCTCTGCATCTACTTTTACCAGCTCGGATTTGGACATAATCTTACTGATGTAAGATGCAGATCCAACATTCAGGGATACTCCCTCATAAGTCTCAACCTGATCTCTGTATGCTACTTCGATATTCATCTCACATACAGTCAGGATTTTTGTTGGAACAGCATCTGTATCTACGATATCTCCTTCTACCGGCTGAGCCAATGTGATGGTATTACCCTGTGCCATAGTAATCTTGTTGTATGCAACAACCTTGCCATCCTCACAGATCGCAATGGTATCGCCTTCTGCGAATGCAGAACCATTTGCTACGGTATAAACATCACCGTTTACTTCCAGAACTGCAGTTTTGCCTTTATTTGCTCTCACTGCGGTTACTCTGACCTCGTTGCCCCATTTACCTGGGTTTGCTGCTGCAATGGTCACACCATTTGCAGATACAGCTGCTGCTGCCGCATCGGAAGCTGCGGTACGCATTACATAACAGCGGGAACCACCATTTGCAAAAAACTGCTCTACGGAATATGCCAGATAACGGTACTCTCCATATGCTTTCTCAGACAGATAACCACCGAATTTACGGGTAAAATCTGCAAAACTGGTAACGAATTCCGGAGTTCCGATCACATTTCCTTTTTCAGCCATACCAACAAAGCCTGCGGTACTGGTGCTGACACCTTCCATCGGTCTCATACCGGATTCAAATTCCTCTACGTATACTCCTGGGGATAAATATTCTGCCATGTTTTTTTGGTTTTGAAGCTTGCGCTTCTCACCCATCCTCCTTTCAAATTTTGCTCATTTTTATGTTCCACAACGTTTACGGCACCATGACCGTTGTGGCCGGACCCGGGGATACGACCTGTATCACGCCTGCCCAGTTACACATGCATTTACATGTGTTATTTACTGCTGGTTTTCCTCCCACCAATACAGTTGGGGAGCCTGGTGCCCAGGGTGCTGCAATCACTGGTATACAGGGCATCGGAGTCAATACTCCAAGTGCTGCTGCTGTAGCGGCTGCCACCTGCGGATTCGCCATGGAAGTGCACATTCCAAAAGGCATGATGTTCATCATCGGAACATTATCCGTGATACAGGCGGGCGGCATATTGCTGCACAAAATCTTGCTTGTCGGAAGTACATTCAGCACAGACGGCGCCATTCCAAAGCTGCACATAAGCTGCGCTCCCGACGTTACAATGATAGACACGTTCGACCTCCTCTCCTCTATGATGGTAATCTATGTTGAAGTATCATTACTTCCTGAATAAGTTCTTCTTCCCCGTGATCCACAGGGATCGCATATGCTCCATACGCATCGGTTACGGAACGATAGATCCGTTCCAGAGGTGTACCCGCCTTCCATTTCGGCGGTTCGCCCTCAATCTCGATACGATACTCATTGATTCCCCGTTTCTCCGCCAGGATAAACGGTACTGCCTGCTCTCCGCTTTCAAGCAGATATGGCTTCCCGAGCAGATTCTCTCTTGTGAACCCCTGAAAGAACAACCAGTATTCTCCTTCAATCTGTCGGCATTCCTTCAGGACTAGACCTGTAGGACGGCTTTTTCTGGCACAAACCTGCACTGGAAACTGCATCTCTTTTTTATCCAACATTCCGGTCAGCCAGCCACAAGAATAAGAATAGCCTTTTCCTGCTTTTCCATAGAGACGGACATCTGCAACCGGTTCTTCCGGATTCAGCAGTTTTTTCTGTATAGAGACACTGCAGGAATGATAATCTGTTCCTTCGATCCATACTCTGACATCATCCGGCTGAGGCTCCAGAAACACATACAAACCTTCTGCCTTCTCAATGGGATGAACCACTCGATTCCCGATAGAAAAACAAAACTTTTTCTTCCGAATGCACTGTCCGGAATAATCGTCGACCATCCGCAGAACAAATGCAATTTTCATGCGAATCATAGTTGCCTTCATCACCTCCGCCTCTGAGTTGCCTCAAATTCAGCAGATACCACACGTCTGAAGCTGCGTACCCGTCTGGAAGACAGCATCACCGGTGCCACGCTGAAATAGATCCCCAACTGATATGGCACTGATAATACTGACCATATCTTTGTCTTCTCTTCAAAACTGAGCGGAAGCAACGTCATCGATGCACTTGTTTCCTCATTGGAAGCGGCATCATACAGGATTGCGTTATCCATTAACACCTGAATCACCCTTCCAAGTATGCGCTGTTCATTCTCCGCATTTGACATCAACTGAGATTTGGTATTGATGTAAAGCGCAAAAAACAGATTCAGCGGCTTGGGTGGATACTGCATCTGATTTCCCCTCATCCGAATGGTATCCAGACTCTGATACTCTCTCAATTCTTGAATATCATACAGATAAAGCCCTAATTGGAAATCTGCATTTTTATCTGTCGGGGACGCAAGTGCAATCGATTCCGGTGAGGGAATCAGTTCTGGACACAAATTTTCCCGCAAAAGCTTTAATATTTCATTGCTTACCTCCGAGATAATCGAAAAATCTGCCATATTCTCTTCTCACCTTCCTCTCCTATATATTTTCTACTGTCACAAACAGCAATCGTTCCGGCTTATCCATCGGATAACAAAGCCGATACCGAATTCCTTCTGTTTCATAGACTTCCTCGTAGATTGCCTCTGCCATATTGATGCCGCTGACTGCAATATGTGTACGGTTCATTGTAGTTAACTCATAATTGATCGTACTGAACGCAGTCGGTTCTGACAAACGCACTCTTTCAACAGCAACACACTCCTGTAAAGAAGGTGCACCGTTCTGCGGAATCATATCCTTTCCTTCCAGGAAACCGACATCCAATCCGCTTCGATAAGTAGATACCCCTGTGATCAGGATTGCTCCTGTATCCAGTTTATCTTCACTCTGCCACTCATCTGTAGCAAGGTAATAGTATATATGAAATTTATTGTTTACCGGAAGTGACGCCAGCACTTCCTTCTGTTTCTCTTCTTCTGTTTTTTCTTTATCCGTACTGTCTGTACTCTCTTGCTGCGTCTGCTCGTTGGTAATCTCCGTCAGTGTATCTCCTTCTTCATCCGGAAGATACCATGCATCTCCATCATTTGTACTGTCGGATATTGTCTGATCAATCTTCAGTTCTACCAGACAATCTGCTTTCAGTATTACCTGCGCTCTTTCAAACAGAAAACTGGTCCCTCCATCACTGAAATAGATAATCGGCGATTCCTTGAACATATCCATGACATCCTTTAAGGTACATCCCAACAGTGCTTCATAATGAATATCATTTCTTGCGAACGGTCCCTGATACATGGTCTTGCCTGCGGAGGAATAATAGATTCCCTGCCCCTGAGCCTTACCCATATAGAACTCCCCATCATATTTTCGGATACCGCTGTCATAATATGAGATACCCTTTCCATGATATGTACCGCTCTGGAATTCTCCTTCATAGATCATCACGCCTTTTTCATTGTAAAGGACGCCTTTTCCCTGATAAGCTCCGTTATCAAATTCACCCTCGTACTGGACAGTTCCATTTTCATAATGCAAAACACCATTTCCGGAAAATTGATTTTCTACAAATTCTCCGCTGTACATCACTTTTCCATTCGGATAATAACGTGTTCCATTCCCATGAAAACAATTATTGGCAAAAGCACCCTGATACACCAGAACACCATCCTGATTCCAAAGAGTTCCAACACCTGTACAGATACCTGCCACAATGTCTCCCGTATAGACCACATCACCTCCGGCAGCCCGGATATTAGCCTTTCCGGTATACTCGCCCAGCTTCATATCATCGTAATCATAATATACCGTCGTGATCAGATTTTCCGTAGCTGTCGTATACGATACCTGCGGTGATATCCAGCTGAAATAGATGAATACTCCCGCACATCCTGCCAGTATCAGAACATACACCAAAGCTTTGGATACCCAGAACCTGCCGACAGTAAAATAATCCTCCGGAGATCTGGCCTCTGCATTTAAGATTTTCCGTACCTTCGCTGTGATCGGTGTTACCAGCCGGGCAGATATCAGGCTGACATTAAACAGCTGCTGGACTCTGCGTACAATCCGCCGGAACGGATGCATCACTGCTGTTCGGAGTCTTACAAACGCCTTGCTGAAGAGATTAAAAGCATAGGACCCCTGTATTCCCTGAAATAATCTTTTTAAAAATTCAAAAAGATGTCCCATTCTGCTAAATCCTCCAACTGGTTACTTATTTTCTGTTCTGCCGCGCCTCACACAGGAAAATATAATACTTTGCAGCCATATCCTGCTGATTTCCCCTCAGTACCATCGCGTACAGATTTTTTGCTTCGTAATAATTACCGCGTTCAAAAAGCTCCATCGCTTTATCAAATACATGCTGTGTCTGCTTCATAATGCGGATCTGCTCCGCTGTACGGTCATCATAGATATCGTACAGAGCAAGATCCAGCTCTGCAGTCTTCAATCGACCAATATAACGGTTTGCATAAGAATTGATATTTACAATATGTTTATATGCAGCCTCGGTTACAAGGAAGCGGCTTCCCATCTGATTCAGGAACTCTGCGTTTGATAGAAGTTTTTCAAATTCCGGTGCAATAACAACCGGAATATAACGTTCATCATCTCCGCAGATACCAAAGTATACTTCTGTCTGATCCATGACAAAAGATACATTCAGCTGTTCCTCTTCCGCGTACAGTTTGTTATCCGCATCAATCCTTGCCAGGATTGTTAAAGCTGCCACAATCGCGGAATCCACACCATTCTGACAGATCAGCATCATACTCTGGAGATTCGCATCATCTACGATGGATATAATATCCTGCTGCTGTGTAAAGCGATTAATGATATTAAAGAACCGGTTCATCAGTGTCTCCGTCTGATCCAGTGACAGAGATTCTTCCATATGCATACGCACATTTAAGATCGCCAGATCACCCTTTACATTACTTCCAAGTGTCAACGATCCAAGATTGTTCTTACCCAAAAGACTGACAATACTTGGCGGTACGAACCGATAATAGGTCTGGCTCATACGTTCCAGATTCAGGATCTGTACATTGATATCATCTGCCATCTTGTTAAAGACTCTCGCAATACCAGTCAGCTCATCTTCCGATGTCGTATGAATACGAACGCTTCGGTCTCCATCCGCAAAAAGCTGCATCTCTCTTCGCATCGCTCCCAGAGGGAACAGAATATGATAGAACATGAACAATAGGACTGTCATCAGAATAACCAGAAATGCGATACACACAACTGAAAAATCCTTAATGTAGGTAAACAGATATGCATCCATATTCGCGGTATAGACACCTGTCTCCAGAAGATATACGGTCTGTCCTGACAGACCTCCGATCGGTGTCACACAGATCAGTCTCTCTCCCTGACCGTCTCTGATCGTACCGGTCACGGATTCACCCGTCAATGCCGCCTTGTAATACAGTTCTTCTGCACTCTGATTCATCAGAATACCAAAGGGATAAAAACAAGGATTGTTGATATCTACACCAATATACAGATCTCCATTCTCATAGTAGATCGCTCTTGTATACAGATCACGGGTCGCCATCTGCTGACTCAGGTAACTGTAAGCTTCTCCTGAATAATCATATGGATATTCAATCTCATTGAAAGATTCCTGTCCAAACAGTGCCGCCAGCATATTGCCTTCATCCACTGCCTGTTTTACAAAGTTCTCCTGGATTGCTTCTTTATAGTACTGGAATGAGATTGTTCCAAAAAGAATCATCGTCACAACCAGAACCGGAACGGTTGCACTGACCAGACGTTCCATAATTGTATGACCGCCTTTAATACTGGAAACAAATATCGTCAGCAAAAGATAGATTCCAACGGTCACAGCCGCATATTTGAGCCACTGGGATACAAGGGAAGACAAAACAAACAATGCACCATATTTAAATTCCGTTACGGTATGTACAACTCCATCCTGTGCCATCAGAAGATTAAAATCTCCCGTCTGACTGTTCTCCACCAGTGCAGCAAAGCTTTTCAGACTGGACATGGACATCACCAGTACATCTCTTGGGGTATACTGACCAGATCCGGTGAATGGACTGTTTCCATTCAACATAATCTCCTCATCCCCGTTCTCCAGATTCAGCTTGATCACATTGCCGGTCTCATGCTCTCCCAGATAGATATATCCGCTTTCCGCATACGCAATATATGACGGATACATCAATGTCTGCAGCATTCTTGCCGGATAAACTTCCTGCACTCTTTCTTCACTCGCACAGTATACCTTTCCGGAATCTGATATATAGACCAGGTTGGTGCTGTTTGCGATTGCTTTATAAATGCCCTCCCCCACTTTCAGAGGATAGGTTCTTGTATTCTTTAAAGATAAGGTATCGTCCAGAACAGAACCAAATTCATAGCTTTCACGAATGGCTTCACTTTCATAGGAATCTGTTCCGATCAAAGTGATCGTATCACCTGATGCATTCAGCCATCCATAACGGTAATTCTCCTCGCTGGACAACGCAAAAACTTTCCTCTCTTTTGCAATCGTCCCGGAAAAATCCAGTACCATCAATTCCTGAGACATCCGATCTCCATCATAGCGATTTACACGATCACGCAACACATACACAAGCCCTTCACTGGCGGTAATACCACGAACGCTGTACATATACTCTTTTTCTTCTGTCTTAAAAGACACCGATCGTTCTACGCGTCCGTCAAGATCTACCTTTGCTATGACGGTCCTGTCATCCTCGTTCCAGCTTACAAAACTGTATCCGCCATCAGAGATGCAAAATGCATACAGCGAATCTACAGGGCTTTTGCTTCCCTGCAGGCTCTGATAACCTGCCACGATACCAGCTGCGACCAGAACGATCAGCAATATTCTTCTCAACACTTTATTCATCTGTATCTGTCCCCGCTTTTCTTTCTGGTCTACTCCTCATTACCCAGATACACATCTCCGATATATTCAATGCCATAATAGCTGATATTATTCTCATAAGCTTTTCGGATCTTCCATCGTGTATGTATCTGATTCCCCGCATAGATCAGGGTCACCATCACCAGGATGGTTAAAAATGCAGTCATGGAATTCCTGAACAGGAAATTTTTCACCCGGTAAAACCGGCTTCCCAACCACCACAGGATTCCTCTGCGCTCTGTCGGCACATCGGCCATGCCGCGGATGAGCGAGATCATATGTCCAACTGAAGCGAACCCCGTCGTACGCATCTTGAGATAAAACAATCTCAGATCATCCGGATAATCCTCGGGATTATCATATCTTCCCTTATAGTTCAGTTCCAGAATATGAAAAACCATCTCCGCTATTTTCTGCAGATATCGATTTTCATCCTTTCCGTGCTCCATTCGGGAAAAATCAAGAAAATAGTTAAAATGGATATCTCCGTCCCGCGTCAGATTGATATTTCTCTCATCCAGCAGCACGATTCCCATATCCGGATCCACACCGCTCTCCACACAGGCGGCAGCCAGATTCAGGGCTGCCCGTTTACAATCCTTGAACTCTGCCAGATAGACACTGCCCAAAAGGGAAAGCAGGCTTTCGTGATAATAGCGAAATACCAGATTCAGACGGTTTTCATAGATGAAGGAACCGAGAAAATCACGATTGGAAAAAAACAATCTCTCTGTATTCAGTTTTTCCGTCATAAGCTTCCGATACTTGGTATCACGGATCGATACCATCGTATAAAACAAACCTGTATTTTTCTTCAAATCCGTGCATACATACACATCATTGATTTCACTTTGCAGGATCGTCCGGACAATCTCCAGTTCCATATTCAATGCAGGAAACATCTATTTCACCTGTTATTACCTATTCTTCCATCTGTTTCTGAGATACGATCACAAATGCATGTGTGTAGATCTCAGGATCACTCAGGGCATTCACCCGAATCTCATATACACCTTCCTGTGCAGGAGCTGTATACAAACCATTGTTATCGATCTTGCCGCCCTCTGGATCAAGCAGCGTATAGCTCAGTGCTTCCTCCGGCATATTGATGAATACCGGCGTAATATGTACACTTCCCTTCGGCGGAAGAACAACGGTATCCGGCTGTACCATAATGCAGCCCTTCTGTTCCTTCACCTTGTAAACTCTCTGCTCCAGATCCTCCGGCTTAAATGCATACCAACGGATACGCAGTCCGATCTTACCCATCTTCACTTTTGGACGAACACCCACGATAAAGGTGCCTCTGTCAGGAAGAATCTTGATCGCCTGATCCAGCTGGAACACCTTGTCATCTGTCACAGTACTGTCCGCTGAAAAGATACTTCCGTCTCCAAGAATGATTGATTCCCTTTCATTTTTGGAAGCCGGATCTCTGCTGATATATTCTACTCCGATTTCTACATACACCGGACCATTGCCCAGTCCATGCATGATTTCATCAGAAAAATAAACCTTTCCAACTTCTCCGCCGCTTCCAAGAGACATCTCAAACACACCGCTGCTGTTTGTTCTCTTCTGGACAGCAGAACCATCTGCAGACGTCGTGCTGGTTCTGGTCACAGGTGTTGCTTCCGGAGTCCCTTCCTGAGAAGTGATGGTCAGATACTCATGCAGCTTTTCCAGAATCATAAGCTGTTCTGTATTGCATACATACTGATCAAACGGTGCTCTTTCCACATGATCGATCAGCAGATGCATATTGGCACGAAGCAGACGAATCTCTGCAATCCAGAGCTTTTCGTCATATTTTTTATCCAACTCCACATCCAGCGTTTCTTTATAGCTGTTGCGATGCACATAATCCATAACTGTACCAAATGCCGGTGTGATCGACTGAACAATATCAGGAAGCGTCACATCTATACCCGGTTTATGCACTTCCATGCCAGTGAACGATACCCGAATATCTTCATTACCAAAGATATAATCTTCCGGATGGAATGCCTGTTCCAGAATCAGAACATCTCCATACTCCTGACTGAAATGATCTGCACGAATTTCTGTTTCCTTCGGCATCAAACCATCTGCAGACATTTTGCAGGAAAAAGAACATACACACGGCACATAACTGCGCTTACGGATCTCCGTACGACCTTTCATGACCACACCTGGAACCAGAAACGTTGGAAGATACTGTGTGATACATATATCTTCATCCTGATACAGAATCAAAGACGCAATATACTTATCCTCTTCCTTCGCCTCAATCGCACAGTCTTTACGGTCTCTCAGAAACAGACGATAGCTTTCTTTCACATGATTGTATTGCTTTCCATCGCCATTTGCCCCATTCTCCATGACAGAGTAAACAGGCTCCGATGCTTCTTCCGTATATTCAATTCCCAGACAAGCATTCTCTGTCTTCAGTTCACTGTAACCTTCAATCGTAGAAAGCTTGATCACCTGCGTCTGCGGAACAACGATCTCCCGTCCGCCCGCATCCAGAGCCAGACCCGACTGCAGGATAATCGAAGAATCATCTGCTGCAACCACATCCATGCCATAGACGATACCGGAACCATGCAGGGTTCTGTTAAGCAGTCTGCGTTTATCATTCATATATCCCTGCTCACTCTGAAAATCTTTCGAGGTCAGTAATTTTCCATAGTAGTAATTGTTCCGTTCGAACGAATAATATTTACGGTTATACATCTACTCCTCGTCCTCTCTCTCCTTTTTTCTCGCTCTGTATATCAAATATGTTCCCACACCTGCCAGCAGGACCGCTGCACTGTACATCACCATGAACATCGGAAATTCTTCTTCCTTCTCACGGTACTCCACAGGAGCCGCAATCGAAAAGACACTCAGGTGATCTACTTTTGCATAAGCAATTCTGTTGGAACGTCTGGTATTGTAAATTTCTACGGTTCCATCTTCTCCCAGATGAACGACATGAATGATCGCATTCTCATACTCTGCCGGAATCGGAAGACCAATCTCAATCTCTCCATTCGGCTGAATCTCTTCTTCCTCTACCATAAGCGTAATATCATAACTGGATACTACACCATAAGTATCGCTGATCATCTGCTTTACAACATTTTCCGCATTCTCTGTTACCTGCGTCTGCGCTACTTTCAGCTGTACGCCTTCCGGAAGCGTATCCTCCTCTGCGGAGACAACTGCTCCATAGGTCGCATTACGAAGAATCACATCCGTGTAGCTTGGACCTGACTCTGCATCAGAAAAGCTCCGACGGCTCTGAAGACGGGTGCCGGTATTGAATTCGATCTGCTCCTCTTCTTCCACCTGCTCCTCTTCCACGATCGGCTCTTTTACCGTATAACCGACCGATATCACCTTGCTGTCCTGCATATGATCCTTGACTGCGATGACTTTAAAATTCGTTGCTTTATTAACAATGATCGGTCCTGTGTACAGCGTAGACTTTTCAGAATCATCCGGTTCTGTACCATCCGTCCGATAATAAATTCTTGCATCTTCCGTCTCAGAAGTAAATGTAATCTGTGTGCCCATCTCCAGCTCGCCGCTTGCGAAATTCGCAGTCGGTGTCTCTACCTGACCGGCAAAACTATAAGTAAATGTACTCACTTCTGATGGCTGGTAATCATCTTCAACTGCAATTGCCCTGATCGTCATTGCCGCATTGATCTCGATTCCATTCCGATACAGATTACTTCCCGAAGTCGGATCAGATCCATCGGTGGTATAATAAATATTTCCTGCTTCTGCTGCCAGAGTAACCACATACGTTTTCGTAAACACTGCTCCGTTTGGAACAGAAGCCGTCGGTGCAGACAATTTATCCATGATAACATATGTAAAAGATGCAATCGAGGTGGTTTTCTCCACACCATCTGTCAGTGCCAGCGCCATGATCGTGATCTTCTCACCCGGCTCTCCACTGATCGTAACAGAACTCCCCTTTGTACTATTCTCTGTCGGTGTCGTTCCGTCCGTCGTATAATAAATGTCTGCATCCGACATATCTGTATTCAACCGAATCACTTCCCCGTTCTTCACGGTACTTCCGGTCTCTTTATCTGCATAAATACCTCCAGCATAAGTACTGATGCTATAACTGTATGTATTGACATCGCTGTCACTGTATCCATTCTTCGTTACATACGCACGAAGCATGATCATCGCGCCTGCATCTCCGCTGATCACAGCCGTATTTCCGACCTGAACCTTTTTATTCGCTGCATCTCTTGGATCACTTCCATCCAATGTATAGTGAATTGTCACACCATCTGCCGCATCCAGTGTAACAATCGTACCGGATGCAAGCACGGCTCCTGTCTCAACAGAGGCCGTCGGTGCAGAAAGTTTTTCAGAAACGGTATAGGAAAATGTCACAACCGCACTCTTCATACCATCCTTTACTGCAAACGCTTTGATCGTTGTCTTCTTCTTAATCTTCAAAGGATTCGACGCATCATATACATGGCTGTTCTCTGTCGGCTCCTTCGGAACCTCATCCCCATATGCGATCTCATAATAAATCAGCGCATCCTTTGTGGAGCTGTTCAGGATCACCTCTGTATTCTCCGCTACGGAACCAGATGACGGTGCGGCATATGGCGAAGCGACCGGAGTCGGATACTGGAAGATCAATCTTGACAGCTCACTGACCGTCAATCCCTTCTTATAAGAGACTGCCGTGATCGTCAGCATCGTATTCTCCCCCGACTCAGGAACCGTGATTCCTTCTGCACTGGAATACTGTCTGGTATTGCCTCCAGGCAGCCCTGTCTCTTCATCAAAGACCGGTTCGCTGCCATCCAGCGTATAATAGATAAGGGCTCCTTCTGTATTGGAATACAACTGGATCTTATCCCCCGCTTTTACTACGGTCGGTGTCTCTGCACTGGTAAGCGGAATCGATGTTACCTTCTCTACAGATGCCAGCATACTGACTTTATAAGTAAATCTTACGATCGGACTGTCTTTTTTTACACGATAAATGCCATTGCCGTCAGCAGCTTTCTCATAAGTAACCGCCTGTGCCATGATCGTAAAATTCCTGCCGTAGGCAGCAAACGAATCATTGACTGTGATCGGCTGACCGCTGATATACTCATAAGTACCCTCTCCTCCGGTCAATGTCCCGTTGGCTGTATCCACCTGGATAAGCGGAGCACTTCCATTCGTCGTATAGAAAATCCGGCTTCCCGGCGTCGCACAGCCCAGAGAAATATTGCTTCCCATCTCTACCGCCGTCGGTACATCATCTGTCGTAGTCACCGATGCCGTCGGCAGTTCCGTTGTATCGGACATCTCATACGTGTAGCGGTATGTCTGTCCCGTGCCTGGATCATAACCATTCTCTATATAAAGAATTGAGAACGATACTGAGTTATGGACACGCACAGATTCATCAATCGTAATTGTTCCAGTGGTACCCTCAATAATCTCCAGAGACTCACTTTCTATCTGATACCACAAACCATTGAGTTTCATATAATACTTCTTATTCAGCTCCAGAACTATAAGCGAGCCGGAACCATTCTTTCCCTCCAATGCAGTGCGGTCAGAATCCGTCAATACTGCCTTACTCAACTGCAGAACATCCGTACTGTCAGTGGAATACAACAAGATACCCGCATTGCCTCCAGTCACCTGAATCGCGATTTCGTTCCCTACATCCACACCGGAACCCGATGAAGGTGTCACAGCAACGACTGCGGGTGATATCCCCAATGTCGTTGGACTAAGTCGCCGTTCCAATATTTTACTTGATCTATAGCTATCCTTTTCTGCATCACTGACAGGTATATGTCTCACATACAGATACCTCTTTCCATTTGCATAGAATGGTTCTGTATATGTCTGCCAGGAGATCCTTCTCTGAGCATCCTTACTTAACTGCGTATCACTCAGGTGATACTGCAGCTTTCCCACATTCGATTCAGTATCTGTATCAATCAACCGAATGGTATCATCGACAGAAAGTGGCTTTGAAATATCCATTCCACTCTCCGTAGCGATAGATGGTACATTCAACTGCTTAAGATTCCCAAAATCATAATTATGGGAAGTATACACAAAGACATCCACATCCATGCTGTGATGAACAGAACCATCTGTATGCAGCACAGTAGCATATACATCCATTGGCTGGATCGTGATCATCTCAATCCATTTAACCGCTTTATCATTCTGTTCCAGATCAATATCCGTTCCTTCTGAATACTGACAAAGTCCCTTCTTCTGTACAAAGCCATTGATCAGATTCTGAATCGAATCATAATGATCATTGGTAATAATCAAGTTGTTCGGATCAATATCATAGCCGTTCAGTTGTGTATTCTGAGCTATACATTCTTTATAATATTCCAGCAGCTCATCTCCCAGATACGATTTCGTACTGCCATCTGTAACTACCCGATAATAAGTCGTTGCCTGTCTTCCTACATAATTAAAATACTCATAATAATATCCAGAATTTCCATCTGCTATGGAAAAGCTTTTATCCGCACCGTTCCAGACATGACCTTCACCTGCTTCAATAGTCGTTCCCCATTCGACACGGGTATTCTGTACCAATCCGGTAGCTTCAAGCTGACTCAGACAGAACGTATCCTCAAAATCCGTAACATAACACGTCGTTCCTACAGATGGAGATCCCGCATCATATGTTATGGTATTCGATGCATCAGAACCATCACTCAAAGATAATTCCTGATTCGAAGTGACCTGAAGCTTCTGCCAGAACTGTGTACCCGCCGCAATATATCTGTCATTCCAAAAAGTGGTATCCCTCAGGATCAGGGGAGCACCTGGTATTATCTGTTCCGTAGATCCCACGCTCCCCTGCGTTGCCCACACATTGGAAGCCTGATGTACCGATACTACCATCAAAAAAGCCAGTACCAGACAGAGAGTGCCTGTGAAAGCAGTCCTCCATTTATAATCTTTATGAAGTTTTAAAGAAAAAAATTTTTTCAGCTTCATATACGCACTCCTCTTTATGGTACTTTATCATATGTCTTTCAAATATTCATCACTCGTTCGGGTAGTCTTTTACCATTTTGCACTGATTTTTTCGTAGATCGCCATGAACCAATCCAGTATATAGATACTGGAAGTATCCTCAGATTCCAATTCCTCCACTCCAATCACAACAAACTGGTTCATCTGATCGGTAGACGCATACAGCATATCACCAGAGCGTCTTGTCTCACATACCTTTAATCGATGCTCTGAATCAACACTGGCAATCGTCAATACCGCATTCTCGTACCCTTCTGGAATCGGTATACCAATCTCCACATCCCCATTCGATTTTACATAGGTACTTCCATTCATCAACTTCATATCATAAGAAACCAGTACCGTATGATCCTCACCAAACATTTTTCTGACGTTATTGACGGTAGCAGAGCTGATCTCCACCTGTTCCGCTGCCAATTTCGTCTGAGGTGCAATACTTTCCCAATCGGAAGATACTACCGTACCGCACGAACCATCCTCCAGAACACGACTTTTATATGTGGTACCTTCTACCGCTTTATCTCTGTCCAGTCCTGAGCTGTCCGTATCTCTCAGCTCTTCTTCTGCCAGTTTAGCTTCCTTTTGAACCCTGATCTCCACTGCCGGTATCTTCTCTACGACATAGTTCCATACTCCCACATTGGAAAGCTGAAGATCTTCTCTGTAGGAAACAGCTTTGATCGTAACAGAACGACTGATCGTGATACCATCCTCCTGATACAGCAGCATATCATCCAGATTCGTCAAAGAAGGCACTGTTCCATCTGTGGAATAATAGATCTCTGCATCCGGCGTATTCGTACGAAGAAGCACGATCGTCCCCGGTTCCAGTACGCTCATATCTGCCAGATTCGCTGATGGAGCTTCTGCTTTTGCCGCTGCCACATACTGCCAGTCTGCCACTTCACTGATTTCACCGTCTTTAGATACGGCAATTGCTTTCAGTGTTGTTGTCCGATTGATCAGAATCGGTTCTGAGTACAGGGAGGAACTTTCGGTCGGTGTCGTTCCATCTGTCGTATAATAAATTTTCTCACTTCCAGAGCTTAGTGTCACTCTGGCTGCTACCGTCAGCGTTCCGCCTGCTGGTGCTGCTGTCGGAGCATTCGGAACCTCTTTGATCTTGTAGGTAAACGCCGCAACAACCCCAGCTTCCCCATCTATAACTGCAACCGCCTTGATGGTAAAGGAGGTCCCTGGTACTCCAGTGATCGTAACGGTTGTTCCTTTTATACCGCTTTCTGCCGGAGAGGAGCCATCTGTTGTATAATGAATCTCTGCGCCGGATACATCCGTCATAAGATTCACCTTCGTACCATTGGATACCAGTGAACCGCTCTCCACATCCGCGGTCACGCCGCCGGCACTCTGACTGAACTGATAAGTGAACGTAACGACTTCACTTGCAGACTTATCATCCGCAGCCGCATATGCCTTGATCGTAATCTGACTTCCAGCTTCCCCATTCAATGCAATCGTTGTACCGGATACCACTGCTTTATTGGCACTGTCCAGAGGATCGCTTCCATCCATCGTATAATAAACGGTCGCTCCATCCGCTGCCTTTAATGTCAATACCGTACCGCGTGACACAATCGAACCACTTTCTATAGAAGGAACTGGTACCGACAACTCCTCCATCGGAAGATAGGTCAGCTCCAGAATACTGCTCTTCACACCGCCTTTCGCAGCAAATGCACGGATGGTTGTCTTCTTCGTAATGACGAACGGATAAGTATCATCGTATATCGCACTGGAAAGTGTCGGTTCCTCCGGGACTTCATCCCCATATGCAACCGTATAATAGATCACTGCATCTTCTGTCTTATTCATCAGATGTACTTCCGTATCCAAAGCTACATATCCCTGACTTATGTTTGCATACGGTGTCACTACAGCATCCGGGAACGTATAGACCAGATGGACTTCCTCACTTTTTGCCAGACCGGATTTCACAGCCACTGCACATACTGTAAAAAGTCCGCTGTGTCCTTCTGGTACAACAATTCCCTTTTCAGACTCGTATAACATTGTTCCTTCTGCTGCCTGATAACTGCCATCTTCATTTTCCGTCAGACGGGGGGAAGAACCATCCAGTGTATAATAGATCATTGCCCCTTTTGTCAGAGAGGACAACAAAATCTTACTGCCAGGCATGACAACTGCCGGAGCATCTGTCGCTGTAGCCGGAATAGCCGTCGGTGCCATCACTGCTTCCTGTGATGCAATCACATACTCATAAGTAACAACAGCACTGTCGAGCATTCCTTCTTTTTCCGCCTTAACACTGATCGTATATCTCGCATCATATTTCCCGTTCACTACTACACCAGAAACTGGAATTTCCGTCCACACAGACTCTCCCGGAAGTCGATAATACAATGTCACTCCCGGTGTCATACAGGAAAACAACAACGATGATCCAAGCTCTACCTTTGTAGCTGCCACATTGTCTGCATCTTCCGCCTTTCTGGTTTTCAATGATGCCTCCGGTGCTGTCACCTGCTGCTGTGCTGCTACAGAATAAATATATTTTCTTTCTTCTGCAGGCTTGCATCCATCCTTTAATACAACTGCATAGATGCGCATCAACGTTGCTTCAATATTACTCAAAATAATTTCCGAAGAATACACCTGCATATCTGTCAAAGAAGTACGATACCATCTGGAACCAGCCTGATAATATCTATATCCACCTTTCACTTCCTCATCCTGTACACCACTCGGAAGATCCGTCACTCGCTCCAGCGTAAAGTCCGTACTGCTGCCCGGTCTTGCATACAAAATCCTTGCGTTTTCTGTCCTGGTAGACAGCTTGACTGTACTTCCTGATTCCACTGGAGCTGCACCCGTATCTCCCTCTGTCTCCTGCCCGGTATTTGGAGTTACCGATACAGGAAGACAGGAATCCGCAAATGTATAATGAAATTCCTGAATGCGTTCCAGACTGTGATCATCCTTACAAGCTGCCACATAGACATAGACTGCTGGTTTCCCCTCCTGTTTCAAAGGAATAAAGCTGTCTTTTTCATAGGATGTCCAGGTAAAATTATCCGTTTTGTGACTGCTGGATATCTCATATTTAAGATCATAGCTGTCACCTCTGCATTGCAGCTTCATAAGATCACCATCTACAACAACTCCTTCATTCTGGATATCAGACAAATCATTTTTTGTATAATAGATAGAAGAAGTCAATTCCACCGCATCTGTCACTGTCAACTGCCCATAACGATAGATCGCATCTTTATAATTTTTTCTGGATACTTTTACATACAGATAATAGGTTCCATTATCAGAAAGTGAAACGGTTCCATTATAATTTTGTGCACCAGATAAAAGTGCTGCATTCATACCAATATATCTGCCATCGTCCTCATCCCAGTCCACCTCTGCTCCTAATACAGCAGGGGAAAGCAGGTACTGAAAATTATAATTGCTGACGTCATTTTCCATGGATATCTTCAGCTTCTGACCAGACTGCAGTACAATACCCGATGTAAAGGGTTGATATTCTTCGATACCTGACATCTTATAACCACTCTGATAAGTCACGACCGGTTTGGGCAAAGGTTTTCTGTCAGAGGAATCAAATGACTTTTGTTCAGAAGTCAGATAAATACGACCATCTGCCACCAATACAAGACGATAGCTTACCTGTTCTTCAGTGAAATCAAGAAGAATCTTGCCTTCTGCATCAATCGTCAGTTTATTTGCAGCATTCGATGGAATACCATTTCCATTCTTCTCATAATAAACATCCATGCCTAATGCAGATGTCGGAAATACTTTAACAACGATCTTATTATCGATACTCTTTGTATCCCATGTAAGTGTACTGTCAAAAAAGATATCTTTATATCCCTTCGTATCATATGGATACACAAAAGCAGCATCTTCCAATGCCTTCGCATCTGTACAATAATGATAATATCCATCCGTTGCATAGGCACTTAATATGCGGTAAAATCCGCTGCTGCCAAGATCCAACGCAGGATTTGCCCCCGTGTTTGCTGTCAGATAAATAGTGTCTTCACTGGCATCTGTGATTGCTTTTCTCGCATTATAAGCGATTGCATAGGAGGATACTGGGCTGTGGCTGGATATGGTAACATTGACCTTATCCTGTGCAGGTGTATCATATGTAAAATATGTTTCATTTGCAGACTCTTTCTTCACGAGCCATGCAAGGTCAAAATAAGTCTTCGCAGTGCTTCCACCAGAGCCATCTGACTCATATCTGGTATAAGCAGACCACCGGGAATTATCAGGTTTTGTTCCCGATGATGAATTTACAGAATCACTTACTGTCACACTACCCTCACCAGTATACGCAGCATTCCCATCTGCAGTTCCCAGCAAGTACAAATCAGAAAGAGCGCCGGATACGGCATTTCCTGCAATACCACCGGTCTTAATCAGTGCTCCATTCTCCGGTTCCGCTCCAGATGCTGCATTTCCAATCAGATCAACATCCTGTTTTATCTCTGTAATTGTTCCTTTACTGTTTCCGACAATTCCTCCGATATACAGATGATTGCCAGAATAACAGTCTGCCGCTCCCGGTGTTGAGTCATTATTTAAAGACACATTTCCTGTCTGAGCCTGACCAGTCACATCACCAACATAGGTATAATACTTTGTATTACCATAGATATCTGTCTGTTCAGAAGGTGTCACTGTCACTTTTAACTCATATGCTTTTTTATAAGAAGCATTTTCATCTCCCGGAGCCAGCTCTACTGTACCAGTCAGAACCTTTTCTTCCCCTCTTTTTAATACAATGTCCGAAGTTGTATCCCATGTGATGGCTTGCGAAACACCTCCAATGGAAGCCAAAATACCGGATACCGGAATCGTCACCCTTGCATCAGTTACCGGGTTCGTAACAGATACATTATTTTTCATAGACAAGGTATATCTGACCTGTGCATTACCATTTGCTAAATAGTTAATTTTCTCAGGAGTTAACTTTAACTGTATAGGATCAGATGAATAACTGCCCGCTACTGCGGACGCTGAAGTATCTATAGTAGTTGTATCTATTGATGTTCCCGTTGCACTGCCACTTTTTTGTACTGTTTTATTATAGGATAATGTAAAATTAAGTGGAGTTGACGCTATATCATTAACTTTATAAGTATATATCCCACCAGCAGCAGGTAATGTCGCATTCTGCAATCTACTCGTCCATTCACCATTATTAGAAGTACAGGATAGTGTTGCAGCCGGTATATCATTTCCGCTGTTATTACTTATATTAACTGTATAGAGCGTATGAGCAGAACTGTTTTCATTCTGTACCTTCATTGCATAGGCAGATATGTTAATATTTTCTGTGGTTTCCGTTCCTGTAACTTCCGTACCACGAATCATTATCTTTTGTGCATATAAGGTATCATATACAGGTTCATCATAAGTTAATTCAAAATTGACATTCCTTACATCTCCACCCGTAATAGTATAAGTATACGTATACGGAGCATTCTGGGATGTCAACTGACCAATGTTTAAGGTCGGACCAGATGTTTCATTCCCCCACTTACCAGAAGGATTACTACAAGTTAATGCTGCTCCCCATATAGAAGTATTATCACTCTTATCCACTTGAACTGTATATACAGTCTCGTTCTGATTTTCTACTCCATTGGCAGTCACTGTAATTCCATCACCTGAATTTGCTTTATCATTTCCCGCAATCACGCCACTGGCAGCTATTTCCTTACCACCAGGACAATAAGACAACGTAAATTTAACCGGATCAAATGGATCAGACACCGATTCATCCAAAGTATAGGTATAGCTTGCCGTAGCATTATTAGATAATTTATCACCATCTGTTAATCCACTATTCCACTGTGTACCATTCTCGTCACAACTTAATGTAACACCAGTAATTTCGGCACCACTTTTGTTCTCTACCTGAACAATATATTCTGTTGTTACTTTATCTCCATCGGTACTCTTCATTCCACTGGTTGCTATCGCAACACCATCACCTGTATTTGTTTTCGTAATACATCCATCTACAACTACTTCCTTATTGTCACTATCTTTAGAATAAGACAAAGTAAATTTAACCGGATCAGACACTACCTCCTCTATAGTATAAGTATAGCTTGCTGTATTCTCAGCACCTAATTTAGCATCTATTAATACATCATCCCACTGACCCGTACCATTCTCGTCACAACTTAATGTAACTCCAGTAATTTCGGCACCACTTTTGTTCTCTACCTGAACAATATATTCTGTCGTTATTTTATCTCCAGCAGTACTCTGCATTCCACTGGTTGTTATCGTAACACCATCATCTGTACTTGTTTCCGTAATACATCCATCCACAACTACTTCTTTATCTAAAACATATGACAATGTAAATTTTACCGGATCAGACACCGCCGCATTTATAGTATAAGTATAATCAACATCATCACCAGCAGCTATTTTTTTGTTTTCACCAATTCCAGACCAAGAAGCATTACCATTTGTACCCTCACAATTCAA
>JAFYTM010000104.1 GCA_017558865.1 Lachnospiraceae bacterium
AATACACTGGGAGGATGTCTGGGATATCTGGTATATGTCCTGATTATTCGACCAAAGGAGAAAAATATTGAAGAGAAGAAAGTATAAATTTACAGATAAAAATCATTCTGTTCAGGGTGTGGTATCCAGCATCATAGGTATTGTCTGTATTCTGGCGGTTGTCGGAATACTGGCGGTTGCTTATCAGCAGAGCGGACAGACCGGAAAATGGATTGCGATTCCTGGAATTGTGGTTTTGCTTTTGGCAGTGACAGGAATGTATTATGGTATTCTTGGGACAAAGGAAGAGAATACGTATCGACTGTTCCCGTGGCTTGGATGTGGAATAAATGGGATTGTTTTGGCAGCATTTGTGCTGATTTATATATTAGGATGGTAGAACATGGATTACAGGCAGATTTTAAAAGAAGAAAACGAGGCTGTAAAAGAGCGGTGGCAGTTGGCTGCGGAGCGTCTGGAGAGTATTGCAGGGAATCCGGAAGTGGAGGGAAACCTGGGAGCTTACTTTCAAAAGACGGCTGGATTCCTGCTTTTTATGATGGAATTGCAGAAAAAGCTGGCAGAAGGTGTTTTTGAGAATGCATCTTTGGAAGAACTGCAGACATGGAATCAGAGACTGTACGAGGATGTAACTGGTGAGGCGTATGCATACAGCTATGCAAATCCTGTCTATGCGGTGCAGCAGCTGACACAGGAGTATGGGCAGATCCTGTCTTTTGTATATACCGAGCTTCGTGGATTGATTGTCTATGCTTATGAGCAGCGTCTGGAAGAGATGCTGATCCGGATGGAACTTTTTTTACAGATCTACAGTGAGTTCACGGATGAAGTCCTGCCGACAAGAGAGCAGTTAAGAAGCGATGTGTACTGGTTCATCAGTGACTACAGTGATGTTTCAGTGACCTGGAGGGTCCGGGAACAGTTGGACCCCAGGCTTTCTTTTGCAAGAGATATTATTATGGAAGCAGATTTGTCTGACCCGAGATATCTGTATCAGTTTGGAGAATATATTACGGAGACAGAGCTTCGTACAAGCGCGTATCTGAATCGACTTCCGGAAGAGGAGATTCAAAAGATCGCATCTGTATTTACAGAAGGCTACCGGATCGGGTTTGAGGTCAATCAAAAGCCGTTATGGAAGAAAAAAACGGTCAATATCCGTTACTGTCTTGGATTTGAACGAATTATCCGTCAGGCGGTTAAGAATTTTGAACAGATGGGACTGGAAAGTATCATCTACCGTGCGGCTGTGAGCAGGATGAATATGCGGGAGGCGAATAAGATCGGTTATTACAGTACTTCTCCCAATAAGCAGTATGATTATGATCATAAAGGTGATGCGGCTCTTTTCATGGATAAGGCATTTGTGGAACGTAAGGTTGGAGTTCTGCGGACCGCATATGAAAGTTATAAAGATCTGGCAGCAGTACACGGCGGTCCTGCGGTGCTGGAGATCTTTGGAGAGATTCCATTTGAGCCAAAGGCAAGACCAGAGGCACTTCGGCTGAATGAAAAGCAGCAGGCGAATCAGGTGCTTTTGAACAGTCGTACAGGACAGATCACCAATGAGTATATCAAGGGTGATGAGCGCAGCTTTACGATCATTGCATTCCCGGTACCGGATATTGGAGAACAGTTTGAAGAGATTTTTGCAGAGACAGTGAAGATCAATACACTGGATTATCAGACCTGGCAGCGTATCCAGCAGACGTTGATCGATGCGCTGGACAAAGGCAAGGCGGTACACATTCAGGGCAGCGGTGCGAATCGGACAGACCTGACAGTAGCACTTGCACCGATACAGGATCCGGAACGGGAGACTGTATTTGAAAACTGTGTGGCAGATGTGAATATCCCGGTAGGTGAAGTTTTTACCTCTCCTAAACTGACAGGGACGAATGGCGTTCTTCATGTGACAGGTGTATTTCTGGACGGACTCTTTTATAAGGATCTGACATTGACATTTCAGGATGGAATGGTTGTGGACTATACTTGCAGCAATTATGAAGAGGAAGAAGAAAATCGTCGATATGTACGGGAAAATGTTCTGATGCATCATGAGACGCTTCCAATGGGAGAATTTGCGATCGGTACGAATACGACAGCTTATGTGGCTGCCCGTAAATATCAGATGGGAGCAAAGCTTCCGATCCTGATTGCAGAGAAGATGGGACCTCATTTTGCGGTAGGAGATACCTGTTTTTCCTGGGAGGAAGATGTAAAGACCTGTAATCCGGATGGAAAATGTATGGTTGCAAAGGAAAATGAGCGTTCGACCCTTCGAAAAGAGGATGTGGAAAAAGCATATTTTAACTGTCATACCGATATTACGATTCCGTATGATGAGTTAAAGGAGATTGCAGTGATTCATTCTGACGGAAGCCGCACACTGTTGATTCAGGACGGGCGTTTTGTGCTTGCAGGAACGGAGGAGCTGAATCTTCCGTTTGAAGAAAGCACAGGCTTTAAACTCTCTTGACAAGGGGTAGAAGTCCTTGTAATATAGCTTATAAGTAGTAGGTTGTTAAAAAGCTATACTTATAGGAAGAACTTATGAAACATGATAACCATATTATTACAAATAAAGGAGATTCGAGATGGCAAAAGTAGGAATTGTCATGGGCAGCGATTCAGATATGCCTGTTATGAGCAAAGCAGCAGATGTACTTACAAAACTGGGTGTCGATTTTGAGATGACGATTATCTCTGCACACAGAGAACCGGATGTGTTCTTTGAGTATGCAAAAGGTGCAGAAGCAAAAGGTTTCAAGGTAATCATTGCAGGTGCAGGAAAAGCAGCACATCTTCCAGGTATGTGTGCAGCAATCTTTCCGATGCCGGTCATTGGTATTCCGATGAAGACTTCCGATCTGGGCGGTGTGGATTCTCTTTACTCTATCGTACAGATGCCAACTGGAATCCCGGTGGCGACAGTAGCGATCAATGGAGGCGCGAATGCAGGTATTCTGGCAGCAAAGATTCTTGCAACTTCAGATGCAGAGCTTCTGGGAAGACTGAAAGATTATTCTGTCGAGATGAAAGAAGAAGTAGAAGCAAAAGCTGCCAAACTGGATGAGATCGGTTACAAAGCATACGAAGCACAGATGAAGAAATAAATCATATTTTCAGGAGGATTAAGTTATGGATTACAGAACCGCTGGTGTAGATATTGAAGCTGGCTATAAATCAGTAGAGTTAATGAAAAAACATGTAAAGGAGACCATGAGACCGGAAGTTCTTGGCGGACTTGGCGGATTCTCAGGTGCATTTTCTCTGAAAGCAATTAAAGACATGGAGGATCCGGTCCTGCTTTCCGGAACAGATGGATGCGGAACCAAGGTAAAACTTGCATTTATTCTGGATAAGCATGATACCATCGGAATTGACTGCGTGGCAATGTGTGTGAATGATGTGGCATGTGCAGGCGGAGAACCGCTGTTCTTCCTGGATTATATTGCATGCGGAAAAAATTATCCGGAAAAAATTGCTACGATTGTAAGTGGTGTGGCAGAGGGATGTAAGCAGTCAGGTGCAGCACTGATCGGTGGAGAGACTGCAGAACACCCAGGTCTGATGCCGGCAGATGATTATGATCTGGCAGGATTTGCAGTAGGCGTAGTAGACAGAAAAGATCTGATCACAGGAGAGCATATCAAAGCAGGTGATACCCTGATCGGTATTGCATCTACAGGTGTACACAGCAATGGATTTTCACTTGTTCGTAAAGTATTCCGTATGAGTGAAGAAGCTTTGAATACATATTATGACTGTCTGGGAACGACATTAGGTGAAGCACTGCTTGTTCCGACCAGAATCTATGTAAAAGCATTAAAGAGTGTAAAAGAAGCTGGTGTGACGATCAAAGGCTGCAGCCATATTACCGGTGGCGGCTTCTATGAGAATATTCCGAGAATGCTTCCGGAAGGTATTCATGCAGTGATTAAGAAAGACAGCTATCCGGTTCTTCCAATCTTCAAGATGCTGCAGGAGGAAGGCAATATTGCAGAAGAGATGATGTACAATACCTTCAATATGGGTCTTGGCATGGTTCTGGCAGTTGATCCTGCAGATGTAGAGAAGACCATGGCAGCGATCGAGGCAGCTGGTGACAAGGCATACATCGTTGGTCATATTGAGAATGGTGAGAAAGGTGTAACCTTATGCTGAAATTAGCGGTGCTGGTATCCGGAGGAGGAACAAATCTGCAGGCGATCATTGATTCGATTGCAGACGGTCGTATTACCAATGCAAGGATTGAAGTTGTAATCAGCAATAATAAAAATGCATACGCACTGGAACGTGCTGCAAAAGCAGGGATTTCGGCCAGATGCGTCAGTCCGAAAGATTATGCAGACAGAGAGGCATTTCATGATGCACTGCTGGAGGCTCTGGAAGAATCAGGCGCTGATCTGGTAGTACTGGCGGGATGTCTGGTGGTGATTCCGGAGAAAATAGTAGACCGCTATGAGAACCGGATCATCAATATTCATCCGTCATTGATTCCGTCATTCTGCGGAACCGAATTTTATGGCTTAAAAGTACACGAAGGTGTATTGGACAGAGGTGTTAAAGTAACAGGTGCTACGGTGCATTTTGTGGATAAAGGGACAGATACAGGTCCTATCATTCTGCAGAAGGCAGTCTGTGTGCAGCAGGATGATACTCCCAAAATACTGCAGCAGCGTGTCATGGAAGAGGCAGAATGGGTAATCATGCCGGAAGCAATCGATCTGATTGCCAATGGCAGAATTGAAGTGACAGACGGAAAAGTGAGGTTCTTATGAAAGTATTGATCGTAGGAAGCGGCGGCAGAGAGCATGCCATCGCATGGAAAGTGGCACAGAGTCCGAAGGTGGACAAGATCTACTGTGCACCGGGAAATGCCGGGATTGCAGAGTATGCAGAATGTGTAAATATCGGAGCCATGGAGTTTGATAAGTTGGCTGCGTTTGCAAAAGAGAATGAGATTGACCTGACGGTGATCGGTATGGATGATCCACTGGTAGGCGGTGTGGTAGACGTATTTGAAGCAGAAGGTCTTCGTGTATTCGGTCCGCGTAAAAACGCAGCGATTCTGGAAGGCTCCAAAGCATTTTCCAAGGATCTGATGAAAAAATATAATATCCCGACGGCAGCATATGAGAATTTTGATGATGCAGAAAAAGCACTTGCTTATCTGGAAACTGCGGAGATGCCGATCGTTCTGAAGGCAGATGGTCTTGCGCTTGGCAAAGGTGTGCTGATCTGTAATACGCTGGAAGAAGCAAAAGAGGGTGTTAAATCCATCATGATGGATAAAAAATTCGGAACAGCAGGCAATCAGATGGTCATCGAAGAGTTCATGACTGGCCGGGAAGTATCCGTTCTGAGTTTTGTGGATGGTAAGACCATCCGTATCATGACTTCCGCACAGGATCATAAACGTGCACTGGATGGAGATCAGGGATTGAATACCGGCGGTATGGGAACCTTTTCTCCAAGCCCGTTCTATACAGAAGAGGTTGATGAGTTCTGTAAAAAATATATCTATCAGGCAACTGTAGATGCTATGGCGGCAGAGGGAAGAGAATTTAAGGGAATCATTTTCTTTGGCTTGATGCTGACAGAAAAAGGTCCGCGAGTGTTGGAGTACAATGCCCGTTTTGGAGATCCGGAGACACAGGTTGTTCTTCCTCGCATGAAGAATGATATCGTGGAAGTCTTTGAGGCATGCGTGGATGGTACGCTGGATCAGATCGATCTGCAGTTCGAGGACAATGCAGCAGTCTGTGTGGTACTGGCTTCTGACGGATATCCGGTAGCATATGAGAAAGGCTTTGAGATCAAAGGTCTTGAGAATTTCAAGGACAAAGATGGTTACTATGTGTTCCATGCAGGAAGCAAGTTTGCCGATGGCAAAATTGTTACCAACGGAGGACGTGTCCTTGGTGTGACAGCTACAGGAGCAGATCTGAAGGCTGCCCGTGCGAATGCATATGAAGCAACCAAATGGGTGAATTTTGATAATAAATATTGCAGAAGTGATATTGGAAAAGCAATTGACGAAGTATAATTTTAAGGCTGTGCAGGAGACTGCACGGCCTTTTTCGATGAAAAAAGTGTGAAATAAATTGACTTTCTCATGGAAAGGATATATGTTATAATGAAGTCGTGCAGGAGAGGGTATGTTCTCAAATTGCATGACCAGCATAAAGAAAGAGAGAATTTTATGAGAAATAGAAAACATTTATTTGGAAAGACAGGTGCGTTCATTGCGGCGATGTTCATGTGCTTTGGCATGACAGCGATGGCTGCGCCTTCTGTACAGGGAGATGATCAGCTTTCTGCGGTAAAGGATCAGGTAGTCTCTGCAGAGTATACGATTACCAGTGATGAGCCGATGGAGAATGCCATGCTTCAGTTATCCTACGATAAGGATGTGCTGACCTATATGTCCGGAAGCGGAGGCAACAATTTTTCCGGAAGCGGCGGTAATGGAATGGTTCAGCTTACCAGTAAGCCTGGAGATGATACGGCATCCTTTGCAGTCAAATTCAAATGTAAAGCTGACGAAGAAACTTCTCTCGAAGTGATCTCCTGTATCATTACTGTGGATGGCAAAGAACTTGATGTCCTGACCGGCGAGACAATGTCTGAGGAAGATCCGGATGCAGAGGGAGAGGAAGGCGAAGAAGAGGAAGATGAAGAGCGTGCAAGCTTTGTCATTGACGGAAGAACCTTCTATGTACGTCGTCCGGATTCCATGGATGATTTTGATACCATCAAGATGATGATCCAGGGTATTGAAAGCCGTGTACTCAAACACAACGAACTGGATCTGTATCTGATCAAGCTTCGCAGTGACAATGGAAGCTATCGTGACCATTTCGTATATCATCCGGATACCGGCAATATCGTTCCGTTTGTAGAGAGAGAAAGCGGTACCGATGATATTATTTTTATCGAACCGGATGCAAATGCTTATATTCCGACACGTTATGTCTATGTAGATATGCCCTGGGGCGCAAAATATTCAATTCCGGCCTATAAACATGTTATCGTGGATGGTATTGATGAAATCTTTGATGACAGCAATGTATATCTGGTCTATGGTATCAATCAGGACGGAGAGAAGGGCTGGTACAGCTATGATTATGACACTGATTCTGTTCAGAAGTTTGATGATGTGGCTTATCAGGGTGAACAGGATTATATCGCAGAACTGGAGCGTACCGTTCAGGGATTGAATTCCGAGATGTCTCATCAGCTGGAGCGTTACAATACCGATATGGGACGTCGTCTGACGATTATCATGATCATGACCTTCCTTTTGATTGTTCTGGTTAATGTGACAGTGATTCAGTATCTGCGCATGAGGAAGATGCAGATGCCGGAACAGGATGAGGATGAAGAAGAATATTTTACCGGCACCACTGTGAAAACGAATCTGGAAGAAAATGAAACGGATGTTGATGATCTGGAAGAGGAAGAAGACATTGAACTGGAGATTATAGATCTTGATGATCTGGAAGAGGAAGAAGAATAAGAAAGCATATCAGAGGACACTGTGCAGACAGTGTCCTTTTTTCGGAAGTCTTTTCTATTGACCAAAACTCGTATAATTGTTATACTTCGCTTATAACATATGGAATATTTGAGATACAAAGGACAGGTAATCATATGTATTTGAAGATTGATTTTAACAGTGAAGAAGCTTTTTATGTGCAGTTGTATCATCAGATCATTCTGGGAATTGCTACATCGAGATTTCGGGAGGGAGATACCCTTCCAAGTGTGAGGCAGCTCGCAGATGAGATTGGAATCAACATGCACACCGTCAACAAGGCATATAGTATCTTAAAACAGGAAGGCTATATTCGTCTGGACCGCAGATATGGTGCAGTGATCGCAGTAGATGTCGATAAATTAAAAGCACTGGAAGAGATGAAAAAAGAATTGCTTATGACGCTGGCGAAAGGCAGCTGTAAAAATATTACCCGTCAGGAAGTGCATGATCTGATTGATGAGATTTATGCAGAGTACGGGGCGTAGGAGGAGATTTATGCAGATTTATACGGAAAAGGCAGATCAGGCCCTGAAAGCGGCGAAAAAAATATCTGCGCAGATGAACCATCCTTATACAGGTACGGAACATATTTTGATTGGACTTTTACGGGATAAGACCAGTACTGCGGGTCAGGTACTTTTTGGTTCCAATGTAACAGAAAAAGCATTGGCAGATATGATCCGCCAGTTGATTGCTCCGGAGGGGCATGTTGCGCTGGCAGGGAAAAGAGATTTTACACCCCGCGCAAGAAAGATTCTGGATGATGCGCAGAATGAAGCAAAGCGTTTTCATGAGGAGCTTGTTGGTACAGAGCATATCCTGATTGCGATTTTGAAAGATGGGGAGTGTGTAGGCTCCCGTCTGTTGAATACGATGAATATTCGTCTCAGAGATTTGTATGCAGAGCTGGTGAACTCCATGGGAGAAAAGGCGGCAGAATACAAGGAAGAGACAAAAAACAGAGGAACACAGACGCTGGAGCAGTACAGCCGTGACCTGACTTTTCTTGCAAAAGAAGGAAAACTGGATCCGGTGATCGGAAGACAGGAAGAGATTCAGAGAGTTATGCAGGTATTAAGCCGCAGAACCAAGAACAATCCATGTCTGATCGGAGAGCCGGGAGTTGGAAAGACGGCAATTGTGGAGGGGCTGGCAGCAAGGATTGCGTCTGGAAAAGTACCGGATACGATAGCCGGAAAGAGACTTTGTATTCTGGATCTTACGGCAATGGTGGCAGGTTCCAAATACAGGGGAGAATTTGAAGAACGTATTAAAAATGTGATTGAGGAAGTACGGCAGGATGGCAATATCCTGTTGTTTATCGATGAACTGCATACGATCATCGGTGCAGGAGGCGCGGAGGGGGCTATGGATGCCTCTAATATATTAAAGCCTGCGATGGCCAGAGGAGAGATCCAGATTATAGGAGCAACCACTCTGGATGAATATCGGAAGCATGTAGAAAAAGACGCGGCTCTGGAGCGGCGTTTCCAGCCAATCGTTGTAGAACAGACAAGTGTGGAGCAGACCATTGAGATCCTGAAAGGACTTCGTTCTTATTATGAGAATCATCATCAGGTAAAGATTACAGATGAGGCTCTGGAGGCAGCAGCGAAGCTGTCTGAGCGTTATATCAATGATCGTGCTCTCCCGGATAAAGCAATTGACCTGATGGATGAAGCTTCTGCCGGTCTGCGCATGGGGCAGTACGCAGGAAGTGATGAGCAGCAGGAACTTGTAAGGGAACTGCAGGATGCAAAAACGGCACTGGAGGATGCGCTTGCAGAAGATGATATAGAGATCGCAAAGGAATATCGACAGAAAGTACATGAATTGGAAGAACGATTGTCCGGCAAAGGTGCAAAGCGCGGAAGGAAAACTTCCAGTGTTGTGACAGAGGAACATATCGCACAGACCGTATCCCGTTGGACGAAGATTCCGGTACAGAGACTTGCGGAAGCAGAATCGCAGCGTCTGCGCCGTCTGGAACAGACACTTCATAAAAGAGTCGTTGGACAGGAGGAAGCAGTGACTGCAGTAGCCAGGGCGGTGAAGAGAGGCCGTGTGGGACTCAAAGACCCGAAACGACCAATTGGTTCCTTTTTATTCCTTGGACCTACCGGTGTCGGAAAAACGGAGCTGTCCAAGGCACTTGCAGAAGTGCTGTTTGGTAGAGATGATTCGATGATCCGTGTGGATATGTCCGAATATATGGAGAAGCACAGTGTAGCGAAGATGATTGGTTCTCCGCCTGGATATGTGGGTCACGATGATGGCGGACAGTTAAGTGAAAAGGTTCGCCGCAATCCGTATTCGGTCATTTTGTTCGATGAGATTGAAAAAGCACATCCAGATGTGTTCAATATTCTGCTTCAGGTACTGGATGATGGACATATCACGGATTCTCAGGGAAGAAAAGTAGATTTTAAAAATACAGTTATTATTATGACTTCTAATGCAGGTGCCAGCTCCATTGTGACACCGAAAAAGCTTGGTTTTGCATCTGTGGACGATGCAAAGCAGGATTATGAGTTTATGAAAAACGGTGTGATGAATGAAGTGAAGCAGATCTTTAAGCCGGAGTTTTTGAACCGTATTGATGAGACGATTGTATTCCATATGCTTCAAAAAGAAGAGATTGCGAAGATTGCAGGTATGCTTCTTACAGAGCTGGAAAAACGGTGTGCCGAGCAGCTTTCTATTCAGGTGTCCTTTAAGGATTCTGTCAGAAAATGGCTGTCGGAGACGGCCTATGATGCCAAATATGGTGCCCGTCCTCTGAAACGTGCGATTCAGAATAAACTGGAAGACCTTCTGGCAGATGAGATCCTTGATGGCAATATCAAGGAAGGGGACTGCGTGGATGTGAAGGTACTCAATGGCAAAGTGAAGATTCACGTGAGAACGGAGGCATCTGCATGAAAAAAGGCAGTACGGTGTTCTTTTGTCAGCGCTGCGGTTATGAATCCGCCAAATGGTCCGGGCAGTGTCCGGCATGCAGGGAATGGAATACGTTTGCAGAGGAACCGGCAGTTCAGAAGAAAAAAGGAAATACCTCAGTAATAAAGCGCAGGAGTTCGGAAGGGAAAGCCCCTGTTTCTCTGAATCATATTGAATCAAAAGATCAGGAACGTATTTCAACAGGAATGGCGGAGCTGGATCAGGTGCTTGGAGGAGGTATTGTTCCAGGATCTCTCGTGCTTGTGGGAGGTGATCCTGGCATCGGAAAGTCAACACTTCTCCTGCAGGTATGCCGGAATCTGGCAGACAGACTATCCAAAGTGTTCTATATTTCGGGAGAAGAGTCCCTGCAGCAGATCAAGATGCGGGCATCACGGATTGGTGTATTCCGGGACAGTATGCAGCTTCTATGTGAGACGAATCTGGCAGATATTGAGGAGGTTGTCTTAAAAGAAAAGCCGCAGGTGGTGATCATCGATTCCATTCAGACGATGTATCAGGAGGAGATATCCTCTGCACCGGGAAGTGTATCTCAGGTACGCGAGGCAACGGGGGTATTGATGCGTCTTGCAAAGGAGCAGGGGATTACCATTTTTATCGTAGGTCATGTCACAAAAGAAGGTACTGTGGCAGGTCCCCGTGTGCTGGAGCATATGGTGGATACGGTTCTGTATTTTGAAGGTGACCGTCACGCATCCTATCGGATTCTGCGTGGTGTGAAAAATCGTTTTGGCTCGACCAACGAGATTGGTGTGTTCGAGATGTTGGATACCGGACTTCGGGAGGTATCAAATCCGTCAGAATATATGCTCAGTGGAAAGCCGGAAGGCGCATCAGGTTCTGTGGTTGCCTGTACGATGGAGGGTACAAGACCCATGCTTTTGGAAGTGCAGGCACTGGTCTGCAAGACGAATTTTGGACTTCCAAGACGTACTGCAGCCGGGATGGATGCGAACAGAGTCAATCTTCTGATGGCAGTGCTGGAGAAGCGTCTGAATCTTCCGTTGTCCAGTTATGATGCCTATGTGAATATTGCGGGCGGTCTGCGTTTGAATGAGCCTGCGATGGATCTGGCACTGGTACTGGCAGTGATTTCCAGCTATAAAGATATTCCCATCTCTGAGAAGACAATCGTGTTTGGAGAGGTTGGGTTGAGCGGTGAAGTCCGTGCCGTCAGTATGGCGCAGCAGCGTGTGCTGGAGGCAAGGAAGCTTGGCTTTGAGAAAGTGGTTCTTCCTCAGAGCAGTCTGGAGCAGGTGAAGAATGTTTCAGGTATTGAGGTGGTAGGTGTTTCCACAGTCAGAGATGCCCTGCGGGTGATTGCATAAATTTGCAAAAATTACTTTGAGTTTTTGCAAAAACTTCTTGACG
>JAFYTM010000105.1 GCA_017558865.1 Lachnospiraceae bacterium
CAGTCCTGCTGGTACAACGATTGAGGGGGTAGCAGCACTGGAAGAATGTGGAATGCGTGATGCGGTGTTGAAAGCATCAGCAGCTGTTTATAAAAAATGTACAGAGATGTCATAAACTTGTCTCCCTGCCCGTATAATGAATGGGTGGGGAGGTTTTTTTATGTATGAAATGTTCTGTTATCGAAAACATATAAATCCGACTATTTGTATGGCTTTGTTTTTTTTAGGAATATTAGGAGGAATTCTTCTTGTACAGCGACAGGATGCTGCTGTTTTTGCAGGAATATTCAGTGAATATTTTCTGAATCAGTATGCATCTTTGAAGATAGATTATGAAAAACTTCTGGAATATATCGGTGGATATCGAAGCGGACAATATGCACTGTTTGTCTGCTGCGGAGCATTGAATATGGCACCCTGTTTGCTGGGGATATTGGTCTGTTTGCTGGGAATATCCTGGGGAACGATGATCAGTATATCAGTTATACGTTTGGGTATAAAAGGTGTCTTGCTTTGCGTGGCGGGGATTGTTCCTCAGGTGTTGTTCTATTTTGCGGCATTCGGATGGATTTTTTTGTGGGTATGGAAAAGAGGGAGCAATAGAAAAAAATATTTGTTTTTAGCAGCAGTTGGCTTCTTTTTTTTGATATTTGGAATTGCATCAGAAGTGTATATTAATCCATTGATATTGCAGCAATTATTGAGGAAGATGTAATGTAAAAAAGGATTGAAATCAGAACTGTTCTTCGCTATACTGAAGTTATGTCATTTGGAGTTGAGGGGTAGTTATGGATGACGAAATACGGCGTTTTATAATGTACTTAAAGGATGTGAAAAAAGCATCCGGCAATACGGTTATGTCATATCATAGTGATTTGACAAAGATGATGAATTATGCGAAGCAGCAAGGGGTAGATCAGGCGGATAAAGTAACAGCTACTACATTGAATGCCTATGTTCTTTCGTTGGAAAAAAACGGAATGGCAGCATCTACCATATCCAGATACATAGCTTCCATAAAAGCATTTTTTGAATATTTGTTAAGGGAGCATCTGGTAGACGAAGATCCGTCATATCAGCTTCGGGCACCGAAAGTCAAGAAAAAACTTCCGGGTATCTTGAGCATTCAGGAGGTAGAATATTTGCTGGAGCAGCCACAGCAGGATCATCCGAAGGGTTATCGGGACAAAGCGATGCTGGAACTTTTGTATGCGACAGGTATGAGAGTGACGGAACTGGTTCATTTGAATGTGGAGGATGTGAATCTTCGGTTTGGATGGATTGTTTGTCGGGATGAGGAAAAAGAACGTATGATTCCTTTCGGTGAAAAAGCGGGAAAAGCTTTGGTTGAGTATCTGGAAAAAGGAAGACATGCATTTATAAAAAAAGATGACAGTGATCTGCTGTTTTTGAACTGTTCCGGAATGCCTATGAGCAGACAGGGATTTTGGAAGATTTTAAAAGGATATGCTCAGAAGGCAGGGATTGAAAAGGAGATCACGCCAAGAATGTTCCGGCATTCCTGTGCGGCGCATATGGCGTCGAATGGTGCACAGCTTCAGACGATACAGGAGATGCTGGGTTACACAGATTTGACAGCAACGCAGATCTATGCTGGTTTTCAGTCTGGTATGAAAACAGAATACAGTAAGGTTCATCCAAGAGGATGAGTATATATAAAAGGTGCAGAATTGGGTGTTCTGCACCTTCTTGCGTGATATTTGAAAAAAATCAGCAATTTTCGGCGATTTCATACAAAAGCCGTTCTGTTTTCTCCCAGCCCAGACATGGATCGGTGATGGATTTACCATAGACGTTTTCGTGAATCTTTTGAGCACCATCCTCGATATAGCTTTCGATCATCAGTCCTTTGACTAATTTGTGAATGTCATCATTATATCGGCGGCTGTGAAGAACTTCTTTGGCAATGCGGATCTGCTGCAGATACTGTTTGTTCGAATTGGAGTGGTTGGTATCTACGATACATGCCGGATTCTGTAGATTTTTCTGGGCGTACAGATCACACAGAAGGCGAAGATCTTCATAGTGATAGTTTGGAATTGTCGCACCGCGTTTGTTCACAGCACCGCGAAGGATGGTGTGTGCCAGTGGATTGCCGGAGGTATCTACATCCCATCCACGGTAAATAAAGGAATGGCTGTGCTGTGCGGCAACCACAGAGTTCAGCATGACAGTCATATCACCGCTGGTAGGATTTTTCATACCGGCAGGGATATCAAATCCGCTGACTGTCATGCGGTGGTGCTGATCTTCAACGGAACGTGCACCGACAGCAACGTAGGAAAGAAGATCAGACAGATACCAGTAATTTTCCGGATACAGCATCTCATCGGCGGCGGTCAGACCAGTTTCTTCAATGTTGCGGATATGCAGTTTTCGAATGGCAATCAGACCTTCCAGAAGATCCGGAGCGGCTTCTGGGTTTGGCTGATGAACCATTCCTTTATATCCTTCACCGGTGGTACGGGGTTTGTTGGTATAGATTCTTGGGATGATGATGACTTTATCTTTGATTTTTTCCTGAACAGGAACCAGTCGGTTCAGATAGTCTATAACAGCATCTTCGTGATCTGCAGAGCATGGTCCGATAATGACCAGAAAACGATCATCTGCTCCGGTGATTACGTTACTGATTTCCTGATCTCTTTGTTTTTTTAATGCTGCGTAGGTTTCAGAGAGTGGGTACATTTCTTTGATCTCTCTTGGAATTGGCAGTTTTCTGTTAAATGTAAATCCCATATGAACTCCTTTTCTTGGATAACCGTAAAATCTGCATTTAGTATAATACGAAATATGGAAAATGTAAACGGACAACGAAGCTTATCTTATTGGTCTTTTATGCTGTTTGTTTTTTAATCCGGGGAGATGAATCAGTTTGTGGATACCGAAGATGAACAGCAGCAGAAAATATGCGGCTGCCATGATACAGATGTTGACAGTGAGTGTCAGAAGTTCGGTTCCAAGTCGGAATGTAGGAAGAAAACGTTTGAACAATTCCATTCCTCCTGAAGATAATAAAAGTGCGGATAATGGTTTAAGAATAAAAGTATCCAATCCCAGCGTTGGTGCAAAATGGGTGGATATGGCACGGATTCCCAGCAGACAGAGAAGAAACTGGCTTGCGAGAAGTCCCCAGAGAACACCCTGGATGCCATGTGTGGGCACGAAAAGCATGATAAAGACAATGCGAACAACGATAGCTGCCAGCTGATTGAAGAATGTGATTTTGGTATTGCCAAGTCCGTGAAGAATACTGTTTAAATTGCCGGTAAAATACAGGAAAGGACAGATCCATGCCAGGGTAGCGAGAAATTCTCCTGCCAGTTGTTCGTGGAAAATGATTGTCCCCAGGGAAACTCCGTATCTTAAGAAAATACCTGTGAATAAAATGCCGATGATCAATCCGAACAGGATGGTGTATTCAATGGCAGTGGAGATATTTTTTTTGTTTCCCTGTGCCTGTTCTTCTGAAATGACAGGAAGCAGCATGGCGGATATGGAAGATGTGACTGCATTTGGAAACATTAAAAAAGATAATGACATTCCGGTGAGGATACCATACAGACTGAGTGCTTCAGCAGAGTTGAGTCCGGATTCACGCAGGGATATGGGAATTAGAATAGCTTCTGCACTCTGCAGTAAAGAAAGACTCAGTCGGGTTCCAGTGAGGGGGAGTGCCATTCCAAGGAGCGTGCGACATCGAGAAAGAAAGGTATGAGTATTTCTTGGCCGCGGAAGAGTGCTGTTGGAAAGAGACAGCATGAACAGAGCACTTCCGGCTTCACCTGCCAAAAGTCCCCATACTGCAAGATCGGGAGTGATGGAATGTCCTTGCTGCGTATAAATTCTGCAGAGAAGCCACACAGCCCCAATGCGCAAAGTCTGTTCCAAGATCTGTGCTCCGGCTGGAATGGCAGCCTTTTTTTTCCCAAGATAAGAACCGGAAAAACAACAGTGTACAGCAGATAAAGGGATCACACCTGCAATGATTCTAAGCAGAGCTCCACATCGTGCTTCGTGGAGAATGTGGATGGAAATTAAGTCTGCCTGGTACCATAGTATAGAAGCAATTACCAGTGAAACGCTCAGGGATAGAAAAAGACCTGCATAAAGGAAGGATGCGTGCTCTTCCTTTTTGTGAAAAGCTGTAAAGCGGGCAATGGCGACTTCCAGTCCAGAAGCAGTCAGTGCATGACAGACTGCAAATACGGGAAAAATAAGCTGATAGATTCCCATACCTTCCGCACCTAAAGCCTGGGCGAGGAATATCTTATAAAGGAAACCCAGGAATCGACTGAACAAACTGGCGAAGGTAAGGATCAGTGTCCCTTTCAGGAATAATGAGAATTGTCGCATAAAAATCTCGTTTTTCCTAAAATATATTCGGGTGTGATGCTTGACAGAACCTCGATGGAATGGTATTATACAAATGAAATCCTAGTAAAATAGTAGGAATTAAAAGAGGTGGATGGAATGAAGCTGTCAACAAAAGGAAGGTATGGACTCAGAGCGATGATTGATCTCGTACTGCATAGTGAGAATGAACCTGTTTCAATCGCAAGCATTGCGGCAAGACAGCGTATTTCAGAAAGTTATCTGGAACAGTTGATTGCAAAACTACGCAAGGCAGGATTGGTGATCAGTGTTAGAGGTGCATGCGGAGGCTATATTCCGGGAAAAGCTCCGGAGGAGATATCGGTTGGAGATGTGTTAAGAGCTTTAGAGGGCAGTCTGAATCTGGTAGAATGTCCTGGTCTGTCTGATGTGGGATGTGACGGGGCAGATGTATGTGTGACAAAATATGTTTGGAAAAAAGTCAATGACAGTATCGATCATACGGTCAATGAAATTAAAATCAGTGAACTGGTAAAAGAAAACCAGAGAGTGATCCTGGAAAAACAAAACCGGGAATTGTGCTGTGATAAGAAGGAGTGATAGAATATGGAAGAAGCAAAAAGAATGATATATCTGGATAATGCGGCAACGACCAGAACGGCACCGGAAGTGGTGGAAGCGATGCTTCCGTATTTTACTGAACTGTATGGAAATCCATCCAGTGTCTACCGTTTTTCACAGAAAAGTAAAGATGCTGTTGTGAAGGGACGTGAATCTGTTGCAAAGGCACTTGGAGCAGATACAAGTGAAATCTATTTTACAGCAGGGGGAAGTGAAGCGGATAACTGGGCGTTAAAGGCAACGGCAGAAGCTTATAAGACAAAGGGTAATCATATCATTACGACAAAGATTGAGCATCATGCAATCCTGCATGCAGCAGAGTGGCTGGAAAAGCAGGGATTTGAAGTGACGTATCTGGATGTGGATGAAAACGGAACGGTAAAACTGGAAGAACTGAAAAAAGCAATTCGTCCGACAACCATTCTGATCAGTGTGATGTTTGCGAATAATGAGATTGGAACTGTTCAGCCAATCCGGGAGATTGGACAGATTGCAAGAGAACATGGGATTTTATTTCATACAGATGCGGTACAGGCATTTGGTCAGATCCCGATTCGGGTAGATGACCTGAATATTGATATGCTCAGTGCGAGCGCACATAAATTAAATGGTCCAAAGGGAATAGGATGCTTGTATATTCGTAAAGGCGTCAAGATCCGGAGCTTTGTGCATGGAGGCGGTCAGGAAAGAAAACGTCGTGCCGGAACAGAGAATGTTCCAGGAATTGTTGGTTTTGGGGCTGCTGTGGAGCGTGCAATGCGTACAATGGAAGATAGAACAGCCAGGGAAAAAGAACTTCGGGATTATTTGATCGGACGTGTATTGAAAGAAGTACCGTATACAAGGCTTAATGGACATTATACGAACAGACTTCCGAATAATGCGAATTTTAGTTTTCAGTTTGTAGAAGGTGAGTCTCTTTTGATTATGTTGGATATGGAAGGAATTTGTGGTTCCAGTGGATCTGCATGTACTTCCGGTTCCCTGGATCCATCTCATGTACTTCTGGCAATCGGGCTTCCCCATGAGATTGCGCATGGTTCTCTTCGTCTGACACTCAGTGAAGAGACAACGAAAGAAGAACTGGATGAAGTTGTGGAGGTAATTAAACGAATTGTGGAGCGGCTGAGAAATATGTCGCCGCTATATGAAGATTTTCTGCGTAAACAATGAGCAGGGCAGGAGCAGAGTATAAAAGAAGAAAAGAGGAAAACAGGATGTATAGTGATAAAGTGATGGATCATTTCCAGAATCCAAGGAACGTTGGTGAGATCGAGAATGCCAGCGGTGTGGGAACGGTTGGCAATGCAAAATGTGGAGATATTATGAGAATTTATCTGGATGTAGACGATCATCAGGTGATTCGGGATGTGAAATTTAAGACGTTTGGATGCGGTGCTGCGGTAGCAACCAGCAGTATGGCAACTGAACTGGTAAAAGGCAAGACCATCTATGAGGCACTTCAAGTGACGAATAAAGCAGTTATGGATGCTCTGGATGGTCTTCCGCCGGTAAAAGTACACTGTTCTTTACTGGCGGAGGAAGCGATTCACGCGGCACTCTGGGATTATGCAGAGAAGCGGGGAATACAGATTGAGGGATTGGAAAGACCAAAGTCTGACATACACGAAGGTGAAGAAGAGGAAAGCGAAGAGTACTAGGTATGGAAAAAAAGAAAGTTGTGATAGGAATGTCCGGAGGAGTTGATTCCTCTGTAGCGGCATGGCTTTTGCAGGAGCAGGGTTATGAGGTATGGGGAGTGACGATGCAGATATGGCAGGATGAAAACCCGGAACAGATGGAAGAAAACGGAGGATGCTGCGGACTCAGCGCAGTGGATGATGCAAGGCGTGTGGCATCTTCTCTAGGGATCCCTTATTATGTGATGAATTTTAAGCAGGATTTCAGGGAAAAGGTGATCGATTATTTCATGGATGAGTATCTGCATGGAAGAACACCGAATCCGTGTATTGCATGCAATCGTTATGTGAAATGGGAGTCCCTGTTGAAAAGAAGTCTGGAGATCGGAGCGGATTATATTGCTACCGGACATTATGCACAGATTGAACAGCTTTCTAATGGACGTTATGCTTTGAAAAAATCTGCTACCGCAGCAAAAGATCAAACGTATGCATTGTATAATCTGACACAGGAACAACTGTCTCATACATTGATGCCGGTGGGAGCTTATACGAAAGAAGAGATACGAGGATTTGCGGAAAAACTGGATCTGCAGGTGGCTAATAAGCCGGACAGCCAGGAGATCTGTTTTGTTCCAGATAAGGATTATGCCCGTTTTATCGAGGAAAATGCCCATGTAAAGATCCCGGAAGGGAATTTTGTATGGAAAGATGGAACAGTAGTTGGAAAACACAGAGGAATCACACATTATACGATTGGTCAGCGAAAAGGACTTGGAATTGCACTTGGAAGACCAGTGGTTGTAAGCAGAATTCGGCCGGAAACAAATGAAGTTGTGCTGGGAGAGACGACAGATGTATTTTGTCAGACGCTGAAAGCGAATCGCCTGAACTGGATGGCGGTTCCGGGAATCGAAGGAGAGGCACGTTTTATGGCGAAGATCCGCTATAATCATGGAGGAGCCATGTGTACGGTACGCATGGTTGCAGAAGATGAAGTGGAATGTATGTTTGATGAGCCGGTACGCGCGGTTACACCCGGACAGGCGGTTGTTTTTTATGATGGTGAATATGTGGCAGGCGGCGGTACAATCTTGTAATATCGATAGACAAAGGGAGCGACAGCTCCCTTTTGTATGTTTTACAGAGGTATTTCGATGGGTTTTCTTTGTTTGAAAATAAAGTGTGAAGAAAATCCACATTCTTTGAGAAGTTCTGTTGCCTGTTTCATCTCATATCCAAGATACTCCGGAAGATGTGCATCGGAACCAAGTGTAATGATTTTTCCGCCAAGTTCCCGGTAGCGCATAATGATTTCTTGGCAGGGGTTCGGGGTCCCCAGCCCATATTTGTAACCGCCGGTGTTGATTTCCAGTCCAATCTCTTTTTTGACAAGAGAACGCAGGATCTCATCCAGAATCTCCTGGTATTTTTTGTAAGAATAAAAAAGATTCTGATTTGGTCCGTAACGTACGACATAATCTAAATGTCCAAAAGTGTCAAAATTGGAATATGCTTCCAGATTCTGCAGAGCGCACAGAAAGTATTCATAATAAGCATCTGATTCTTCCCGGTCTTTGAAATAGGCAGGAAAGTAGGGGTCTTTGGAGTGTACCAGATGAATAGAGCCAATCACAAAATCAAAGGAATTGGAAAAAACAAGGTTATGGTGTTTTTTGCTCAGATAAGACTGAAGTCCAAGTTCGATACCGATGCTTATATCGATCTGGTCTTTGTATCGCTCCTTTAATGGCAGCAGACGCCGAAAATATTCTTTTTCATCAAATTCAAAACAGATTCCGCCGTCGGTGTAATCGTAATCCATGTGGTCTGTGATGCACAGATGCTGAATTCCGTGAGCAACGGCTTCCTGGATCATAAGCTCCGGCGGGACATTGCAGTCTCCGGAAAAGGATGTATGAGTATGATAATCAGACAAGATATTCAAAAAGATTTCCTCCTGTATCGAAAAAAGTCATTTCCAGTCACATCATAGAAGATATTTTCCATAAAGTAAAGTAAAAAATAAAGATATACATTGTGGAATAAAGAAAAAATCAGGATTCTTTGTGATTTGGTATTGATATTTTTTGGCAAATTAGGTACAATAAATAACGGTTGATGATTCTTTAACAAACTTCGCAAGAGTTGAAGGATCTAACATATATAATTATTCACTTTTAGGAGGAATTGAAACATGGCAGTAAAAGTAGCAATCAATGGTTTCGGTCGTATCGGTCGTCTTGCATTCAGACAGATGTTCGGCGCAGAGGGATATGAGGTTGTAGCAATCAACGATCTGACTTCCCCGAAAATGCTCGCACACTTACTGAAATATGACTCTTCTCAGGGTAGATATGCTCTGGCAGATACCGTATCTGCAACAGAAGATTCCATCATCGTTGACGGAAAAGAAATCAAAATCTATGCAAAAGCAAACGCAGCTGAGCTTCCATGGGGAGAGCTGGATGTAGATGTAGTTCTGGAGTGTACCGGATTCTATACTTCCAAAGACAAAGCTTCTGCTCATATCACTGCAGGTGCTAAGAAAGTTGTTATTTCCGCTCCGGCTGGAAATGATCTGCCAACTATCGTTTACAATGTAAACCACACCACTCTGACCAAAGAGGATACTGTAATTTCTGCAGCTTCCTGTACCACCAACTGTCTGGCTCCGATGGCAAAAGCACTGAACGATCTGGCTCCAATCGAGTCCGGTATTATGTGTACCATCCATGCTTACACTGGTGATCAGATGATCCTTGACGGACCTCAGAGAAAAGGTGATCTGAGAAGATCCCGTGCAGGTGCAGTGAATATCGTTCCAAACAGCACTGGTGCTGCAAAAGCAATCGGTCTGGTTATCCCGGAACTGAACGGCAAACTGATCGGTGCTGCACAGCGTGTACCAACCCCAACCGGTTCTACCACTCTGTTATTCGCAGTTGTTAACAAAACTGTAACCAAAGAAGAGATCAATGCAGCTATGAAAGCAGCTACTACTGAGTCTTATGGTTACACTGAGGACGAGATCGTATCCAGCGATATCGTTGGTATGAGATATGGTTCTCTGTTCGATGCTACCCAGACTATGGTTTCTCCACTTCCAGATGGAAAATGCCAGGTAGAGGTTGTTTCTTGGTATGACAATGAGAACTCCTATGTATCTCAGATGGTTCGTACTATCAAATACTTCGCTGAGTTAGCATAAGTTTAAGACCTCAAAAGGTCCGGTCTTTGGGACCGGACCTTTTTTCATAATTGTGATTGAAAGGAGTTTACATCCATGTTAAATAAAAAATCCGTTGATGATATCAATGTAAAAGGTCTGCGTACCCTGGTTCGTTGTGACTTTAATGTACCGCTCAAAGAGGGCAAGATTACAGATGAGAACCGTCTGGTAGCAGCACTTCCGACCATCAAAAAGCTGATCGCTGACGGCGGAAAAGTAATTCTTTGTTCTCATCTTGGCAAACCGAAGGGAGAGCCGAAGCCGGAGCTTTCTCTTGCACCAGTAGCAGTACGTCTGTCTGAGCTTCTTGGACAGGAAGTAAAATTTGCTGCTGATCCAGAAGTAGTTGGACCAAATGCAAAGGCTGCTGTGGAAGCTATGAAAGATGGCGAGGTTGTTCTTCTTGAGAATACCCGTTATCGTGCAGAGGAGACCAAGAACGGAGAGGCATTCTCCAAAGAGCTGGCTTCTCTTGCTGATGTATTTGTAAACGATGCATTTGGTACCGCTCACAGAGCACACTGCTCTAACGTAGGAGTTACCCAGTATGTGGAGACTTCTGCAGTTGGATATCTGATGCAGAAAGAGATTGATTTCCTTGGCAATGCAGTAAATAATCCGGTTCGTCCGTTTGTTGCAATCCTTGGCGGTGCTAAAGTTGCTGATAAGCTGAACGTAATCTCCAACCTGCTTGAGAAATGTGATACTCTGATTATCGGCGGCGGTATGGCATATACCTTCCTGAAAGCACAGGGATACGAAGTAGGAAGCTCTCTTGTAGATGATACCAAGCTGGATTACTGCAAAGAGATGATTGCAAAAGCTGAGAGCCTTGGAAAACAGCTTCTTCTTCCGATCGATACTGCAGTTGCACCGGCATTCCCGAGCCCGATCGATGCAGAGATCCCGGTAGAAATCGTAGCATGTGATGCTATGCCGGCTGGCCAGCTGGGTCTGGACATCGGACCAAAGACTGCAGAACTTTATGCAAACGCTGTAAAAGCTGCTAAGACTGTTGTATGGAACGGACCGATGGGCGTATTTGAGAATCCGGTTCTTGCAAAAGGAACTATCGCAGTAGCTAAGTCCCTGGCTGAGACTGATGCAACTACTATTATCGGTGGCGGAGATTCCGCAGCAGCAGTAAATACTCTTGGATTTGGAGATAAGATGAGCCACATCTCTACCGGTGGCGGAGCATCTCTGGAATTCCTTGAAGGTAAAGAACTTCCGGGTGTAGCAGCAGCTAACGACAAGTAAGGTTGTCTGCAGACCCTGAAACATAAACAAAAGGAGGCCGTTAAAATGGCAAGAAAGAAAATTATCGCTGGAAACTGGAAAATGAACATGACTCCAAGCGAAGCAGTTGAACTGGTAAACACTTTAAAACCACTCGTAGCAACTGAAGATGCAGATGTTGTATTCTGTGTACCGGCTATCGATATCATTCCGGTTATGGAAGCAGCTAAAGGTTCCAATATTCAGGTTGGTGCTGAGAATATGTACTACGAGGAGAAAGGTGCTTACACCGGAGAAATCTCCCCAGCTATGCTGACTGACGTAGGAGTGAAATACGTAGTTCTTGGACATTCTGAGAGAAGAGAATACTTCGCAGAGACCAATGAGACTGTTAACAAAAAAATGCTGAAAGCTTTCGAGCATGGCATTACCCCAATTATGTGCTGTGGTGAGACTCTGGCTCAGAGAGAACAGGGCGTTACTATGGATTTCATCCGTCAGCAGGTGAAGGTTGGTTTCCTCAACGTAACTGCAGAGCAGGCAGCTACTGCAGTGATCGCATACGAGCCAATCTGGGCAATCGGAACTGGTAAGACTGCTACTACTGAGCAGGCTCAGGAAGTATGTAAAGCGATCCGTGAGTGCATCGCTGAGATTTATGATGAGGCAACTGCAGAAGCAATCCGTATTCAGTACGGCGGATCTGTAAATGCTGCAACTGCTCCAGAGCTGTTCGCACAGCCGGATATCGATGGTGGTCTGGTAGGTGGAGCTTCCCTGAAACCAGAGTTTGGACAGATCGTTAACTGGAAATAATCAGAGTTTTTATGGGAGGGCATTGTGTAAGACAATGCCCTCTTGTTGTATGGAGAATGGTATGAACGAATATTTTGTATTGTTGAATGGTGTAAAACTTCCAAAAATCGGTTATGGAACATTTCGTTGTACAGATGGAAGTGATGAACGTATTGTCCGTATGGCACTGGAAGCCGGATATCGGATGCTGGATACGGCAGCATTTTATGAGAATGAAGAATATATAGGAAAAGGAATTAAAGAGAGCGGAGTACCTCGTGAGGAAATTTTCCTTACATCAAAGGTATGGAAGACGGATCTTGGTTATGAGAAGACCAGGGAAAGTTTTTATGCTTCTTTGGAGCGTCTGCAGACTGATTATCTGGATCTGTTTCTGATCCATTGGCCAAAGCCTGATCCGGAATGTGAGAACTGGAAAGAGTTGATTGCGGGAAGCTGGAAAGCAATGGAAGAGCTGTATGAGCAGGGAAAAGTACGGGCGATCGGACTCAGTAATTTCCTTCCGCATCATATTGACGCATTGATGGAGACAGCAAAAGTGAAACCAATGGTAGATCAGTTGGAGCTGCATGTGGGATATATGCAGGAACTGGCAGTACAGTATTGTAAAAATATGGGAATCCAGGTACAGGCGTGGAGTCCGCTTGGAAGAACCCGTGTGCTTCAGGAAGCAGTTGTCTTGAAGATGGCAGAAAAATATGGTGTGACTCCAGCGCAGTTTCTCCTGAGATTTCTTTTGCAGCAGGATATCTGTGTGATTCCGAAGGCAACTTCTATGGAACGTATGCGTCAGAATCTGGAATTACCGATGATTGAGATCACAGCAGAGGATATGTATACCTTGAAATGTCTGCCGCAGCTTGGTTGGAGCGGTGAACATCCGGATCGAGAGAGGGTTCCGGCACAGGTGTAAATGGAAAATAATCAGTCATAACGCTTGCAAGTTTTATCGAGTTCATGTACAATCAGGGGAGAGTCTGTGCAGCAGATAAAGGAATTTTGACAAAGATAGAATTAAAGGAGATAAAGTATGAGTAAGAAACCTACAGTGTTAATGATTTTAGATGGTTACGGACTGAATGAGACTGCGGAAGCGAATGCGGTTGCAGAAGCAAAAACTCCTGTTATGGATAAGCTGATGGCTGAATATCCTTTTGTAAAAGGTAATGCAAGCGGTATGGCAGTTGGTCTTCCAGATGGACAGATGGGTAACTCTGAGGTTGGTCATCTGAATATGGGTGCTGGTCGTATTGTGTATCAGGAGCTGACCAGAATTACCAAAGAGATTCAGGATGGCGTATTTTTTGAAAATGAGGCACTTTTGACAGCAGTAGAGAATGCAAAGAAGAATAATTCTGCGCTTCATATGTTTGGTCTTCTGTCTGACGGTGGTGTACACAGCCACAATACGCACATTTATGGTCTTCTGGAGCTGGCAAAACGTCATGGTCTTGAGAAAGTATATGTACATTGTTTCCTGGATGGACGTGATACTCCGCCTGCATCCGGCAAAGATTACATCAAAGCACTTCGCGATGAGATGAAGAAGATTGGTGTTGGTGAAGTAGCATCTGTTATGGGACGTTACTATGCAATGGACCGTGACAATCGTTGGGATCGTGTAGAGCAGGCATACAGAGCTCTGACAAAGGGTGAGGGTGTACAGGTAGCATGCCCGGTATGTGGAATGAACGATTCTTATAAAGAAGAAGTATATGATGAGTTTGTAAAACCATTCGTAGTGATGAAAGATGGTCAGCCACTGGCGACAATTCAGGATAAAGATTCTGTTATCTTCTTCAACTTCCGTCCAGACCGTGCAAGAGAGATCACCAGAGCTTTCTGTGATGATGAATTTACCGGATTTGAGAGAGAGAAGAGACTGGATCTGACTTATGTATGCTTTACCGAGTATGATGTAACGATTCCGAACAAGATCGTTGCTTTCCATAAAGTATCTCTGACCAATACCTTTGGTGAGTATCTTGCAGCGAACGGAAAGACACAGGCGCGTATTGCAGAGACTGAAAAATATGCACATGTTACCTTCTTCTTCAACGGTGGTGTGGAAGAGCCGAACGAGGGAGAGGATCGTATCCTTGTAAATTCTCCGAAGGTAGCTACCTATGATCTTCAGCCGGAGATGAGCGCATATGGTGTATGCGATAAGCTTTGTGAGGCGATCAAATCTGATAAATATGATGTGATCATTATCAACTTCGCAAACCCGGATATGGTAGGTCATACTGGTGTGCAGGATGCAGCGATCAAAGCAGTAGAAGCAGTGGATGAGTGTCTTGGAAAAGCAGTAGAGGCTTTGAAATCTGTAGATGGACAGATGTTTATCTGTGCAGACCATGGTAATGCAGAGCAGCTGAAAGATTATGAGACGGGTGCGCCGTTTACCGCACATACAGTGAATCCGGTTCCGTTTATTCTTGTAAATGCAGATCCGGCTTATAAGTTAAGAGAGGGCGGATGCCTCGCGGATATTATTCCGACTCTTCTGGAACTGATGGATATGGAACAGCCGGCTGAGATGACTGGAAAGTCTCTTCTGGTAAAATAGTTAGGAGCTTATATGGTACTTGAGATGAAACATGCTCTGGAGGCTCTCAAAATGGGAGACAGCCAGGGTTATCGAAAAATATATGATGCAACCTGTGAAGGGGTATATTGCAGAAGCTTTGTGATTATTCAGGATGAGGTTCAGGCGCAGGAATTTACAAGAGAATTTTATGTGGAACTGTTCCGTGGACTGGATCAGGCAGAAGAGACTGGTAATCTGGAAAAATGGTTCTGGGAGAAATATTATCAGCGTATTCGCAGACAGTATCATAAGCTTCTGGAAAAACAGAAAAAAAATATGACTTCCTCCGGAACCCGTACACTGGCGGAGATTCCGGGAGCACTGCCGCTGCTTCACAGAATCATGGCATTGATGTCTGTAAAAGATGATTTTCCGGGCAGTGATATCTCTTATATGTTTGGACTTCCGGAAGAAAAGGTTCATACAGAGCTGGAAAAGCTGTATAAGGTGCTTCCGGCTTTGACAAAAGATCAGCCGGAGAGCGTATCTGCTTATCTTGGAAGCTGGAATGCACTGTTCGTAGGTGCTTTCAAGCAGTTGTCCACAACAGGTTCTGCTGCGTTTGCGCAGATCTATGAGGAGGCAGTAAAAGCAGCCGGTATAGCGGTGGAGCCTGCGGTTAAAAAACAGGAAACATTTGAGTATTTTGTTGCGGATGTAGATCTGTCTCCAAAGAAATCAACAAAAAAAGCTGCTCCTGTCGTAGAGGAAGAGCCGGATGAAGATGAGGACGACGAGTACGAGGATGAGGATGAGTACGAAGACGATGAAGACGGCGACGAGGATGACGATGAGGAATACGATGAAGAAGATGACGGCCGTTATGACTGGGATGATCTGGAGGATGATGGTCGTAAGATGGTCATCCTTGGAATTCTTCTTGCTTTAGTCATTCTTGCCGGTGTGGTCTTTGGTGTATCGAAACTTATGGGCGGCAATGATAAGCCTGTTGAGACTCCGACGCAGCAAGAGTCAGATGAGGGAGATGCAGAACTTATCATCAAGGGCGATGGTCCTGGAGAGGATGAGGAAGAAGAACCGGTTGAGGAAGAGCCGGAGGCACCAGTAGAGGAAGAACCGGAAGAGGAGCCGGAACCGCAGACGGTGAAGATGAAGGTAGATGTAAGCAATACCCTGAATGTTCGTAAGGAAGCAAATACGAGCAGTGATGTTGTGACGAAACTGAACAAAGGCGAGGAAGTAGAGGTTCTGGGAGATATTTCTCAGGAATGGGTACAGATTCGCTGCATTGGACAGGACAACAAAGAAGGTTATGTAAAATCTGAGTTCCTGAAGGCAATCGAATAAGAAATAAAAAACCTGCTTATACTAGTAAAAAAGTGTAAGGAGGTTCTTTTTTATGAATCGATATTTACCGATTACTTATATTTACGCAAGAGAGATTCTGGATTCCAGAGGAAATCCAACCGTAGAGGCAGAGGTCATCCTGGATGGTGTGCATCATGCCAGAGCATCCGTACCGTCCGGTGCTTCTACGGGGCGTTTTGAAGCGGTGGAGTTAAGAGATGGACAGGATCGATATCTGGGACTGGGGGTAGAAAAAGCGGTCACGAATGTCAATACAAAGATCGCCAATGTGCTTCTCGGTGAGAATGCACTGCACCAGGGATATATCGACCATCTGCTGATCGATGCAGACGGTACAGAAAATAAATCTAACCTGGGAGCCAATGCGCTTCTTTCCGTATCTATGGCAGTTGCCAAAGCCTCTGCGAAGGCTCTGGGACTTCCGCTTTACCAGTATCTCGGAGGAATCCGTGCGGATACGATGCCGGTTCCGATGATGAACATCCTGAATGGAGGAAAGCATTCTAAAAATGCCATTGATTTTCAGGAATTTATGATCATGCCCGTAGGCGCGGCAAATTTTAAAGAAGGACTTCGTATGGGTGTGGAGGTCTATCATAAGTTAAAGCTGATTTTGTCCAAAGAAGGGCTGATCACTGCCGTGGGTGATGAGGGTGGTTTTGCACCGGATATCAGGGATGCCAAAGAAGTATTTTTGTATCTGAAAGAAGCAGTCGAAGAGGCTGGATATGAGCCGGGAAGAGATTTTGTGTTTGCTATGGATGCGGCCGCCAGTGAACTGGTGAACGCTAAGACAGGACGCTATGATTTCCCGGGTGAAGCGCAGATGAACGGGCATAAAGTCAGCCGTACTGCCGATGAACTGATTGATTATTATGAAGAACTGGTGTCCATGTATCCGCTGGTATCCATCGAGGATGGACTTTCCGAGGATGACTGGGAAGGCTGGCAGACTATGACCAAACAGCTTGGCAACAAGATTCAGCTGGTAGGGGATGATCTGTTCGTGACCAATACCAAACGACTTTCCTGTGGTATCAAGCTTGAGGCGGCAAATGCGATTCTGATCAAAGTGAACCAGATCGGTACGCTGACGGAAGCCTTTGATGCGATCCACATGGCGCAAAAAGCCGGATACCGTACGGTCATCTCTCACAGAAGCGGTGAGACGGCGGAGGATATCATTGCAGATATTGCAGTGGCCTGCGGGGCAGGACAGATCAAGACTGGTGCACCGTGTCGTGGAGAGCGGACAGAGAAATATAATCAGCTTCTGCGGATTGAAGAGCACCTGGGAGGACTGGCCGGGTATCGGAATCCGTTTGCGAGTGAGTAAAAGAAAAAGAAGGCTTGCGGTTGCAGCCTTCTTTTTGTATAATCTCCGTAGTGAAGGAGTTGTGAATGATGAAAAAAATTATACTTGCGTCCGGTTCACCAAGAAGGAAAGAGCTTCTTACGCAGATCGGAGTTAGATTTGAAGTACAAAAGGCAGAGGGAGAAGAAATCATTACTTCTTCTGTTCCTACGGAGGTAGTAAAGGAGCTGTCCTTGCAGAAAGCACAGGAAGTAGCGGCAAAATATGACGGAGATATCGTGATTGGTGCAGATACAGTTGTGGCAGCAGAAGGGCAGATATTGGGAAAACCAAGAGACAAAGAAGATGCGATGAGGATGCTTCGTATTCTGCAGGGGAAGGAGCATGAGGTCATCACCGGAGTGGCGGTGCTTTTGAAGGAGCAGCAGAAGGTGATCAATTTTGCAGAGGTGACGAAAGTACATGTATTTCCTATGACAGAAGCGCAGATGGAAGCCTATGTGGAGAGCGGTGAGCCGATGGACAAGGCAGGATCGTACGGTATTCAGGGAAAGTTTGCAGCTTATGTGTCCGGCATTGAAGGGGATTATAATAATGTAGTCGGTCTGCCGATTGGACGTCTTTATCAGGAAGTGTTGGCAGCGGGGGTTGACATTTTGGGGAAGATGGAATAATATAATGTTAATAGAAAAGAGAAGATAGTCCATTGGACATATGGAAAACCCCGGAGCGGCTACTCCGGGGTTTTCTCTAGGCTGTTGTTGTCTAAAAGATTCCGGCTAGAGAATATGAAAGAAAGTGAGAGAATGATATTATGAAATTTGTAATACAGCGTGTCAGCCATGCTTCTGTAACAGTAGAGGGCAATGCGCTGGGTAAGATTGGAAAAGGTTTTCTGGTTCTGATTGGTGTATCCGATGAAGATACGAAAGAAGTTGCGGACAAGATGGTAAAAAAGATGCTGGGACTTCGTATTTTTGAGGATGAGAATGGAAAGACCAATCTGGATCTGCATACGGTAGGAGGAGAATTGCTGCTGATCTCGCAGTTCACTTTGTATGCGGATTGCAAAAAAGGCAACAGACCAAGCTTTATCCGGGCAGGGAAGCCGGATATGGCAAGTGAAATGTATGAGTATATCATTGCGAAATGCAAAGAACAGATGCCGGTGGTGGAGCGCGGAGAATTTGGTGCGGATATGAAGGTGGAGCTTTTGAATGATGGTCCATTTACAATCGTTCTGGATTCAGCAGAGTTATAGGAACTCATACGCGGGGCGGCGTTTCTGCGCGGTATGAGTTGAAATATTTCACGATTTATGATAAAGTATTTATAATTATACGACTGAGGTGCGATATGAGACGTGTACTTTTAAAATTAAGCGGTGAAGCTCTTGCAGGTGAGAAGCACACCGGATTTGATGAAGCGACTTGTATGAAAGTTGCAAAACAGGTAAAGGCAGTACAGGATCAGGGAATCCAGGTAGCGATTGTGATCGGAGGCGGCAATTTCTGGAGAGGCCGTACCAGTGAGAACATTGACCGTACCAAGTCTGACCAGATTGGTATGCTGGCGACCGTGATGAACTGCATCTATGTATCAGAGATTTTCCGCAGTGCAGGGATGAAGACAAAAGTATTTACTCCATTTACCTGTGGACCGATGGCAGAGATGTTTACAAAGGATGCAGCGGTTGAGTGTCTGGAGAATGGAGTGGTAACTTTCTTTGCAGGAGGAACAGGACATCCGTATTTCTCTACGGATACAACGACAACACTTCGTGCGATTGAGATTGAAGCAGATGTGATCCTTCTGGCAAAAGCGATTGATGGAGTATATGACAGCGATCCGAAGCTGAATCCGGATGCGAAAAAATATGATGAAATTTCGATCCAGTCCGTGATTGATCAGAAGCTGGGAGTGATGGATTTGACAGCATCCATCATGTGTATGGAGAACAAGATGCCGATGATGGTATTTGGACTGAATGAAGAAGACAGTATTATCAATACCGTTCAGGGTAAATTTACAGGAACAAAAGTAACAGTATAAAGAGAGGACCAGTTATTATGCAGGAAAAATTACAGCCATTTGAGACGAAGATGACGAAATCTTATGATGCACTTTTGAGAGAATTTGGATCGATCCGTGCAGGACGTGCGAATCCGCATGTTTTGGATAAAATCAGAGTAGATTATTATGGAACTCCAACCCCTATTCAGCAGGTTGGCAATATTTCCGTTCCGGAACCACGTATCATTCAGATCCAGCCATGGGAGAAAAAATTGATCCGTGATATTGAGAAAGCAATTCAGATGTCTGATCTGGGTATCAACCCGACCAATGATGGTTCCATTATTCGTCTGGTATTCCCGGAATTGACTGAAGAGCGTCGTAAGCAGTTATCCAAGGATGTAAAGAAAAAAGGAGACGAGGCAAAAGTTGCTGTTCGTAACATCCGTCGTGATGCAAATGAGACTTTCAAAAAAATGAATAAAAGTAATGAACTGACCGAGGATGATCAGAAGAATCTGGAGGCTAAGATTCAGAAGTTAACTGATAAGTATATTGCTGAAATTGATAAGGCAGTAGAAGAAAAGACAAAAGAGATCATGACTGTATAGTGATTACAAAGACCGAAGACAGGGCAGGTGCCGGAGGCATCTGCCTGTTTCTTACTTTGATAAGGAGGTAACCTATGAAGATTCCTCAGCATGTGGCGATTATTCTGGATGGGAATGGTCGTTGGGCAAAGGCGAAAGGTATGCCCCGTAATTATGGGCATATACAGGGAGCGAAAAATGTAGAACGGATCTGTGAAGATGCGTATCATATGGGGATTAAATATCTGACAGTTTATGCATTTTCCACGGAGAACTGGAAACGTTCACAGGATGAAGTAGATGCGCTTATGAATCTGCTTCGTAATTATATGAAGACCTGTATCAAAACAGCGAAAAAGAATCATATGCGTGTTCGCGTGATTGGAGATAAGACCGGGCTTGCACCGGATATTCAGGAAAGCATTGCGAATCTGGAAAGAGAATCTGCGGATCAGGATGGATTGAATTTTACCATTGCGATCAATTATGGCAGTCGTGATGAGATTCGCCGTGCTGTACAAAAGATTATAGCAGATGGTATTCCGGCAGATAATATTACAGAGGATGTAATCTCAGATTATCTGGATACTGCCGGTATTCCGGATCCGGATCTGTTGATCCGTACCAGTGGAGAACTTCGTCTCTCTAATTATCTGATGTGGCAGCTGGCGTATACGGAGTTTTATTTTACCGATGTACCATGGCCGGATTTTGATAAACAGGAATTGATGAAAGCAGTGGAAAAATACAATCAGAGAGACCGTCGGTATGGCGGAGTAAAGGATGAGCCAAAGGAGGATGCTTGATGAAATCTTTTTTAACGAGGCTGACCAGCGGAATTGTTCTGGTTATCCTGGTTCTTTTTAGCTGCTGGATTGGAAGCTGGCCGCTCTGGCTGTTTACGATGCTGATTGGATATATTGGCCTGAATGAGTTCTATCGGGTGTTTGAGATCAAGATAAACAGTATCCTGGGAGCAGCGGGAATGTTTGGGGCTGTTCTTTGGATGTGGATGGTTTATGTGGTTTCCGGTGGATTGTCAGAACGAAAAGAAATGTTGTGGCTGACGCTGTTGGCTGCCTTTATGCTGATCATGGCGGTTTATGTATTTACATTTCCAAAATACGATACGCAGAAGGTTATGGCTGCCTTTTTTGGAATTGTCTATGTGCCGGTCATGCTGAGTTTTGTATATCAGACCCGAATGCTTTATGATGGATTTTATCTGGTATGGCTGATTTTCTTTTGTTCATGGGGCTGTGATACCTGTGCATACTGTGTGGGTATGCTGTTCGGGAAACATAAGCTGGCACCGGTGCTGAGTCCGAAGAAGTCGATCGAGGGTGCAGTTGGCGGTGTGGTTGGTGCAGCTTTGCTGGGTGCTGGATATGCAGCACTTACCAGTGGATTTGTTGTGCAGTATGCATTGATCTGTGCAGCAGGTGCGGTCGCATCTCAGGTAGGAGACCTGGCAGCTTCCGCAATCAAGAGACAGCATGGAATTAAGGATTATGGTACACTGATACCAGGACATGGCGGTATTCTGGATCGTTTTGACAGTGTAATCGTAACGGCACCGATGATTTATATTTTAGCGGTATTGTTTATATAAGGCAGGAGAAAATATATGAAGAAGATAGCGATACTTGGTTCTACTGGTTCTATTGGAACGCAGACTCTGGAAGTAGCACGGACAAATGGAGATTTGGAGATCACTGCGCTGGCAGCAGGAGGAAATATTCAGCTTCTGGAAGCACAGATTCGTGAATTTCATCCATCTCTTGTGGCTGTATGGACAGAAGAAAAAGCGAAGGTATTAAAGACAAAGATTGCAGATCTGGATGTAAAAGTAGTTGCCGGTATGGAAGGGCTTCTGGAAGTGGCAACACAGCCGGAGGCGGAGATTCTTGTGACCGCGATCGTTGGAATGATTGGTATCCGGCCGACGATTGCAGCGATGAAAGCGGGCAAGGACATTGCACTTGCCAATAAAGAGACGCTGGTAACGGCAGGTCATATCATTATGCCTCTGGCAGAAGAGTATGGTGTAAAGATCCTTCCGGTGGACAGTGAGCACAGTGCAATTTTCCAGTGTATGAATGGTGAAAACAGAGGTCAGCTGCATAAAATATTACTGACAGCTTCCGGCGGACCTTTCCGTGGAAAGAAAAGAGAAGAGCTGAAGAATGTACAGGTGGAGGATGCCCTGAAGCATCCGAACTGGGCAATGGGACGCAAGATTACGATCGATTCTTCTACACTGGTCAATAAAGGACTGGAGATGATGGAAGCAAGATGGCTGTTTGGTGTGGAGCCGGAGAACATTCAGATTGTAGTTCAGCCAAAGAGTATCATCCATTCTATGGTGGAATTCGTAGATGGTGCGGTGATCGCACAGCTGGGAACTCCGGATATGAAGCTTCCGATCCAGTATGCATTGTATTATCCGGACAGAAAATATCTGCCGGGTGAGAGACTGGATTTCTGGAGTCTGAATCAGATCACGTTTGAAAGACCGGATATGGAGAATTTTCCGGGACTTCGACTGGCATTTGATGCCGCAGCGGCAGGCGGAAGTCTTCCGACCGTATATAATGCAGCAAATGAGCGGGCAGTTGCAAAGTTCCTGAACAGAGAGATCGGATATCTGGATATTACAGAGATCATTGAGACTTGTATGAAGGAGCATACCGTGATTGCGGCACCGACCGTAGAACAGATTCTGGAGACAGAAGCTGCAACTTATGAAATGATTGAGAGCAGGTGGTAGATTGAGGATTATTCTGGCACTACTGATATTCAGTGTGATTGTGATTGTCCATGAATTGGGACATTTTTTGCTGGCGAAGCGAGGGAGCATTCGCGTCAACGAATTTTCGATCGGTATGGGACCGACACTTTTGAGCAAACAGGTGGGGGAGACCTGTTATGCGATCAAGATTTTGCCTTTTGGCGGTTCCTGTGTGATGGAGGGGGAAGATGGGGAAGCTACCGGAACAGATTCTTTTACAGCAAAGTCTGTCTGGACCAGAATATCGGTCGTGGCAGCCGGACCGGTCTTTAATTTTATACTGGCATTCGTGTTATCATTGATCCTGGTCGGGAATATCGGCTATGATGATACCGTGATCGATGTGACAGAAGGATATCCAGCAGCAGAGGCCGGAATACAGGATGGTGATGAGATCATCCGTATGGGCGGCAGCCGTACGATGGTCTATCGGGAAATAAGCCTGTTTAACAGTATGCATCAGGGAGAGACAACAGAGGTTGTCTATGAACGGGATGGAGAACGTTATACAGTTGTGCTGACTCCGAAGCAGGGAGAGGACGGTATCTACCGTTATGGTTTTGAAAAAATCAATACCCGGACGAAAGGCAATGTTCTGGAAATTTTGAAATATAGTTATGCCGAGCTTCGGTACTGGCTGAAAGCAACGGTAGAAAGCCTGAAAATGCTGGTGGGAGGCCAGGTAGGACTGAACGATGTGTCAGGCCCGGTTGGTATCGTCAATGCAATAGGGGATACCTATGAGGCGAATAAATCCGACGGCTGGTATTATGTGGCACTCAGTATGGTCATGATGTCTATTCTTCTGTCTGTAAATCTTGGTGTTATGAATCTGCTCCCAATTCCTGCCCTGGATGGCGGACGCCTGGTGTTTTTGATCATCGAGGTGATTCGCGGGAAGGCACTCCCTCCAGAAAAGGAAGGTATGGTACATTATGCCGGGTTTATGCTTTTGATGGGATTGATGGTATTGATTCTGTTTAATGATATGAAAAATATTTTTCTATAACAATGAAGGACTTCTTAAGCTCATGTATCAGGATGATACGGAGCATAGGAAGTCCTTTTTGTTGGAGTTATAAGATACCAAAAAAATTGTTGGCAATTGCGAATAAAATGCAGATCAGTCCGATGGAAAAAAGAAATTTTATTGTTTTCTTTATAAAGCCAATTATAAATATGATTAATAATAAGATAATAAGCAATTTCATAAATCGATTCCTTCTTTCTTAGAAAATAACTTTTGTAGTATAACATAAAATTGAAAGAAATAGAGTACAAAATTGCGTTGAAAAAAATGACTTTTTATGTTATTTTTATATATTGTATCAGTCTGTTTTTCAGAAACAGGATGTAATTAGTTTTATCAAAATGTAAGATAGTGGAGGATATATAAAATATGAAATTAGGTATCGTCGGCCTTCCAAATGTAGGAAAAAGTACATTGTTTAACTCATTGACCAAAGCAGGTGCAGAGTCTGCGAACTATCCGTTCTGTACCATTGACCCGAACGTGGGAGTGGTAGCGGTTCCGGATGAGAGACTTGGAAAGCTGGCTGCGTTGTACAATTCAGTAAAAGTGACACCGGCAGTCATCGAATTCGTGGATATCGCCGGTCTGGTAAAGGGTGCTTCCAAGGGTGAGGGACTGGGCAATCAGTTCCTGGCTAATATTCGTGAGGTGGATGCGATCGTACATGTGGTTCGTTGCTTTGAAGATACGAATGTCATTCACGTGGATGGAAGTGTTGATCCGCTTCGTGATATCGAGACGATCAATCTGGAGCTGATCTTTTCTGATATTGAAATTCTGGAGCGCAGGATTGCAAGAACCTCCAAGGGTGCAAGAAATGATAAGACACTGGCAAAAGAAGTGGCTTTACAGCAGAGGATCAAAGCACATCTTGAGGAAGGAAAGACTGCCAAGAGCTTTACCGGTGTGGAGGATGATGAAGAGCAGGCATGGCTGGAATCCTACAATCTGCTGACATATAAACCGGTGATCTTTGCGGCCAATGTGGCTGAGGATGAACTCGCGGATGATGGAGCATCCAATGAACATGTGAAGGCAGTGCGTGAATTTGCGGCAGGTGAGAAGAGTGAAGTATTTGTAGTGTGTGCACAGATCGAGCAGGAGATTTCTGAATTGGAAGAGGATGAGAAGAAGATGTTCCTGGAGGATCTGGGAATCGAGACTTCCGGTCTGGACAAGCTGATCCAGGCAAGTTATCGTCTGCTTGGTCTTATGAGTTATCTGACCGCAGGTGAAAAAGAGACCCGTGCATGGACGATCAAAATCGGAACAAAAGCACCTCAGGCAGCAGGTAAGATTCATTCAGATTTTGAGAGAGGATTTATCCGTGCAGAGGTTGTAAATTATCAGGATCTTCTGGATTGTGGTTCGATTGCAGCTGCAAAGGCGAAAGGACTGGTAGGAAGTGAAGGAAAAGAATATATCGTAAAAGATGGTGATGTAGTAGAATTCCTGTTCAATGTGTAATGTGTCGAATCGTGTCGATGGATTAAAGTTGAAAAATGTCGGAAACAGACATAAAATAGAACCGGAAAGGAATTTTATCAATGAACACGACAATTAACTTTCCAAATCTGGGTATCTATCTGGAAAACGTGGGAAAATCCATCTCTGTTTTTGGATTCGAGATCGCCTACTATGGAATTATTATGGGATGTTCCATCCTGCTCGGATTATTTCTGGCAGAGCGGGAGGCGAAGAGAACCGGACAGAATCCTGATACCTACACGGATATGGTGATTTATGCGATTGTATTCTCTATCATCTGTGCGAGAGCGTATTATGTGATTTTTTCATGGGATAATTACAAGGATGATTTACTCAGTATTTTTAACTTGAGACAAGGCGGCATTGCGATTTATGGAGCGATCATCGGAGCAGTTTCGACCGTATATGTGTACAGTAAAGTGAAAAAGATTTCTTTTACACTGATGTTGGATACGGCATGTATGGGGCTTATAGCAGGACAGATTCTGGGACGCTGGGGTAATTTCTTTAACAGAGAAGCATTTGGCGGATATACAGATGGTCTGTTTGCTATGCAGCTTCCGGTGAGTGCGGTGCGAACACATGAGATAACCGAAGAAATGTGGGCGCATGTACAGATGGTCGGCGGAGAACAGTTTATACAGGTACATCCGACATTCTTATATGAAGCATTATGGAATCTTGGTGTGATCTGCTTCCTTTACTGGTATCGTACAAGAAAAAAATTCCAGGGAGAGTTGTTTTTGACGTATGTTCTGGGATATGGTCTTGGAAGGATCTGGATCGAAGGACTTCGTACAGATCAGCTGCAGATTGGAGGTACAGGTATTGCTGTATCTCAGTTGCTGGCAGGCGTGCTGATCCTGATGTCTCTGCTTATGATTATAATAGGTAGAAGGAGAACGCTCAGAACAAACGATGACAAGACAGACGAACATTCAAAAAGCGATTGAATCTCAGCGTGAAAAACTGGACCGAATGGTGCGTGGGGCTGAGGATTTGACAGTGTTTCTGAAAGAAGCACAAAAGATGGATCGGCTCATAGAGGCATATGAGTATCGAGTAACAACTTTATAGGGCAAAGAGGAGCTGTCATGCAGAAGTGCATGATAGCTCTTTTTTGTGCACATTTTATGGAAATTTCTGGAAAAGTAAAGAGAATCTGAAGAATTTATCAAGATTGCTATTGCTTTTTTAGGGGGTTAGCGGTATGATAATAGGCAAGTGAGTGGAGAAAAGTGGTTTTTAGTGGCTTCTATATATGAAAAAGTGGAGGAGACGTCACGGAAGAGGGTGAAAACGCATGTTCATGGGTGAATACAGACATACGGTAGATCCCAAGGGCAGGCTGATCATTCCCTCTAAGTTCCGGGAACTTCTGGGGACAGAGTTCGTGGTTACAAGAGGACTGGATGGCTGCCTTTTTGTGTATCCTATGGAAAGCTGGGAAGCATATGTAGAGGAATTGAAAAAACTTCCGCTTACTGACAAGAATGCCAGACTTTTCACGCGTTTCATTATTGCAGGTGCATCGACCTGTGAGCTGGACAAGCAGGGAAGAATTCTGCTTCCGGTGACGCTTCGGGAGTTTGCTGATATTGAGAAAGATGTACTTTTGGCAGGTATGCTGGATCATATTGAGATATGGAATGAGAACCGTTGGAAAGAGAATGCGGATTTCAGCGATATGGATACCATTGCAGGACATCTGAATTACTTAAGCGGCAGAGAATAAGGAGACGCGTATATGGAGTTTAAACATTATTCAGTCATGCTGAAAGAGACGATCGAACAGCTTCTGGTGCGTCCGGATGGAATCTATGTAGATGGTACATTAGGCGGCGGCGGACATGCTTTTGAGGTGTGCAGCAGACTGTCAGAACAGGGGCATTTTTATGGGATTGACCAGGATGCAGCAGCAATTCAGGCAGCTTCACAGAGGCTGGAATTATTTGGAGATAAAGTGACCGTTATCCGCAGCAATTATTGCCGGATGAGAGAGGAACTGAAGAACAGAGGGATTGAGAAGGTCGATGGGATTGTTCTGGATCTGGGTGTATCATCCTATCAGTTGGATGAGGCAGATCGGGGATTTACCTATCGGGAAGATGCTGCCCTGGATATGAGGATGGATCAGCGTCAGGAAAAGACGGCGCGGGACATTGTCAATGAATACAGTGAGATGGATCTGTACCGGGTGATCCGGGATTACGGAGAAGATAAATTTGCAAAGAACATCGCCAAACATATCGTACAGGCGAGGGAGAAAAAGCCGATAGAGACAACGGGAGAGCTGGTGGAGGTAATCAAAGCGGCGATTCCGATGAAGGTTCGTATGCAGAAAGGACATCCAGCCAAACAGACATTTCAGGCAATTCGGATTGAACTGAATCAGGAGCTGGAAGTACTCAGGAGTTCTCTGGATGACATGATTGACATGTTGAATCCGGGAGGGCGCATCTGCATTATTACGTTCCATTCTCTGGAGGATCGTATTGTCAAGACGATCTTCCGAAAAAATGAAAATCCATGTACTTGTCCGAGTCATTTTCCGGTATGTGTATGTGGTCAGGTTTCAAAAGGCAAAGTCATTACGAGAAAGCCGATCCTTCCGGCCGAGCAGGAACTGGAGGAAAACAGCCGTTCTAAAAGCGCAAAACTGCGGGTGTTTGAACGGTCATAAATTTTAAAGGAGAGGGGAGTCGATTCCGATGGCCTTAAAAAGTAAATATGGCTATGTAGAGGGAAATACTGTACGTAAGATAACGCCGGTGGAACGCCCGGAGAGAAGACAACGCCCTCAGAGACAGGTACATCGCCATGTAAAGCAGGAAAGTGTACGGTATGTCAATATTTTTTATGCGATGTTTATTATGGTTGCTGCCTGTATGGTTCTCTGGTCCTGTATCCAATATCTGCAGTTACATGCAGAAAAGACCAGCCGATTGAAACATATCGCTGCTCTTGAGATGCAGTTGGAGGAACTGAAAAAAGAGAATGATGATAATTATACACGAATCATTACTGCGGTTGATCTTGATTATGTAAAAGATATCGCGATCAATGAGCTGGGAATGGTCTATGCGAATGCAGATCAGGTGATTCTGTATGATGGTGGTACAAAAGATTACGTGAGACAGAACGGTGAGATTCCCAGGATGGAATCTTCTCTGGTAGATCAGATATTAGGAAAGAAGTAGTTAGGAGTATCAAGTGGCCAGAAATCGCAGACGTTTAACGAAACGACAAAAGATGACTTTGAAGATGAAACGGAAATTAGCACTATTATTTGTTATAATAGTGCTGATTTTAATTGGAATTATTGTCAGGCTCGTCTATATCAGCAAAGTCAGTGGAGAACAGTATACAAAGAAAGTCTTATCTCAGCAGGATACAAACAGTGTTACATTGCCGTATAAGCGGGGAGATATCTACGACCGTAACGGAACGGTCATGGCAACCAGTGAGAAAGTCTATAACCTGATTCTTGATCCGGCAGTCCTGTGGGAGAGTCACCATGATGATCCGGAGAAAGATTATGTGCAGCCGACTCTTCAGGCGCTGGTAGACTGTTTTGACATGGATTATGGTGAACTGATGTCCATCATGCAGGAAAAGAAAACCAGTCATTATGTGGTGTTGAAAAAACAGCTTACTAAAAGTGAAGTAGAACCTTACGAAGAGCTTCGGGATCAGGTTGATGATAAAAAAAGAAGAGTGAACCGTATTGATAAGAATGGTGTATGGTTTGAGGACTCGTATATTCGTCGATACCCGTATGATTCACTGGCATGCAATGTGATCGGTTATACGGTATCCGGTAATGTGGGACAGTATGGTATCGAACAGGAATATACCAATGTCTTAAACGGTGAGAATGGAAGACGTTATAATTATCTGAATGAAGATCTGGAACAGGAAAAACTGGTAAAACCTGCGACGGATGGATACAGTGTGATGTCTACGATTGATATAACGCTGCAGCAGATCGTGGAAAGAGCTATCGCAGATTTTCAGGCAAAATATACGAATGCTTTTCGTGAGGGAGATGGAAGCAAGACGGCAGCCGCGATTATGATGGATCCTAATACAGGAGAAGTGCTTGCCATGGCAAGCAATCGTCACTATGATCTGAATGCACCATATGATGTGGTGGCAAATGGATTGTTCACGGAGGAAGAGGCAGAGAGTCTGACAGAAGATGAACGACTGGATGCGTTAAATGAGTTGTGGAGAAATTTCTGTATCAGTGATACTTATGAACCAGGTTCTACTGCCAAGCCAATCACCGTAGCAGCAGCTTTGGAGTCGGGTCTGGTAAATGATAACACCACATTTTTGTGTGATGGTAATCAGACTGTAGGCGGACATACGATCTGGTGTGCAAAGAAGATCGGTCATAAGATCATCAGTATGGAAGGAACGCTGATGTTTTCCTGCAATGATGCGCTGATGCAGATGGCTGCGATGATCGGTTCTGAAACATATTCCAGATACCAGAATATGTTCAATCTGGGACTTCGCACCAATATTGACCTTCCGGGAGAAGCCAGAACAGACAGTCTGATCTATTATTCGGAAGATAAAGCTCCAAGTGAGAATCTCAAGATGGGAGCAGCCGATTTGGCGACCAATTCCTTTGGTCAAAATTTTAATGTTACCATGATTCAGATGGCATCTGCTTTTTCTGCCTGTATCAATGGAGGATATTATTATCAGCCGCATGTGGTAAAAAAGATTATGGACAGTAATGGCGGAACGATAAAAAATATAGAGCCGATTCTTTTACGGACACCGATTTCTACAAAGACTTCTTCTCTGATTCGTAAATATCTGTACAATACGATGTATGGTCCGGTGGACTCGAATGGCAACAGTGCAACTGGTAAGGCGGCACGTATTGCCGGTTATGCCATGGGAGGAAAGACTGGTACTGCAGAGAAGATTCCGAGAGATAAGACGAATTATCTGGTATCGTTCATTGGATTCGCTCCGGCTGACAATCCAGAAGTTGTTCTGTATGTGGTCGTGGATGAGCCGAATGCTGCAAAGCAGTCGTCCAGTTCCTTTGCACAGGAAATCTGGAAAAATATTATGAAGGAAGCATTGCCGTATCTGAATATTTATCCGACCGAAGAGATTCCGAAGGATATGGAAGCAGAAGTTGCAGCAGAACAGGCGGCTAAGCAGGAAGAAGAGGAGATTCCGGAGGAAGAGCCATTGGAGGAAGGCACTCTGGTAGATCCGAATACTGGACTGATCGTACAGATGCCGGATCCAGATACGATTGATCAGGAGGATGATTCAGTGCTTGGAGATACTCCGGTCAATGAACATCTGATTGATGTAAAACCGGGAGATGCTACATCCGAAGAACCTGACGACGATCCAACCGAATAAGTGTAAAATTTACCTCATAGGATAGTGAAAACGAATCTTGTGAGGTATTTTTTTGCATTGTAAGACATTTCACAGGAAAAAAATACTGATTGTCTTTGGGGCGTGTATTCTGATGATGAGTGTACTGGTGGGGAGGCTTGTGTACCTGATGATTTTTGAGTCGGAATATTATCAGGAGCTGGCACAGGATCTGCATGAACGAGAGAGGAGTATCAAGGCTGCCCGAGGAAGGATCATCGATCGAAATGGAACTGTCCTGGCAGATAATCGGACGGTATGTACGATCTCTGTGATTCACAGCCAGATCAAGGATCCGGAGGCAGTGATTCAGATGCTCGTTAAGGAGCTTGGTATGTCAGAAGACACTGTTCGGAAACGGGTAGAAAAGGTCAGTTCTATTGAACGAATCAAATCGAATGTAGATAAAGAAGTAGGAGATGCCATCAGGGCATATGAATATCCGGGAGTCAAGGTGGATGAGGATTTTAAACGGTATTATCCGTTCGATGAGCTTGCATCGAAGGTTCTTGGATTTACCGGAAGTGATAACCAGGGCATCATTGGTCTGGAGGTAAAATATGACGAGTATCTGGAAGGAATCCAGGGAACAATCCTGACATTAACCGATGCCAGAGGGGTGGAGATTGAGAATGCCAAAGAAGAGCGGGTGGAGTCTGTGCCGGGCAATGATCTGGTGGTGAGTCTGGATTATAACATTCAGTTCTATGCACAGCAGGAGGCTTTGAAGGTATGTGAAGCAAAACAGGCGGATTATGTGTCTATTCTGATTATGAATCCTCAGAATGGCGAGATCTATGCCTGTGTCAATGTGCCGGAATTCAACCTGAATGACCCGTTTACGCTGAATACCGGAGCGGACACTTCCGACATGACAGAACAGGAAAAGCAGGATGCCCTGAATCAGATGTGGCGAAACCAGTGCGTGAATGATACTTATGAGCCAGGGTCTACCTTTAAAATATTTACCTCGTCTGCAGGATTGATGTCCGGAACGACTAAGATTACCGATCAGTTTTCCTGCCCGGGGTTTAAAATTGTGGAGGATCGAAGGATCAGGTGTCATAAGGCGGGCGGACACGGAGGGCAGGACTTTACGCATGCTCTGATGAATTCTTGCAATCCAGCCCTGATGACCATAGGACAGAAAATGGGTATTGAGACCTTTTATCAGTATTTTGAAAAATATGGACTTCTGACGAAGACCGGCATCGACATTCCCGGTGAAGCCGGCACGATCATGCATAGTCTGGAAAATATCGGAGAGGTGGAGCTGGCAACCATGACGTTTGGTCAGTCTTTTCAGATTACACCGGTACAGTTGGCAACGATGGCAAGTTCAGTTGTGAATGGCGGGAGAAGAGTGACGCCGCATTTTGGTATGGCGATTCAGGACAGAGACGGCAGCATATTGCGGAAGTTTGATTACGAAATTCAGGAAGGCATCGTAACGGAGGAAGTATCAGCTCAGATGCGGGAGGTTCTGGAAAAGGTGGTGTCTGAGGGAGGAGGGAATAAGGCTTATATCGAAGGTTATCGGATCGGAGGAAAGACAGCGACTTCCCAGACGCTCCCAAGAAGCGCCCATAAATATATTTCGTCATTTCTTGGCTTTGCCCCGGCAGATGATCCGCAGGTGCTGGCAGTCTGTATTGTCCATGATCCGCAGGGAATCTATTATGGAGGAACAGTGTGTGCTCCTGTGGTGAAGAATATTTTTGAAAATATCCTTCCGTATCTTGGGATAGAAAAAGAAGAGCTTGCGGTAGAGAAAATAGAGACAGAATAGGTTGATAAATCGGAGAAAAAGACGTATACTCTAAGAGAGCAAAAGAATGAACAATGAGGTGGATAAGTATGATGGATTATGGTGTAGCGGTTCCTGTTATTGCGTCTTTCGCAGTCAGTGCGGCAGCAGGACCTGTAATTATTCCAATACTGAGAAGATTAAAGGTAGGACAGACGGTGCGTGATGATGGACCGCAGACCCACTTGAAGAAGAATGGTACGCCGACGATGGGCGGTCTGATCTTCCTTCTGGGTGTGATTGTGACCTGTCTGTTTTATGTGAAGGATTATCCGAAGATTATTCCGATTCTGTTTGTGACCGTAGGCTTTGGTCTGGTTGGATTTCTGGATGATTATATTAAGGTGGTTCTGAAGCGTTCTGAGGGTCTGACACCCATTCAGAAGATGGCAGGTCAGATCGTGATCACGGCGATTTTTGCCTATTATATGGTGAAGATGTCTGATGTGGGATTGCAGATGCTGATTCCATTCAGCGATGGAATGTATCTGGATTTGGGAATTCTGGCAGTTCCGCTGATGTTTTTTGTAGTGATCGGAACGGTGAATGGTACGAATTTTACGGATGGTCTGGATGGTCTGGCAACCAGCGTGACGATCATGGTAGCCGTATTTTTTACCGTAGTTGCCATTGGTACGGCCAGTGGGATTGCTCCGGTGACCTGTGCGGTAACGGGAGGTCTGCTGGGATTCTTATTGTTTAATGTATATCCGGCAAAGGTATTTATGGGAGATACCGGTTCCCTTGCGCTTGGGGGATTCGTGGCATCTACAGCATATATGCTGAATATGCCTCTGTTTATTGTGATCGTAGGTATTATTTATCTGCTAGAAGTGCTTTCTGTTATGATTCAGGTCAGTTATTTTAAAGCAACTCATGGAAAGCGTTTCTTTAAGATGGCACCGATCCATCATCATTTTGAAAAATGCGGATGGTCCGAGACCCGTGTGGTAGCAGTATTTTCCATCGTGACAGCTCTTTGCTGTCTGGTTGCATTGATGGCAATTTAGAGTTCTGAATGAAAAAAAACTGCATAGACTGGATAGAAGATATCCGTTCAGGTGATATAGTATGACAGTTCAGAGACGAACCGATACAAAAGGAACAGTTGATTATGTACTTTTGATTCTGGTTTTGATTCTGGTAGTATTTGGACTGGTCGTTCTGTATAGTACAAGTGCTTATAATGGCAGGGTCAAATTTGCAGACCCTGCTTATTATTTTAAAAAGCAGTTTTTAGCCACCAGCATTGGTCTGATGGCAATGTATCTGGTATCGCAGATAGATTATCGAAGCTGGATGCCCCTGGCATGGGTGGGGTATGGTATATCGTTGGTGTTGTCGACGGCGGTTTTGTTTATTGGAGATGAATATAATGGTTCCAAACGCTGGCTGTCTTTGGGACCGCTTTCCTTTCAGCCATCGGAATTTGCGAAGCTGGCGGTGGTGGTTCTTCTGGCATCTATTGTCAGCAAAAATGCGTCTCATATGAAGTCGTGGAAATATATGTTCCGGACGATTTTGGTGGTGCTGCCTATTGTAGGTCTGGTCGGAACGAATAATCTGAGTACAGCTATTATTATTCTTGGAATTGCAGTCATTCTGATCTTTATAGCAAATCCTAAATTTTTGCCGTTTATCGGACTTGGCGGACTGGGAATAGGATTTATCAGTATTTTCCTGAGTGTGGAATCTTATCGTCTGGAACGTCTGGCGATCTGGCGCAACCCGGAGCTGTATGAGAAGGGATATCAGACCATGCAGGGACTCTATGCGATCGGTTCCGGCGGTATCTTTGGTGTAGGACTTGGAAACAGTATGCAGAAGCTGGGATTTGTCCCGGAGGCACAAAATGATATGATTTTTTCGATTATCTGCGAAGAGCTTGGGCTGGCGGGGGCGTGCGGTGTAATTTTTTTGTTCGGGCTTCTGATCTGGCGGCTGATGGTGATCTCGACACATATGCAGGAGCTTTTCGGAGCTTTTCTGGCTGCAGGTGTGATGGGGCATATTATGATTCAGGTGATTCTGAATATTGCGGTGGTGACAAATACCATTCCCAATACAGGAATTACTCTTCCTTTTATCAGCTATGGAGGAACCTCGGTGGTCTTCCTTTTGGCGGAGATTGGACTGATCCTGAGTGTGTCCCGGGAGGTGAAGAAGGAACATTGATTTATGACCTGCATATACTGGTATATAATGGCAGACCTGGCAGACGGGTTCGGAGGAGATGTATTTGGACGGAAATGAATTAAAGATCAAAGGACCTCAGAGGATGCAGGGAGAATTGCTTGTACAG
>JAFYTM010000106.1 GCA_017558865.1 Lachnospiraceae bacterium
TAAGTACCATACATCCGGACATATTTATTTCTCATTGAAAGACGAGTCCGGTGCGATCGCCTGTGTGATGTTTGCAGGAGAACGCAAAGGTCTGGCTTTTCAGATGCAGGAAGGGCAGAAGGTTATCGTACTGGGCAGTGTAAATGTCTATGAGAGGGATGGAAAGTATCAGCTTTATGCAAAAGAAATTGTTCTGGACGGAGAAGGTGTCCTGTATCAGAGATATGAGCAGTTAAAGCGAGAACTGGAAGAGATGGGGATGTTTGCTCCCGAATTTAAGCAGTCGATCCCGTTTTACAGTCAGAGGATTGGTATTGTCACAGCACCAACCGGGGCAGCGATCCGCGACATTATGAACATTACAAAAAGGAGGAATCCTTATGTACAGCTGATCCTGTATCCTGCACTGGTACAGGGTGAACAGGCAGCATCAAGCATTGTAAAAGGTATTCAGACTCTGGATGCTTATGGTGTGGATGTGATGATCGTTGGTCGGGGCGGCGGTTCAATTGAAGATTTGTGGGCATTTAATGAAGAGATCGTTGCAAGGGCGATCTTTGAATGTCAGACACCGGTAATCTCTGCAGTGGGGCATGAGACAGATACAACGATTGCAGATTATGTGGCGGATCTTCGTGCGCCTACTCCTTCGGCAGCAGCAGAGCTGGCTGTTATGGATGATCGGCAGCTCATCAGTGGGATGGAACTGTTCCACAATCAGCTGACGGATCGGATGGAGCAGAAACTTCTGTGGTATCGGCAGAAGCTGGAAAACCAGAAGCTGCGCTTTTTGCATGCAAGCCCTCAGTATCAGCTGAATGAAAAAAAGCAGTATGCGGCAGATTTGCTGGAGCGGATGCAGCAGGAGATGCGGCAGAAACTGCAGGAGAAAAGGTATCAGGTACAGTTGTATGCAGGCAGGCTGGATGGCTGTTCTCCGTTAAAAAAGCTGCAGCAGGGATATTCTTATACGGAGACATCTGAGGGAAAGGCTTTATATCGTGTAGAACAGGCAGAGCCGGGAGATATATTGACCATTCATGTGACGGATGGAAAAGTGATTGCCCGTGCAGAACGGACAGAATTTCTGGAAAGGCAGTCCTGGACAGAACGGCAGGACGTAATCTGACATTATGGCAGGAAAGAAAAAAGAAGAAGATTTTCGCCTGGAAGAGGCGTTTGAGACAATAGAGGAACTTTTGGAAAAGCTGGGGAGCAGAGAAGTATCATTGGAAGAATCTTTTGTGTTGTATCAGGAGGGGATGAATCTTCTGAAAAAATGCAATGAGAAGATTGACCGAGTAGAGAAGCAGATGCTTCTGATTGACGAGGAGGGACAAATCCATGAATTTTCGTGAGGAACTTTTAAAACGGACTGCTCAGACTGAGGAGATCATATATCGTTTTCTGCCGGCTGAGGAAGGCTATCAGAAAGAGATCATGGAGGCTATGAGTTATAGTGTGCAGGCAGGAGGGAAGCGTCTGCGTCCGCTGATGATGTATGAGACCTACCGAATGTTTGGCGGAGAAGGGAATGTGATTCAGCCTTTTATGGCTGCTATGGAGATGATCCATACGTATTCTCTCGTGCATGATGACCTTCCGGCGATGGATAATGATGAGTATCGCCGCGGCAAGTTGACAACCCATGCAAAATATGGACATGCGATGGGTGTGCTGGCTGGTGATGCACTTTTGAATTATGCATTTGAGACCGCCGCATCAGCATTTGATCAGGATGAAGATGCACGTAAAGTAGCGAAGGCTTTGCAGGTACTGGCAAGAAAAGCCGGTATCTATGGAATGATCGGAGGACAGGTAGTGGATGTACAGTCTTCCGGAAGCTCTAATGATCAGGAAAAGCTGGATTTTATCTATGCATTGAAGACAGGTGCGCTTCTGGAGGCTTCCATGATGGTGGGAGCGATCCTGGCAGGAGCGACAGAGGAAGAAGTACGGACGGCAGAACAGGTGGCGTCAGATGTGGGACTGGCGTTCCAGATCAGAGATGACATTCTGGATGTGACCAGTACGCTGGAGATGCTCGGGAAACCGATCCATAGTGATGATAAGAATGAAAAGACGACATATGTGACCCTGAAAGGACTGGAGCAGGCTTCCAAAGATGTAGAACAGGTGTCAGAACGTGCATTGAAACGACTGGCATCTCTTCCATATGAGAATGCATTTTTGACGGAGCTGATAAAGTCCTTGATATACAGAGAAAAGTAGAGGTTACGAATCATGGCACTGGAAAAAATCAATCAGGTCAATGATATAAAAAATATTCCGCCGGAAGAGTATGAGATTCTGGCGGCAGAGATAAGGGAATTTCTGGTAGAAAAGATCAGTCAGACAGGCGGTCATCTGGCATCCAATCTGGGTGTTGTGGAATTGACGATGGCACTGCATCTTTGTTTTGATTTCCCGAAGGATAAAGTAGTATGGGATGTGGGACATCAGTCTTATACGCACAAGCTTTTGACCGGAAGAAAGGCTGGTTTTGATGAGCTGCGTAAATATGGCGGCATGAGTGGATTTCCGAAGAGAAAGGAAAGTGACTGTGACTGTTTTGATACCGGGCACAGTTCTACTTCCGTGTCTGCCGGCATTGGTCTGGTAGCAGCAAGAGATCTGCTGGGCGGTGATGAGCACGTGATCTCTGTGATCGGAGATGGTGCATTGACCGGCGGTATGGCATATGAAGCACTCAACAATGCGTCTCGTCTGAAAAAGAATTTTATTATCGTATTGAATGACAACAATATGTCGATTGCAGAGAATGTGGGCGGTATGTCTGAGTATCTGAACGGACTGCGCACCAATGAGGCATATACCAGTTTTAAGACGAATCTGGAACATTCTCTTCATAAGATACCAGGTGGTATCCATGTGGCGAATCAGCTGAAGAAGACGAAAAGCGGTATTAAGCAGCTTTTTATTCCGGGCATGTTGTTTGAAAATATGGGAATCACTTATCTGGGGCCGGTAGATGGACACGATATGGAGAAGCTTCTGGATGTTTTCCAGAAGGCAAAACGTGTAAAAGGTTCCGTGTTGGTTCATATTTTGACAAAAAAAGGAAAAGGCTATGCTCCGGCAGAACGCCATCCGGCCAGATTTCATGGTGCAGAGCCTTTTGAGATTGAGACAGGAGTTCCGAAGAGCAAGAGAAAGAAGGCCAATTATCAGGATGTGTTCTCCACCTGTATGGTTAAGCTTGGACAGCGTAATGATAAAGTGGTGGCGATTACAGCAGCGATGCCGGATGGTACTGGACTGAAGCGATTTAAAAATATGTATCCAGATCGATTCTTTGATGTGGGAATTGCAGAGGAGCATGCAGTGACTTTTGCTGCAGGACTTGCTGCGGGTGGTGCAAGACCAATCTTCGCGGTATATTCTTCCTTTTTGCAAAGAGCGTATGACCAGGTGCTTCATGATGTATGTATTCAAAATCTGCCGGTTGTTTTTGCAATTGACCGTGCGGGTCTGGTAGGAAGTGATGGAGAGACCCATCAGGGAATCTTTGATCTGTCATATCTTTCCAGCATTCCGAATATGCAGATTATGGCACCGAAGAATAAATGGGAACTGTCGGATATGCTGAAATTTGCAGTGGAATTTGAGGGGCCGATTGCGCTTCGTTATCCAAGAGGAGAAGCTTATGATGGACTGAAAGAATTCCGCAGACCAATTATTTATGGCAAGAGTGAGGTTATCTATGAGGAAGAGGATATCGCACTTCTTGCAGTAGGAAGTATGGTAAAGACTGCAGAACAGGTGCGAAAGAACCTCAAAGCTGCAGGATACAGCTGTACGCTGGTGAATGGGCGTTTTGTGAAACCGATTGATACCGATGTGCTCGACGAACTTGCCAAAGAGCATAAGCTTTTGGTGACGATGGAAGAGAATGTGCGAAGCGGAGGTTACGGTGAAAAGGTTCGGGATTATGTACAGGAGAAAGAACTTCCGGTAAAAGTACTGAATATAGCAATTCCAGATGAATATGTGGAGCATGGAAACGTATCTCTTCTTTATGAGGAAGTTGGAATCGATGCCGAGTCCGTGACAAAACGTGTCATTGGAAAGTACATTACGGTAAAGTAAGGATAGAACTATGAAAACGAGATTGGATGTCCTTCTGGTAGAGAGAGGACTTGCAGAGTCAAGAGAAAAAGCGAAGGCAATTATTATGTCCGGCAATGTGTTTGTGGATGGACAAAGAGAAGACAAAGCCGGTGCTTCTTTTTCGGAAAAAGCAGTAATTGAAGTAAAGGGTTCCCCTCTGAAATATGTAAGCAGAGGGGGACTTAAGCTGGAAAAGGCAATGAGTCATTTTGATGTGATTCTTGAAGGTAAAGTGTGCATGGATGTGGGTTCTTCCACAGGAGGATTCACAGACTGTATGCTTCAGAATGGGGCTGTGAAGGTCTATGCAGTGGATGTTGGAACGAATCAGCTTGCATGGAAGCTTCGTCAGGATGAACGGGTAGTCTGTATGGAAAAAACAAATATCCGTTATGTGACCAGAGAGCATATTCAGGAACCAGTGGAGTTTGCTTCAATTGATGTGGCGTTTATTTCTCTTACAAAGGTGCTGGAGCCAACAAAAGCTCTTTTGACAGAGAATGGTCAGATTGTGGCATTGATCAAACCACAGTTTGAAGCAGGGAGAGAGCAGGTTGGTAAAAAAGGGGTCGTTCGTGAAAAGTCCGTGCATCTGGAAGTTGTAGATCGTATCCTTGCCTATGCAGTCAGTATCGGATTTGAAGTACTGAATCTGGAATACTCTCCGATCAAGGGACCGGAGGGAAATATTGAATACCTGGTTCATCTCCAGAACCATGAGGAAGGAACGACCTGGGAAAGTATGCCAGTGGACTCAAAAGCCATTGTAGAGCAGGCACATCAGGCTTTGTAGTTTTTATGAGAGCGTTTTATATTATAGCAAACAGTGAAAAAGAAGAGTGTCAGAAGCTTTCTTATGAGATCGCAGAGTTTCTGACCTCTCAGGGAAAACACTGTGTGATCCGCAGACAGGAAGAAGAAGAGGCACTTCACAGTCAGCTTGTGACAGATGAGATTGAAGGGATTCTGGTACTGGGCGGAGACGGTACGCTGCTTCGTGCGGCCCGGGAACTGGCAGACCGGAGGATTCCATTCCTGGGAATCAATCTGGGTCATCTGGGATATCTTGCTGAGATTGAGCAGCAGAATGTACAGGCGGCGTTGGAAAAGCTGATCGCCGATGAGTATACAGTAGAAGAACGTATGATGCTGTCAGGCAAGGTCTATGTGGATGGGGTCTGCGTAGAAAGAGATATGGCACTGAATGATATTGTGATCAACCGTTTTGGACATCTTCGGGTAGTGGATTATAAGGTCTATGTCAATGGAATGTATCTGAATTCATTTACGGCGGATGGTCTGATTGTATCTACACCTACTGGTTCAACAGGCTATAGTCTGTCTGCGGGAGGTCCGATTGTATCTCCTACAGCATCTATGCTGATGCTGACACCCATCTGTCCTCATACATTAAATTCCAGAAGTATTGTATTCTCAGGAGATGACCATATCCGAATCAAGATCGGTGAGAGAAGAGGCGACAGTGATGAAGCCTGTGTGACCTTTGATGGAGACACCTGTGTTCAGTTAAAGACAGGAGATTATGTTGAGATTCAAAAATCCACGGAAGTGACCCGGATTATGAAGATCAACCAGGTCAGCTTTCTGGAAGTACTCCGGAATAAATTAAGTCGGAGATAAGAAAAGGGAATTCTGCATGAAACGAAGAAGACTTGAGAAGATCATTGAATTGATTGAAAAATATGATATTGAGACTCAGGAGGAGTTGGCGGATCGGCTTCTGAGTGAAGGCTTTCAGGTAACCCAGGCGACAGTTTCCAGGGATATCCGGGAATTGAAGCTTTCCAAGGTTCCGGCATTGGGAGGACGTCAAAAATATGCACTTTTAAACCATCAGGAACATCAGATGGCAGAAAAATATGTAAATATTTTACGACAGGCTTTTGTATCCATGGACAGTGCGCAGAATCTTCTGGTGATCAAGACGGTCTCTGGTATGGCGATGGCAGTGGCGGCTGCCCTTGATAAGATCGACTGGAAAGAGATTGTGGGCTGTATTGCCGGAGATGATACGGTGATGTGTGCGATTCGGACACTGGAAGATACGGCAACGGTTATGCAGGAACTGGAAAAGATTGTGAAAAGATAGAGGTAATTGGATGCTGCTTCATTTACATGTGAAAAATCTGGCCCTGATTCGGGAAACGGAGATTGATTTTACCGAAGGGCTGAACATATTGACTGGTGAGACTGGTGCGGGTAAATCCATCATTATTGGATCTATGACCATGGCACTTGGAGGGAAAGTATCCAGAGAAATGCTCCGCGAAGACGCAGATCATGCGCTTGTGGAGCTTGTTTTCTCCGTGGATCATCCAGAGGTATTACATAAGCTGGAAGAGTTGGAGATTCCGATAGAGGATGGACAGTTGATTTTGTCCAGAAAAATATCCGGCAGCAGGAGTATTTGTCGGCTGAATGGTGAGACGGTCAGCGCATCGGTGTTGAAAGATATTTCTTCTTTATTGATTGATATCCATGGTCAGCATGAACATCAGTCTCTTCTGAATAAGAAAAAACATCTGGAGATTCTGGATGCATATGCACAGGAAGAGATACGGCCGATTCAGCAAGGATTGTCTGAGAAGTATCAAATCTGTCAAAAGCTGAAAAAAGAACTGGAGCAGGCTTCCACGGATGTGAATGCCCGGATGCGGGAACAGTCCTTATTGGAATTTGAGCTTTCCGAAATTGAAAATGCAAATTTGAAAGATGGAGAAGACGAGGAACTGGAAATATCCTACCGAAAAATGGTCAACAGTAAAAAAATACTGGAAGCTCTTATTACGGTGCAGATGCTTTGCAGTGGCGAGGATGTTTCGGCTGCTGACCAGATTGGACGGGCATGCAGAGAATTTTTGAGTGTATCCAGGTATGATGACGATCTGCAGGGACTTTGTGATCAATTGCAGGAAATCGACAGTATGCTTTCGGATTTTGGAAGAGAATTGTCTGATTATATGAATGGACTGGAATTCTCAGAGCAGGATTTCCGTGAAACAGAAGAACGGTTGAATTTGCTGAATCACTTAAAGGCAAAATATGGTTCTTCTGTTGATGAGATCAGAGCTTATCAGGAAGAAAAACAGAAGCGTTTGGATATTCTGGCGAATTTTGAACAATATATGCAGGAACTGAGACAGAAGTATGATCATGAGATGAAGGAATGCACACTGCTTTGTCAACAGGTACATGATATTCGTGTAAAAGCGTCAGAGAAGCTGGCCGAAGTGATGCGGACACAATTGGCTGAATTGAACTTTCTGGATGTACAGTTTGAGATCTGTGTGGAAGAGACGGAGCATTTGACGGCAAATGGTTATGATGACGTAGAGTTTTTGATTTCCACTAATCCTGGCGAACCATTAAAACCGCTTGGAAAGGTCGCTTCTGGAGGTGAATTGTCCAGAGTCATGCTGGCGATCAAGACCGTGCTGGCAGATCAGGATGCGATAGATACGGTGATATTTGATGAGATAGATACCGGTATCAGTGGACGGACCGCTCAGCGTATATCAGAGAAGCTTGCATTGATTGGAAAAAGCCGACAGGTCATCTGTATTACGCATCTGGCACAGCTTGCATCTATGGCAGACAGTCACTACTGTATTGAAAAACAGGCAATGGGTGGAAGCACAATGACAAATATCCGCAGACTTGGTGATAATGAGATTGTGGAAGAACTGGCGCGTATTCTTGGCGGTGCAGAGATAACAGATACAGTTCGGGAAAATGCACAGGAGATGAAACGACTGGCACATCATTTTAAAACAACAATATCATAAAAGGAAAAACCTGACAGTAAGTTTAGACGGTTTTATGCAGACACTAAGGAAAAATGTGTGAAAGGTGTGGCTGCATGAACCGTCTAAAATTTTATCGTGTCTGCCTTTGGACAGCATTGATCTGCTCCTGTCTGGCATTGTTTTTGTATTGTCGGTGGTATGTAAAGACACAGATTCCAGATGTGATCCGTGTGGGAACCAATGAAGAACAGACCCTGGATCTTGGGGTTAAGGAAGTATCTGTACAGGTAATGGAGAAGAAAAAAGTAATACCTGGCGGAATTCCGATCGGTATTTATCTGGAGACGGAAGGAGTCTATGTGGTTGGCACGGGTGAAGTAGAAGCATCCGATGGACTGATTTATGAGCCTGCATATCAGGTAGTGCAGTCTGGTGATTATATTCTGGCGGTCAATGGTAGACCAGTGCAGGATAAGGATGATCTGATCACCTGTATTCAGGATAATCAGTCTGAAGTGATGATCCTGAAACTGCTTCGCAAACAGGAAGTGATTCAGGTGCGGCTGCATGCGGTGGAGACAAGAGACGAAAAGTATCAATTGGGTATCTGGGTAAAAGATGATACACAGGGGATCGGCACACTTACTTATGTGACAGAAAACATGGAGTTTGGAGCACTTGGTCATGGAATTACGGATGCAGATACTGGTGAGTTGCTGACAGCGTCCGGTGGTTCTCTTTATGACACAAGTATATTGGAGATTATTAAAGGACAGCGAGGATCACCTGGAGAGATCAGTGGTATGATTACTTATTCGGATCGTCATATCAAAGGAAATATCTTTCATAATACAATGGCAGGAATCTTTGGTACCATTCGGGAAAGCCTGAAAAAAGAGCTGGATGAAACCTACGTTGATGTGGCCTATAAACAGGAGATTCAGTTGGGAACGGCACATATCCGAAGTGCAGTATCTGGAGAAATGAGAGATTATGAGATAAGAATTCAGGAGCTGCGTTTGAATGAGGATGATGTGAACAAGGGGATGGTATTCCAGGTAACAGATCCAGAACTTTTGACATTGACAGGCGGCGTAATTCAGGGAATGTCAGGCAGCCCCATCCTCCAGGATGGTAAACTCGTCGGCGCGGTCACTCATGTTTTGGTGAATGACCCCACGAGAGGGTATGGAATCTTTATTGAGAATATGCTGGACGCGGCGGGATAAACTCCCTCTCAGTCAGCTTCGCTGACAGCTCCCCCAACGGGAGAGCCAAGGCTTGCCTCGCCCTTTGGAAGAGGTGGCGCGGCGAAACCGTGACGGAGAAGGTGAAAGAAAGGAAATAGATATGACAGGGGCAGAAATGCCTCTGTCATTTTTGATTTATGTTTGGTATAATAAGGAATATCTACATTACAGGGGAGATGTTTTTATGGATAGTCTTGTAAGGCAAATAGAAGTACCAATAGCTCGTAATAAGATTCAAAAGGCCGGACTCTATCTTGTGCCTGAACAGCGGCTGGACGAGCTGGCCGAAATCGCCGCTGATGCGTATCAGAACTACCCTTTGCACAATTGGTTTACAAACGGCGTTTATGACCCAATCGCATCGAAGCTTCTTATGAAATCGACACTTGCTGCCATGAAGGACGATTCGGTGATTTATGCAGACAGCGAAGAATTAAACGGTTTTGCCGTTTGGGTTCCTCTGGGTTTTACGGGAAGTAAGACGCTTCCATTCCTTCGCAACGGCGGCGTGCGGTTGTTCTTGCACACCGGGCTGGGAATGCTCCGAAAGCTGTTGACCTATGAATCCTTTGCCATGAACCTGAAAAAGAAATACACGGGCCACATTGACTGGTATTTATTTAATCTCTCTGTTCGTCAGTCGGCACAGGGAAAGGGCATCGCCTCAAAGCTGATGCGCCCAATGCTTCGTTTTTGTGATGATGAAAAAATGCTTGTTTATCTGGAGACCAACAAGGAAAGTAACGTGCCGATGTACAATCACTATGGCTTCGAGCTTCGGGAGACAATCATGATTCCGGGAAGCACTGTCATGCATTATGCCATGGTGCGCAACCCAGATTAAAATAGGATTATCAGATTCCAGCGGATTGATACAAATAGTGAAGAGCCATATATGTTGTCCCTAATAACAATCACCCGTGAGCGGCAGTCCGATCATTCAGGATGGGAAGCTGGTTGGTGCGGTGACCCATGTGCTGGTCGATGATCCGACAAGCGGCTACGGGATTTTTATTGAAGAAATGCTGACCGCAGCGGGATAAATGTAAAAGACAAGGGCGCGATGCCCTTGTCTTTTGTTGTTGCATATGCTATATTCATGACACTGTTCTATAACTCGATAAAATATCGTATAAGGAGATGTGCTACATGAAAAAAATCATTTCTTTCATCCTTTTGCTGTGCATGGTTCTGACCTTTACCGCCTGCGGCAACGCGGAGATCACCATGCAGGAAATTTATGATGCCAACCAGACCGAAGAGCTGCTCAAGACTCACCAGAACATATATTTTCGGGGTGAAATGGATGGCGAATTGTGGCTCGAAACATATCTGACCAAGGACTATATCTTTAGCTATATGCCCGACGAAGAATACGATTGGCTGGAATTCATCACACATGACGCAAGATATTACTATGTCGGCGAAGACAGTGTGTATTATGTGTACATTACGCCGGATGGTGTAACCAATTTTGCAAGCGACCTTGCAGAGCGCAGTGCATCGGCTGTGGTGAGCGAGGATACCATAGATGAAGTCATTGAGTCTGTAAGCAAAAAAGACGGCCTTATTACCGTAAAAA
>JAFYTM010000107.1 GCA_017558865.1 Lachnospiraceae bacterium
AAAAAATAAAATATATTCAATCGGCTTCGCCGCACATTTTTGGCGATTTGTCAAGCGTTTTTTGACAAAAAGTGGGGGATTTCAATAAAAAAGGAATCTGAAAGCCTTGATTTTACTGGCATAAAGATTCCGAGAGATTATGTTACTGTAAAGGAGGTTATTACAAATGGTATATAAGACAAGAGGAACCTGTTCTCAGGCAATTAAAGTAGAGACCGACGGTGATATCATCACCTCTGTTCAGTTCGTAGGCGGCTGCGACGGCAATACCAAGGGACTTGCAACTCTGGTAGTGGGCATGAAGATTGACGATGTGATCAGCAAACTGGAAGGCACTACCTGCGGTATGCGTAAGACTTCCTGTCCGGATCAGCTGGCTCAGGCTCTGAAACAGGCAAAAGCTCAGGCATAAATGATTCCCACTCGTGCATGCGGGTGGGATTTTTTATGGAAAAATGAAAAAAGAACACCCCTTCAGACTCTAGAAATCTGAATGATGTCCTCTTTTCTTATTTTCTTATAAAAAATCGTAAACGTCAGGATGTATGCTTATCTGCATAGTTTGATATATTATGGGAGTTTCCTCCTTCTTATTTTGTGTTTGTTTACAATTTTTTATTTTGAAAATGCTTAATCAAAAAACAGAGCGTCGGTACAGGTATTGGTAGACTCCGTAAAGCCACCTTCCGTAACCGAATGAGCTCCCTGCACGCTGTAATACTGATCTCTGTCTACTTTATAGGAACCACTGCTGACCGATACCATACCTGTTTCAAACGCTTCCCCAGTCCAGTAATTTACATTACCCCAGCCACTGGTTCCATTGGCACTCTGATCCAGATAGATACGTACATAAACCCGGTCACAGGTTGTATGCGCAAACGTATGCCCAGAGCCAAGCGCATATCCGGTATCATATTCTTTCAGCTTTGTAATTCCTGAATGAAGATAGGTTCCTCTTTCAATACCATACCAGGTATCCGTCACTTCATCCTCCTGCACATCATACACATGATAGCCTGCCGGATGTACTTCTTCTGCGGATGCAATCACGCTACTTCCCAACAGCATCGTTCCTGCCAATGCAACGGTACCCATTGTCTTCCATATCCGTTTCACAATAAGCCTCCTTTCACTAAAATTTATAGGCCTATATTTATAGAAACGATTTTCTCTTTATTTTTTGACAATTTTAGGCATTTTTAATTAAAATATTCTCCAATATTTTTATGAATTCATCTTTATCTATCATTCCCTTAATGGAATAATAGGTATTTAAATATTGAAAAGAAGCCTCATAATAGGTTCTTTCTTCCAAATCTATATACTCGTATACTGGCACATCCAGTCCACAGGATGCAATAATAATGGTATCTTTTTTTTCACCATCTACATGATTGCTGATGGAACTTTCTTTCCAGTCTTTACTTATATATACATAAAAGAACTCTTCCTTATATTGATACCACAAGATTGCCTCTGCTTCTTCTATTCTCACATCATACTGTATCATTGACATTCCCTGCGGTTTATAAATCAATCTTGTCGGTATCACTCCAATCTTTTCTTCAATTTCCTGACAAACCTCTTCTTCATTATATTCTCTTGCAACTGCCTCTGTATTATTGATCTTCAAAGTCTCCTCATTACCCGTTTCACGTTCAAAAATCTCCGGTATATACACCCTGCTTCCGGTACTTACCAGTCCGGTTCCAAGACAGAGCACCAGCACCGCAGCTGCGATCAGTACCGGACGCAGACGCAGTCTTCTGCGAACAGTGGAATATCTCTCCTGTTCCTTCGGATGCAGCCGTTCTTCTTCCCGAAGCTCCCGCTCTTTGATGATCCGGGCACGAAGCTCCCGTATCTTTTCCTCGGACAGATCGATGTGCTGATAATCTTCCGATTCCATAAGCTCCCGTTCCCGTTCATCTGCCATCGCAAGCCAGTCTTCTTCTATTTTCTGATTTAACCATTCCTCATCGTGACGTCTCATATATTCTCCAACTCTACGATTTCAATTGCCATTGACTTTTTCTCTGCCTAATATCATAATAATTTTATAAATCTACCAACCATTCAGGGAGGATTCATTATGAAACGCATCATACTTACCGGAGGCGGCACTGCCGGTCATGTGACACCGAACATTGCACTGCTTCCACGTCTGCGTGAGGCAGATTTTGAGATTTTTTATATTGGTTCTCATGATGGAATTGAGAAAAAACTCATCCAGTCACAGAACATTCCTTACTATGGTATTTCCTCTGGGAAACTCCGCCGTTATTTTGATCTGAAAAATTTTACCGACCCATTCCGGGTCATCAAAGGCTTTTCTGAAGCATCCAAACTGATGAAACAGTTAAAGCCGGATGTTGTATTCTCCAAGGGAGGGTTCGTATCCGTTCCGGTTGTCATGGCTGCCAAAAAGCACCACATCCCAGTCATCTGCCATGAGTCAGATCTGACACCGGGTCTTGCCAACAAGCTCAGTATGCCATCTGCCACCAGGGTCTGCTGCAATTTTCCTGAGACCTTACCGTATCTTCCAAAAGGAAAAGCCGTTCTTACCGGCTGTCCGATCCGAAAGGAACTGATGGAAGGAAGCCGTACAGCCGCTCTTACGATGACCGGATTCACGCCTGATAAACCGGTTCTGATGGTCATGGGCGGAAGTCTTGGAGCTGTTGCTGTCAACAACGCTGTACGAAGCGCACTTCCAGAGCTTCTGGAACACTGGCAGATCGTTCATCTGTGCGGAAAGGGCAAGCGCGATGAATCTTTGGACGGTACCAAAGGCTATGTACAGTATGAGTACATCCAAAAAGAACTGGCTGACCTGTTTGCCTTATGTGATATCGTTGTATCTCGTGCCGGAGCTAATGCGATCTGTGAACTTCTTGCACTGCGCAAACCAACACTTCTGATTCCTCTTTCTGCCAAAGCAAGCCGGGGAGATCAGATCCTGAATGCCAGATCGTTTGAACGCCAGGGCTTTTCGATGGTACTCGAGGAGGAGCAGGTCACAAAGACCACCCTCTTACATGCCGTGTCCGAACTTTCCGCTCATCGCCAGGATTACATCAAAGCCATGGAAGACTGTCCACAGTCTGATGCGATCGAGACGATCCTTGGTCTGATCAAAGAAGCTGCGATCTAACTAATCATAAGAAAAGGAGCAGTTACCATATTCTTTTCCTGCGTTTTCTGCTCCTTCTTTCTTCTTCAATCTCATATCTGTCGCGCAGCCAATGCTTGCCGCGCTCTTTCCATTTGCTGACCAGTGCAGGACTGATGCCCATCATGTCACCAATGGCTTTATTGTCCATGTCATGCAGAATACTCAGCATGATCGTGTCATACCATATCGGCTTTTCCTCTTTCAGACGTTCCAATACGCTAAGCTTAATTTCTTTGAGTTCCTTCTCCGCCAGAATCGAACATGGATCGGGATATGCATTCTCTTTTGTCTCCAACATATACGGCTCAACTCCCACATCTGTCTTATATTTTCCACCTTTTCTCATATGGTCAATTGCCAGATGTCTGGACACCTCCAGAAGCCACGCTTTGATCTTGCGTTCTTCAATCGGCTCCTCTCGCCGAAAATATCGAAGAAATGTCTCCTGACAGATATCTTCTGCGGTATAATAATCTTTCACATACGAATATGCATTATTTATGATCAATTTGCGGTATTTCTCAAGGATTTCATCCAACTGATGATCCTTTTCATTCATAATACTTTTCCTGTTATCCTCTCACTGTGCTTCTACCAGACGCTTGATCTCTGCCATATCTTCCGGCGTTGTTTCGCCTGGTTTCCACGAAATTCCTGCGTTATCATTTTCATAACGGGGAATCAGATGCATATGGAAATGGAATACGGTCTGTCCGGCTGCCTCTCCATTGTTCTGTACCAGATTAAATCCATCTGCGCCAAGCGCTTTTTTCATCTTCTCTGCTACTGTCTTTGCAACGACCAGTGCCTTTGCAGCAACCGCATCATCCAGTTCAAACAGATTGGCATAATGCTCCTTCGGAAGAAGAAGTGCATGTCCGCGGGCTGCCGGACCCAGATCCAGAATTACGCGAAAATCGTCATCCTCATAAAGCGTTGTAGATGGAATCTCTCCATTTGCAATTTTACAAAAAATACAATTACCGTCTTTCATTACCGTCTCCTATTTCTTATATCATAAATTTTTATTATTTTCGTTTTTATAAGTGTCGATTAGTGTCGATGGAATCTATTTGCCAGAATCTGACACTTCTGTTATATTTTCAATCAGAGGGAGGTGATCATATGCTGACACAAAATGAAAAAGAAAAATTACAAAACGACTATCACATGATTATCTCTCAGATTTCACATGAGATCCGAAATCCTCTGACTTATATGGACAGTTCCATTCAAAATATTCAAAAAATGCACCCGGAAGTCGAGTCCTTTGAACTCTGGGCACAGATGAAAAATGATCTTCGATATCTGAATCTGCTGTTGGATGATCTTTCATCCTTTAACAACGGGGATCAGCTAAATATCTGCCGCATCGATCCAAAAGAGTTTGCCTTTGATCTAAAAGACACGCTTCTTCCGCAGCTTTTGAACAAACACATCCCCTTACTCATCAAGCTGGATGATACTTACCCTGAATTCTACGGTGACCCGCTTCGCCTGAAACAGGCGTTTTTAAATCTTCTGATCAATTCCATCGATGCCATCGAGGAACGTGGCCGAATTGATCTGAAAATCTTTACCCATGATACGAAACTGATGATCGCAGTCAAAGACAATGGCTGCGGTATCCCCAAGGAGCTGCAGAAAGATGTCTTTCTTCCGTTTGTGACTCACAAGGAAAACGGCACCGGTCTTGGACTTTCCATCGTCCGCCGGATCATTACCGCACATCATGGTTCTATCCGCCTGAAATCCACCGTTGGCAAAGGTACGGAATTCCAGGTACATCTGCCTCTTACGCCTTCTTCTCAGATTTGTCTGTAGTTATCCCATATCCTCATCCAGATACATTTCAAGAGTGTACTCTGGATGGGGGACAAAAAAAATCCCCTCTTGTAA
>JAFYTM010000108.1 GCA_017558865.1 Lachnospiraceae bacterium
CGTTGAAAGCAGAGCAGATCAACAAGGTCAGCCTGATTGCATTTACGAAAAACGACATTGGCAATGCGTTCTGGAACAAGATTGGCTGGACAAAGAGAGAAGATTTGAATTATTACGATTTTACACTGAATGAGGCGAATATTACAGCGTTCATAGAGGAGGATTAAAGATGAAGATCATTACCGGCGGTGTGACAGCACCAAAAGGATTTGAGGCTGCTTCTGTGGCAGCAGAGATTAAATATAAAAACCGGACAGATATGGCTCTGGTGTACAGTACGGTTCCGTGTGTGGCAGCAGGAACTTTTACAACGAATGTGGTGAAAGCAGCTCCTGTTAAATGGGATCAGCAGATTGTATATCATGCACCGGCTGCGCAGGCTGTGGTGATCAATTCAGGTATCGCCAATGCATGTACAGGTACGGAAGGCTATGATTACTGTAAACAGACTGCCGAAGCGGCGGCAAAGGTCCTGAATATCCAGGAAGATGCTGTTCTGGTGGCATCTACGGGTGTGATTGGTATGCAGCTTCCGATTGATCGTATTGTAAATGGAGTGTCCATGCTGGCAGTAGCAAAATCAGACAGTCAGGAGGCTGGTCTGGAAGCCGCGCAGGCGATTATGACAACGGATACACAGCCGAAATATGTGGGTGTACAGGTGGAGATCGGAGATAAAACCGTAACGATTGGCGGTATGTGCAAAGGCTCCGGTATGATTCATCCGAATATGTGTACCATGCTTGGTTTTGTGACAACTGATGCAGCGATCACAAAAGAAATGCTTCAGAAAGCACTTTCTGAGGATGTACAGGATACCTACAATATGGTATCCGTAGATGGTGACACCTCTACGAATGATACGGTGCTTTTGCTGGCAAATGGTCTGGCAGAAAATCCGGTCATTGATAAAGAGGATGAGAATTATGCGAAGTTTAAGAAAGCTTTGAATTATGTCAATAAAGAACTGGCAAAGAAGATTGCCGGGGATGGAGAGGGAGCTACCTGTCTGTTTGAGGTGAAGATTATAGGTGCTGAAAGTAAAGAGCAGGCAGTGACTTTAAGCAAATCCGTTATTACTTCCAGTCTGACGAAAGCCGCAATCTATGGACATGATGCAAACTGGGGACGTATTCTCTGTGCGATGGGTTATTCCGGTGCACAGTTTGATCCGGAAAAGGTTGATCTGTATTTTGAAAGTGCAGCGGGCACATTGAAGATCATTGAGAATGGTGTATCGACCGGATACAGTGAAGAGATGGCAACGAGAATTCTGTCAGAAAACTATGTGACAGCGATTGCGGATGTGAAAATGGGAGATGCAACAGCTACGGCATGGGGCTGTGATCTGACCCATAAGTATGTAGATATTAACGCGGATTACAGAAGCTAAAGAGGTGATAGCATGACAAAGGATATGGAGAAATATCTGGAAAAGGCGGCCGTTCTGGTAGAAGCTCTTCCTTATATTCAGAGATTTAATCGAAAAATTATTGTAGTCAAATACGGCGGAAGTGCCATGGTGGATGATGAGCTGAAAGAGAGTGTGATCAGAGATGTGACACTGCTGAAATTGGTAGGTTTTAAACCGATTATTGTTCATGGAGGCGGCAAGGAGATCAGCAAGTGGGTCAGCAAGGTAGGCATGGAGCCAAAGTTTATCAATGGTCTTCGTGTGACGGATACAGATACCATGGAGATCGCAGAGATGGTATTAAACCGCGTGAATAAAAGTCTGGTAACGATGGTACAGCAGTTGGGTGTAAGAGCAGCAGGTATCAGCGGTAAGGACGGCGGTCTTTTGAAGGTGGAGAAAAAATATTCCGATGGTCAGGATATCGGATTCGTTGGTGAGATTACAGAGGTGAATCCGAAGATTCTGTATGACCTTCTGGAAAAAGATTTTCTTCCGATTATATGTCCGGTTGGTCTGGATGATGATTTCAATACCTATAATATCAATGCGGATGATGCGGCCTGTGCGATTGCAAAGGCAGTCAAAGCAGAAAAGCTGGCATTTTTGACAGATATTGAAGGTCTGTACAAAGATTTCAATGATAAAGACTCCCTGATCTCGGAGATTGCGGTCAAAGAAGCAAAGGAATTGATTGAGAGCGGTATGATTGGTGGAGGAATGCTTCCAAAGCTTTCCAATTGTATTGATGCGATTGAATCCGGTGTATCAAGAGTCCATATTTTAGATGGTCGTATCAGACACAGTATCCTGATGGAGATCTTCTCCAACAAGGGTATTGGTACCGCGATTCTGGGAGATGAAGAGGAGAAATTTTATCATGAGTAATCCATATATTGAGAAAGCGGAAGAGGCGATTTTACATACGTATAATCGTTATCAAATTGTTCTGGACAAGGGAGAAGGCGTACACCTGTATGATATCGATGGAAAAGAATATCTGGATTTTGCATCAGGCATTGCGGTACAGTCTTTAGGATACAATAACAGAGAGTATACGCAGGCTTTGAAAGATCAGATTGATAAGCTGACGCATATTTCCAATCTGTATTATTCAGTACCTATGATGGAGGCAGCACAAAAAGTGATCAAGGCCAGCGGTATGGAAAAAGTGTTCTTTACCAACAGTGGAACTGAGGCGATCGAGGGTGCACTGAAAGCTGCCAGAAGATATTCCTATACAAAGTATGGAGAGGGAAGAGCGGAGATCATTGCGATGAATCATTCTTTCCATGGAAGGAGTATGGGAGCGTTGTCTGTTACCGGCAATGCTCATTATCGTGAACCGTTTGAGCCATTGATCGGCGGTGTGAGATTTGCTGATTATAATGACCTGGAAAGTGTGAAAGCACAGATTACAGATAAAACCTGTGGAATTATTATGGAAACTGTTCAGGGAGAGGGCGGTATCTATCCGGCAACGGAA
>JAFYTM010000109.1 GCA_017558865.1 Lachnospiraceae bacterium
ATGGCAAAAGACAAAAAGCTCGTTGAGGGCATTACTTCCATGGATGTGGATTTTGCACAGTGGTATACCGATGTGGTAAAGAAAGCAGAACTGTGTGATTATACAAGTGTTAAGGGCTGCATGGTAATCAAGCCGGCAGGATATGCGATCTGGGAAAATATTCAGAGTGAGCTGGACCGCAGATTTAAGGAGACTGGTGTACAGAATGTATATCTTCCAATGTTCATTCCGGAGAGCCTGCTTCAGAAAGAAAAGGATCATGTAGAAGGCTTTGCACCGGAGGTTGCATGGGTGACTCACGGCGGACTGGAGCCATTACAGGAGCGTATGTGCGTACGTCCGACTTCTGAGACACTGTTCTGTGATTTTTATGCAAATGAGATTCATTCCTATCGTGATCTGCCAAAGGTATATAACCAGTGGTGTTCCGTTGTACGTTGGGAGAAGACGACCAGACCGTTCCTTCGTTCCAGAGAGTTCCTGTGGCAGGAAGGACATACCGCTCATGCGACTGCAGAGGAAGCAGAGGAGAGAACTGTTCTGATGCTGAATGTATATGCAGATTTCCTTGAGAACGTTCTGGCAATTCCGGTTGTGAAAGGACAGAAGACCGAGAAAGAAAAATTTGCAGGTGCAGAAGCGACTTATACGATCGAGGCTTTGATGCATGATGGTAAGGCACTGCAGTCTGGTACCAGCCATAACTTTGGCGATGGATTTGCAAAAGCATTTGAGATTTTATATACTGATAAAGACAATCAGTTAAAACCAGTACATCAGACCTCCTGGGGTATGACCACCCGACTGATCGGTGCGATCATCATGGTTCATGGTGATGATTCCGGTCTGGTTCTGCCGCCGAGAATTGCGCCGGTTCAGACCATGATCGTTCCGATTGCACAGCATAAGGAAGGAGTTCTGGACAAGGCATATGAGCTGAGAGACCGTCTGGCAGCCGGATTCAAAGTAAAAGTAGATGATACGGACAAGAGCCCGGGCTGGAAGTTCGCGGAGCAGGAGATCAAAGGTATTCCGACCCGTATTGAGATCGGACCAAAGGATATCGAGGCAAATCAGGCAGTGATCGTTCGCCGTGATACAAGAGAGAAGATCGTTGTATCTCTGGATGAGCTGGAGACAAAACTGGCAGAAGTTCTGGAAACCATGCAGAATGATATGCTGGAGCGTGCGCGTGCGCACAGAGAAGCTCATACCTATGATGTGACGAGCTATGAAGAATTTGTAGAAACTGTTAACAACAAACCAGGTTTTGTAAGAGCAATGTGGTGCGGTGATCAGGCTTGTGAAGACAAGATCAAAGAGGATACCACCGCAACCAGCCGCTGTATGCCATTTGAGCAGCGAGAGCTGTCCGATAAATGTGTATGCTGCGGAAGACCTGCGAAGAAACTGGTTTACTGGGGAAAAGCATATTAAGAAGACATATTCGGTTATGATTCAGATTCAGATTCCTGAAAAAGTAAATATGATTATCCAGACACTCACCACGGCAGGGCATGAAGCCTATGCCGTGGGAGGGTGTGTCCGTGATGCGATTCTTGGAAGAGAACCGGCGGATTGGGATATTACCACATCGGCGTCTCCCTATGAAGTGAAGGCGCTTTTTTCACGTACGATTGATACGGGATTGCAGCATGGAACGGTCACAGTCATGCTTGGGAAGGATGGATTTGAAGTGACCACTTATCGGGTGGATGGAGAATATGAAGACTGCCGTCATCCGAAGGAAGTACAGTTTACCAAAAGCCTGATCGAAGATCTGAAACGAAGGGATTTTACGATCAATGCCATGGCATATAATGAGGAACAGGGACTGGTGGATGCTTTTGATGGTATTAAAGATCTGCAAAGAGGAGTCATTCGGTGTGTGGGTAATGCGGAGGAACGTTTTACAGAGGATGCGCTTCGAATGTTTCGGGCAGTGCGTTTCAGTGCACAGCTTGATTTTGAACTGGAAGAATCTACCCGGGCAGCTATTCAGAAGCTGTGCGGCAATCTTCAGAAAGTAAGTGCGGAACGTATTCAGGTAGAGCTGACAAAGCTTCTGCTTTCTAATCACCCAGAGAAGTTTCTGGATGTCTGGGAGACGGGTATGACCCATATCTTTCTGCCGGAATTTGATGTCTGTATGCAATGTGAGCAGAACAATCCACACCATATCTATTCGGTTGGAGAGCATACCGTTCATGCCATCGGTCAGATCGAAGCGGATAAGATTCTCCGTCTGACCATGCTTCTGCATGATTTTGGAAAGCCTTCTGTAAAAACGACCGATGAGAATGGAATTGACCATTTTCATGGACATCAGGTACGCAGTGAAGAACTGGCGGGAATGATTCTGCGACGGTTAAAATTTGATAATGAGACGATCCGCAAGGTAAAGATTCTTGTTTATTATCATGATTATCATCCGTCCCTGACTGCGGCAGGGGTGCGTCGTGCAGCGAATAAGATTGGGGAAGAGCTGTTCCCTATGTACCTGGAAGTACAGCGCGCAGATATTCTGGCACAAAATCCGGATACACATCAGGAGAAGCTGGAAGCTTTGCTGGAAGTGAAACGGTTGTACGAGAAGATTCTGGAAGAAAAAAACTGTTTTACTTTAAAACAGCTTGCAGTGACTGGTCGGGATCTTATGCAGGCTGGTATTCCGGCAGGTCCAAAGCTTGGAGAAATCCTGAATCATCTTCTGGAGATGGTACTTGAAGAACCGGAGCAAAATGAAAAAGAATGGCTTCTTGGAAAAGCCATTGAGTTTTATCAAAAATAGCATCAGGTAGGTGCTATTTTTTTGTTTCCCTACATAATATGAAAGGTATGAAATGACCGAGGTGTGGGGGGATTCTATGAACGAGAGAGATTTGCAGGTATTGGAACAGTACCCGTTTGATGTAAAAGCAAGCTGGCGCACCAGAGGTGCATTCCTTCTGGATACAAGTGTGGGCAGGCTGATGATACGGGAATTTTCAGGCAGTACATACAAGCTGGAGAAGGAACAGGAACTCTTGAAGCATCTGAAAGACAGAGGGTATCTGGTAGACCGTATGGAGCCGGACCAGGAAGGACGACTGGCGACGGTGTATCGGGAATATTACAAATTTGTTGTAAAGGAGTCCCTGGATGGAAGAGAATGTGATACGAGGAGTGAAAGCGAGATTCTGAAAGCGGCATCTCTGCTGGCAGGTATTCATAAGGATATGAGAGGCTGCTGTAAGATTGACGAGGAAGATCGTCAGAGGCTGGCAGCTCCGCATGCAGTGGATGAGATGATGCGGCATAACCGGGAGCTTCGTAAAATCTATACTTTTATCCGTAAAAAAAATCGAAAAAATGAGTTTGAATCGGCATACCTGAACTGTTTCCCTGAGATTTTGAAAGAAGCGCAGGAGATCGAAGTAGAACTTCGGAATTCTTCTTATGAAAAGCTTCGGGAGCAGGCTTTGCTGGAAGGTCATTTTTGTCATGGAGAGTATATCCATCATAATATTTTTGTGATCAATGGGAAGATGGCAGTGATCAATTTTGAAAAGTTTGCTTTGGATGTGCAGGTAAATGATCTGTATTTATTCCTGAGAAAGATTCTTGAAAAGCAAAATTATGATCAGCGTCTTGGAAAGAAAATTTTACAGGCATATGAGGAACTACGACCATTGTCCAAAGCGGAAAAGGAATATCTGGGACTTCGCATCCGATATCCGGAGAAGTTCTGGAAGCTTGCCAATTACTATTATAATACAAACAAAGCCTGGATACCGGGCAATCATATGGAAAAGCTGGAAAAATTTTTATCCCAGAGAGAAAAAAGAATTTTATTTTCCGATGAATTATTGTACAATAAAAGCAGATGATAGAAGTGAGCGGACAGGGGGGATGCACAGGCGTTCCCTTTTGTATTTGGAGGAGTATAGAAATGTACAATTATACAGAATTATTGGGGATTATAGGAGAACTTCGGGGTGAACACGGCTGTCCCTGGGACAAGGCTCAGACACATGAAAGTCTGGTAAAATGTCTTCGTGATGAATGTGAGGAAGTCATTCAGGCGATTCAGGAAAAAGATGATGAAAATCTGTGTGAAGAACTGGGCGATGTGCTTTTACAGGTGCTGCTTCATGCCCAGATTGCCAGTGAGGAAGGTCGTTTTACAATGGAGGATGTGGTGAATGGTTTGGCAGAAAAAATGGTACGCCGTCATCCTCATGTGTTTGGCAACGAAGAGTATGGGTCTCCAGAACAGAACAGGGCACGTTGGGAAGAAATCAAGCAGGCAGAGAAAGAGGCAAAAAAACGCCGAAAATCAAAGGAAAACGAAGGAATACAGCTTGACAAACCATAGGAAAAACGATATAACTATGGATGCACACTTTCGAAGACGGAGTGGCGAAAGTTTTGAGGAGGAAATATCATGAATAAAACAGAATTGATTGCAGCAGTTGCAGAGAATGCTGATATGACCAAAAAAGATGCAGAAAAAGCGTTAAAAGCATTTGTTGATGTTGTTACAGAAGAGTTAAAGAAAGGTGAGAAAGTTCAGATCGTAGGTTTTGGTACTTTTGAAGTATCTGAGAGAGCTGCAAGAGAGGGAAGAAACCCGCATACTGGTGAGCCGATGCCGATCGCAGCTTCCAGAGCACCAAAGTTTAAAGCCGGTAAAGCACTGAAAGATGCTATGAACTAAGATACAGCATGAGATTAGATAAGTTTTTGAAGGTTTCCCGTTTGATCAAGAGACGTACTGTTGCGAATGAAGCCTGTGATGCAGGTCGTGTGTTGGTAAATGGAAAAACGGCAAAGGCATCTCTGAATGTGAAGACCGGAGATGTGATAGAGATTCAGTTTGGTACGAGAGCCGTGAAAGTAGAAGTACTGGATGTGCAGGAGACCGTCAAGAAGGATGAAGCGAAAGAGCTTTATAAATACTTGTAAGCATAAATCGAAGGACCCCCTAATATATTTTAAAAGAATATATAGGAGGTCTTTTTTATGGTTAAGATGGGAACCGTGGAGGAACATCCGCTTGGAAGAGGCGCGCATAAAATCAATATGATGAACCGACGGACGGGCAGTATTACAGGAGTAGCGGATGTGATCTCTTTTGATATATCGGAAGTCCTTTTGGAGACGGAGATGGGGATGCTGCAGATTAAGGGAGCAGATCTGCATGTGAACCGACTTTCATTGGAAAAAGGAGAGATTGATCTGGAAGGACGGATCGACAGCATTCAATATTCCGAAATTTCTGATTTTAAGAAAGGCGGAGAGTCGTTATTGAATCGACTGTTCCGATAAGATGATGAGTCCGGGAATTATATGGGAACTGCAGTTTTTTGGACTTGCTGTATTAAGAGGCGTATTGATTTTGATGCTGTATGATCTGCTCCGTATCTTTCGCAGAGTTGTGCCTCATGGGACATGGTCAGTCGCTGCGGAAGATTTGATCTATTGGGCTGTAACAGCCCTGCTGGTCTTTCAGCTCTTATATAGAGAAAATGATGGTTCCGTAAGGGGATATGTATTGCTGGCTGTAGGAATCGGAATGCTTTTCTATCATCAGACATTCAGCAATTGGCTGGTGGAACATATCTCTGGGATTTTGAAAATTTGTACAGGAGTGTTATTAAAACCTGTTCATATGGTGTACAGGAAAATCGTACAAGTATTAAAGGTAGCAGGACACTTTTATAAAAACAAATTGAAAAAGCAGTTGAAAGAGTTTATAATTATTCTATTCTCATAGAGAGGAAGTTGATAGAATTGAAGGCGAAAACTCGCAGGGCAGGACAAAGAAGAGCACGTCTGATTGTCTGGGGAATTATGCTGATTGTTTTGGCGGTATTCAGTGTGACAACGATTGCTGGAATTCACTTAAAACAGAAGAATCAGATGTATCAGGCAAAGGAAGAGGCATTGCAGGAAGAGATTGCAAAGGAAGAAGCCCGTGCAGCCGAGATTGAAGAATTTGAAGCTTATACACAGACCAAGAAATATGTGGAAGAAGTAGCCAAAGATAAGCTGGGTCTGGTGTATGAAGATGAGATTATATTTAAAGCAAGCAATAAATAATGAAGGGGATGGACTTTAGGGTTCATCCTTTTTTTCTGTCGAAAATCTTTTTTTTCTAGCCACTTCCAAATGACAAAGATAACAGTGTGATCTGCTCTATAATGCCGGTACAAAAATAAGGAGGGACAGAATGATGGAATGGACAAAGTACCTGTTATCAATGGCACTAGGAGGATGTTTGCTGATTTTATTCGGTAAACGGGGAGACGGAAGAGATAAATGGATCTTTGGAGGAGGTGTGGGAGTCAGTCTTGCAGTGATGGAACTGACGGTGGAATACATATTGGGGAAAGAGATGTGGGAAATGGTTGCAAGTGTAATGAAAGGGGCCTCTTTTTTCTCAGCAATTGTGTTGGTTGGATATTTATGGGAGTTTTTTTCTGCCAGACAGAAAAAAACAAATCCGACAGAAATTCTTCATCCTATACGACAATGGATGGAAGATTATCAGGAAAGCTTTTCGCAGCTCTCCAGAAGCTTTTGTATGGTGCCTCAGCTGGCAGACGGACAGACGAGAGGAGATCGGATCATGCAGAATCGTCTGACGGAAAGTCGTCTGGCAGCAGCAGGACAGCTTCGGGAGATGAGTCAGATTCTGGTAGGTACGATGGAACGGATCTACAGCACCAGAGAGGACAAAAGTCTGGAGCAGGAGATTGGGACACGTCTTAAATTGTTGGGAATACAGGTTCAAAAAGTGTTTTTCTATGCGCCGCAGGGGAAAAAATGTCAAATCTATATTACAATGAACACGAAAAGAAAGGTCTGTGTTCCGGTAAAAAAAATTGCGGCTATAGTATCAGAGGTTTTGGAATGTGAGATGATGGCAGCCAGAGACAGCCGGTCATTTGTCAGTCAGGATCAGGTGACGATTCTTTTTGTGGAGGGAACCGCTTATAATGTGCTGTATGGAGTTAAAAAAGTGACACGGGAAAAAGAACCGGTATCTGGGGATAATTTTTCGGTATTCTGGCTTCCGGATGGAAGATTTTATGCTGGACTTTCTGATGGGATGGGTTCAGGTCTGCAGGCGTGTACACAGAGTGAACTGGTACTGGATCTGTTGGAACAGTTTCTGGAAACCGGGTTTTCCAAAGAGACGGCTGTTCGAATGATCAATTCTTCCATTGTACTGCAGCCGGATACACCGGTGTTTTCTACCGTGGATGTGGCATCCATTGATTTGTATACGGGAGTTTGTGAATTTTTAAAGGTTGGAGCAGCGGCCAGTTTTCTAAAAAAAGAAACAGGTGTAGAGATGATTCATGGGACAGGACTTCCGGCGGGGACAAGCAGTCAGTTGGTACTGGAACCTTATCGAATCCGTATGTATGATGGGAATCTTCTGTTTATGGTGACGGATGGTGTGCTGAATGCATTGCCGGATGGCGAAGAGGAGGAAATCTTAAAAAGTCTGATCTGGAATCTTCCGCAGGGAACACCTTCAGAGATGGCGCAGCGTCTGGTGGAACAGGTACAGATCTATGGAGATGCGACCGATGATATGACCGCTTTGGTGGTCGGAATATGGAAACGATAGGCAAAACCCGTTGCATTTTGGAAAGGAATTCTTTATATTATAGAAAGATAACGGGAGAAAATACATGCAGAAAAAAGTAGAAGCTTATATAAGACAATGGAATATGGTGGAGCCAGGAATGCAGATTCTGGTTGGATTTTCCGGAGGTGCAGATTCAACGGCACTTTTACAGATTCTCTGGGAGTATGCGAAAGAGCATGACGCAGGTGTCTGTGCTCTGCATGTCAATCATGGAATACGCGGAATGGAAGCAGAGCGTGATCAGGAGTTCTGCGAGGCGTTTTGTCGGGAACGGAAGATTCCGCTTCGAATAGTCCGAGTAAATGTGCCTGAGATTGCCGGGAAAGAGGGCATCAGTACAGAGGAAGCCGGACGAAATGTGCGATATGAGGCATTTGGACAGGCGTTAGAGGATGGATTTGCAGATCGTGTGGCATTGGCGCATCATCAGAACGACCAGGCAGAGACGATGCTGTTTCATCTGATGAGAGGAACGGGGATAAAAGGTCTTCGTGGAATGGAGCCAGTAAGACTGCCGTATATACGGCCGTTCCTGTGTGTGGAAAGGCAGGAGATTATAAACTGGCTTGTCGGAGAAAAGATTTCATGGGTAGAAGACAGTACGAATCAGGAACTGGAATATACCCGGAATCAGATTCGTCATCAGGTACTGGCTCCAATCGAGCAGATTCGCTCAGGAAGTATATCCCGTATGTCATCCACTGCAGTACAGCTTTTGGAGATAGAGGATTATCTGGAACAGGAAGCTGCGCGCTTATGGGATGTGTGTATCTGTAAAGAAGGAGATGGATATGCGATCCTGTTGGATGCTTTTGCACAGATACATCCGGTTATGAAGAAGATGATCGTGATGGAATGTCTTGGAAGAGTAAATGGAGGAAGAAAAAATCTGGAGACGGTTCACCTGGAACAGGTATGCCGTCTGGCCGAAGGGAAAAGGGGCAGCCGGGTGACGCTTCCGGGGAATTGTTTTGCTGTTCTTGGATATGGGAAACTTTTAATAAAAAAGGGATATGGAATAGAAAACACCGGAAAACCGGTATATTGTGAACCCGATGGGGAATATCAATATATGGGGCAGTATTTTCGTTTTACTTTGAAAAACCGTACAGGAACAGAGAAAATTCCGTTAAATTGCTATACGAAGTGGTTTGATTATGATAAAATAAAAACTAATATTGTTCTGCGAACCAGACAGCCGGGCGATTATCTGGAGATTACAGGAGGATCGCATAAGAAATTGAAAGATTACCTGATCGACTGTAAGATTCCAAGAGAAGAAAGGGATCGTTGTATTTTGCTGGCAGATGAACAACATATTATCTGGGTGACAGGAATGCGGATCAGTGAACGATATAAAGTGACAGATGAGACGAAGCGTATTCTGATAGTGCAGAAGATAGAAGATGGAGGGACGAGAGATGGAGAAACATCATGTGGAAGTCATGTTATCTGAGGAGGTCGTAGATGCGAGAATCAGAGAAATGGGAGAACAGATCAGTCGTGATTATGCAGGAAAAAGTGTGCATCTGATCTGTATCTTAAAAGGCAGTGTATATTTTACCTGTGAACTGGCAAAAAGAATAACAGTTCCGGTTACTATGGATTTTATGCAGTGTTCCAGTTATGGTGCAGCTACCAAATCCAGTGGTGTGGTGAAACTTGCAAAGGATCTGGATGAGCCGATCACAGATCGGGAAGTTATTATTATTGAAGATATTATTGATTCTGGACGTACACTTAATCATTTGAAGGATCTGCTTGCACAGAGACGTCCGGCAAGTCTGAAGCTTTGTACACTTCTGGACAAACCGGACAGAAGAGTTGTGGATGTAGATGTAGAGTATGTAGGATTCCAGATCGAGGATAAATTTGTTGTTGGATATGGTCTGGATTATGACCAGCAGTATCGGAACCTTCCATGTATTGGAGTGGTGGAATTTGATTAACAGGAGGATAAGATAATTTGAACAAACGGTGGAAAGGTGTCAGCACATATTTAGTTTTTCTGGCAGTTGTGTGCCTTGTGCTGGTATTTTTTGAAGGGAAACTGCAGAATCAGCCAACGTATTCCTGGCAGGAATTTCGGATGATGGTGAGTGATCATGAGGTTGTTGAGGCAATCATTCAGCCAAACGAAGAGACTCCGACAGGTACGGTACAGTATAGCTTAAAGGATGGAACGGTAGGCGTCACGAATGTGCTGGATACGGCTGAAGCGGCGAAGATGTTAGGCGAAGCCGCCGTTCGGTATGATATTGCCCGCATTCCGGAGCCTGGATTTTTTGAGACGTATGGCATTTCACTGATTTTATGCGGAATGATGTTTTTCTTCCTTGTCATGACGATGGGACGCGGAGGCGGAGGCAGCAATGCCAAAATGATGGATTTTGGAAAAAGCCGTGCGCAGATGACTGCAGGAGGAGAGTCACAGACTGGATTTAAAGATGTAGCTGGTTTAGAGGAAGAAAAAGGAGAACTGGAAGAGATTGTAGATTTCCTTCGTAATCCGACACGTTATACAAAGGTTGGTGCAAGGATTCCGAAAGGTGTTCTTCTTGTAGGACCTCCAGGAACTGGTAAGACCCTGATTGCAAAAGCAGTGGCAGGAGAGGCAGGCGTTCCGTTTTTCAGTATCTCCGGTTCTGACTTTGTAGAGATGTTTGTCGGTGTGGGAGCTTCCCGTGTGAGAGATTTATTCAGCACAGCAAAAAGGAATGCACCTTGTATCGTATTTATTGATGAGATCGATGCAGTGGCAAGACGTCGAGGAACCGGTATGGGCGGCGGACATGATGAGAGAGAGCAGACTTTGAACCAGCTTCTTGTAGAGATGGATGGTTTTGGAGTTAATGCAGGAATCATTGTCATGGCTGCAACGAACCGTGTGGATATTCTGGATCCGGCAATTATGCGTCCGGGACGTTTCGATCGAAAGATCGGTGTAGGCAGACCGGATGTGAAGGGTCGTGAAGAGATTCTGAAAGTTCATGCAAAGAACAAGCCGTTGGGCGATGATGTAGATCTGCGTCAGATCGCACAGACAACAGCTGGATTTACCGGTGCGGATCTGGAGAATCTGATGAATGAGGCGGCGATCCAGGCAGCAAAAGAAAAGCGTGCTTATATGGTACAGGAGGATATCCGCAAAGCATTTATCAAGGTCGGAATTGGTGCAGAGAAAAAGAGTCGTGTGATCTCTGAAAAAGAAAAGAGAATTACTGCATACCATGAAGCTGGTCATGCGATTCTGTTTCATGTGCTTCCGGATGTGGGACCGGTGTATACGGTATCCATCATTCCGACCGGTATAGGGGCAGCAGGTTATACGATGCCGCTTCCGGAACGGGATGAGATGTTCAATACAAAAGGTAAGATGCTTCAGGATATCATTGTAGATCTGGGCGGTCGTGTGGCAGAAGAACTGATCTTTGATGATATTACAACAGGAGCATCTCAGGATATCAAGCAGGCAACCAGTATAGCAAGAGCAATGGTGACAAAATATGGTATGTCTGACCGCCTTGGTCTCATTCATTACGGTAATGATGGCGAGGAAGTATTTATTGGACGTGATCTCGCACAGTCCAGAAGCTATGGAGAGCAGGTTGCTGGTGAGATCGATCAGGAAGTGAAGCGGATTGTAGATGAGTGTTATGCCCGTGCAAAAGAGCTGATTCTGGAACACAAAGGTGTTCTGGATGCGTGTGCAGAACTTCTTCTGGAAAAAGAAAAGATTACCAGAGAAGAATTTGAAGCTTTGTTTGTGCAGGATTAACAAAAAACAAATTTCATTTTTGTAAAGTTTGTGCACACTTTGGCAGGGAGATGTGATACTATAATTCTCGTAAAAACCCCCAATACATTATATAGTTTTTGCTACACCCCATAAGAAATAAGAAATACCTTCTCCTAAAAAAGACAGCAACGACCCCCGCTGTCTTTTTTACTGTCCTTTTTTAGGGTTTTGATAATAAAGCTTGTTCAAATAGAACGAATCGTATATGATAATATATGGAAATTGTGGAGGGGACGAAAATGAGTATGTTAAATAAAGCAGCACTTTTCAGTGATGAAAGTGCCAATTATCGGACACCTTTTGAACCGGAGATCGGCGACAGGGTGACTGTTAAATTTCGTACAGCCAAAGATAATGCAGATCAAGTATTTTATATCAGCGGAAAAGAAAAGATTGAGATGGAAAAATCCTATACAAAAGGGGATTTTGACTATTATACATATACAACACAGCCTCTTTTGGATGGGACAGTCCATTATTATTTTGAGATTTATGCAGGAACCGAGAGATGTTTTTATAATACGCAGGGGGTATCGGAAAATCTGCAGCAGTACACCTCTTTTGGGATTGTGCCGGGCTTTCATACCCCGGATTGGGCAAAGGGTGCGATCATGTATCAGATCTTTACAGATCGTTTCTGTAATGGGGACCCGACCAATGATGTAGAGGAACGAGAATATTTTTATATTAACAGAGGTGTACGCAGGATTACAGACTGGAATAAATGCCCGGATGAGATGGATGTACATTCTTTTTATGGAGGAGATATACAAGGTATCTGGAATAAACTGGATTATCTGCAGGATTTGGGAGTAGAAGTCCTGTATCTGAATCCAATCTTTGTGTCCCCATCCAATCATAAATATGACAGTCAGGATTATGATTATATTGATCCTCATTATGGTGTGATTGTGGAGGATGGCGGAGAATGTCTTCCTGAACAGGATGATGATAATACACATGCCAGCAAATATATTCAGCGAGTGGTCAATAAAAAGAATCTGGAAGCGAGCAATGCTTTTTTGGCCCGTTTTGTGGAGGAGGTACACCGCCGCGGAATGCGCATTATACTGGATGGAGTCTTTAATCATTGCGGTTCCTTTAATAAATGGCTGGATCGAGAAAGACTGTATGAAGGTTCAGAAGATTATGAAAAGGGTGCCTTTATATCAGAAGACAGTCCATATCGGTATTTCTTTCAGTTTAATAATGAACATGAGTGGCCGTATAATCCGTTTTATGATGGCTGGTGGGGACATGATACACTGCCAAAACTGAATTACGAGCAGTCTCCGCAGCTAAAAGAATATATTTTAAATGTTGCACGGAAATGGTTAAAACCACCTTATAATGTAGATGGATGGAGACTGGACGTGGCGGCAGATCTGGGATTTTCGGAGGAGTACAACCATAGCTTCTGGAAAGATTTTCGTAAAGCGGTAAAAGAAACGAATCCGGATGCGCTGATTCTTGCAGAGCACTATGGGAATGCCAATAGTTGGCTGCAGGGAGATGAGTGGGATACTTTAATGAATTATGATGCGTTTATGGAACCTGTGACCTGGTTTTTGACGGGACTTGAGAAACACAGTGACCAGTATCGTTCGGATATGCATGGAAATGCAGAAGCATTTAAAAGTGCGATGACGTATCATATGGCAAATTTTTATGCGCCGTCTTTACAGACAGCGATGAATGAGTTATCCAACCATGATCACTCGCGGTTTTTGACAAGAACAAACTGCAGAGTGGGAAGACTTCATACGCATGGCTCGGATGCGGCATCAGAAGGTATCAATAAAGGAATTATGCGGGAAGCCGTGGTAATACAGATGACCTGGGTGGGTGCACCGACCATCTATTATGGAGATGAGGCTGGAGTATGCGGTTTTACGGATCCTGACAACCGCAGAACTTACCCGTGGGGAGAGGAAGATCAGGAGCTTCTGTCTTTCCATAAAGAGGCAATCAGTATTCGTAAGGAAAATCCGGTACTGACACATGGTTCTACAAAATTTTTGACGCTGGATCATCAATTTTTAAGCTATGGACGTTTTAGCGAAGAAGAGCAGATGATCATTGTGGTAAATAATGCAGCAGAAGAACGTGAAGTTACGATTCAGGTATGGGAAACAGGTATTCCGATGGATGCTGTGATGGAGCGGCTGCTTTTGACATTGGAAAATGGTTTCAGTACAGAGGAAAAGCTTTACGAAGTGAAACAGGGAGAACTGTGTATGAAAGTACCGCCAGTTTGTTCGATGATTCTTCGAAGAATCTAAGATAATAGAAATATGTAGATAGAAAAAGAGATGACATTAAGATGAAACAAGAATTCAGACAGGGCCTGAAGGATGGCATTCCGATTGCCCTGGGATATTTTTCGGTAAGCTTTAGTTTTGGAATCCTGGCACTTGCGGGAGGATTGTCAATCTTTCAGGCAGGATTGACGAGTCTTACCAATATGACAAGCGCGGGACAGTTTGCAGGTCTGCAGATCATCATTGCAGGAGGAACGCTTCTGGAGATGGCGATGACTCAGTTCATTATTAACCTTCGGTATGCACTGATGAGTCTTTCTTTGTCACAAAAGCTTTCGTCAGAAGTGACATTCTGGCAGAGACTGGTGATTGCATTTGCCAATACGGATGAGATCTTTGCAGTAGCAATGGGAAGACAGAAAAGTTTGACATTTTCCTATATGGTTGGTCTTCAGATTCTGCCGATTTTTGGCTGGACAGCGGGAACTGTCGTGGGTGCAGCAGCAGGAAGTGTTCTGCCGGCGGCGGTGAACAGTGCGCTGAGTGTGGCATTGTATGGAATGTTTATTGCTATTGTGATTCCGGCGGCGAAGACAGCAAGACCGGTGCTGTTTGTAGTTGTTTTGGCTGTGTTGATGAGCTGTCTCCTCTATTATGTACCAGTGTTTTCCGGTGTTTCATCTGGAATGGCGATTATCATCTGTACGGTGGCGGCATCTGTGATCGGAGCTGCTTTTTTCCCGGTTCAGGAAGAAAAGGAGGTGTAAGGCATGGTATATTTGTATATTTTCGTGATGGTCCTGGTGACCTATCTGATTCGAATGATTCCTCTTACACTTGTACGTGGAAAGATCGAGAACCGATATCTTAAATCTTTTTTGTATTATGTACCATATACCTGTCTGACAGCGATGACATTTCCGGCGATTCTTTATGCAACGGAAAGTGTATTAAGTGCCCTGGCAGGTGTGATTACAGCGGTCATCCTTGCGTTTTATAATAAGAGTCTGGTGACCGTGGCGGCATTTGCCTGTGCAGCAGTATTTGTGGCAGAACAGTTTCTTGCAATGATATAATACGGAAAGAACCATACATCTTGGACAGTGTTTGTTCAAGATGTATTTTTTGTCAGAAAAAAATGCTCGAGCTGTTGGATTGTTCTAAATTTGTTTTGAAATCCCCTTTTCTCTACGGTATAATAAAATTATCATTTGGGTTCGAGGTTAGGAGGAAATATTCATGAGTGATGTAAAGAACACGATTGCTGCAGGAAAAGCGATTCTTGGTATTGAGTTTGGTTCGACCAGAATTAAAGCGGTGCTGGTAGACGAGAACAATGCACCGATTGCATCTGGGGCGCATGATTGGGAGAACCGTCTGGAAAATGGAGTCTGGACATATACATTAGAGGACATCTGGACGGGATTACAGGATTGCTATAAAAAACTGACAGAGGATGTACAGCAGCAGTATGGCGCAGTGATTGAAAAGCTGGCTGGTATTGGCTTTAGTGCTATGATGCATGGTTATCTGGCATTTGATAAAGAAGGTAAACTTCTGGTGCCGTTCCGTACATGGAGAAATACCATTACACAGGAGGCTTCAGAAGCTCTGACAGAGGCATTCCAGTTCCATATTCCGCAGAGATGGAGTATTGCACATCTGTATCAGGCAATCTTAAATGGAGAGGAACATGTTCCGAACGTAGATTTCTTTACAACGCTGGATGGATATATTCACTGGCAGCTGACGGGAGAGAAGGTTCTTGGTGTAGGAAGTGCATCCGGTATGTTCCCGATTGATCCGTCTACAAAGAATTACTATACTTCCATGATTCAGAAGTTTGATGAACTGGTAGCACCAAAGGGATATTCCTGGAAAGTAGCAGACCTGCTTCCGAAGGTGCTGGTTGCTGGTGATGCTGCCGGTGTATTGACTGCAGAAGGAGCGAAGCTGTTAGACCCGACTGGAACTTTACAGGCCGGATGTCCATTATGTCCGCCGGAAGGTGATGCTGGAACTGGTATGGTTGCGACCAACAGTGTGAAACAGCGTACCGGTAACGTATCTGCAGGAACCTCTGTGTTCTCTATGATCGTACTGGAGAAAGAACTGCAGAAATATTATGATGAGATTGATATGGTAACTACTCCAAGCGGAGATCTTGTAGCGATGGCTCATTGCAATAACTGTACTTCTGACTTGAATGCATGGGTGAATATTTTCAAAGAGTTTGCTGAGAGCTTTGGAATGGAAGTAGATATGAACAAGCTGTTCGGTACTCTTTATAATAAAGCACTGGAAGGTGACAAAGACTGCGGAGGACTTTTGGCATATAACTACTTCTCAGGTGAGCATATTACCGGCTTTGAGGAAGGACGTCCGATGTTTGTCCGTACTCCGAACACCAGATTTAATCTGGCAAACTTTATGCGTACCCATCTGTGTACCTCTCTTGGCGCACTGAAGGTCGGCAATGATATCCTGATGAAAGAGGAAAAAGTGGCTGTAGACCGTATTACCGGACACGGCGGTCTGTTTAAGACCAAAGGCGTTGGACAGAGCATTCTGGCTGCAGCGTTAAATGCACCGGTGTCTGTTATGAAAACCGCAGGTGAGGGCGGTGCATGGGGTATTGCGCTTCTGGCATCTTATATGGTACAAAAAGATGAGGGTGAGAAACTGGAAGATTATCTGCAGAATAAAGTATTTGGCGGAGATGAAGGCGAGAAGATGGAGCCAAATCCGGAGGATGTAGCAGGATTTGACGAGTTTATCAAGCTTTATAAAGCAGGATTCCCAATTGAAAGAGCGGCTGTTGACTGTATGAAATAATTGTGAGATACTTGGCGGGGGTGTTGTAAGATAACACCCCCGCTGTTTTTGCCTAAACAGGTATAACAAGAATGTTTTTGGATATGCTGAACAGGAAACGGCGATTGTATGGAGGTGCAGATGGAAAAGATAAAAGCGGCTGTTCTTTTTCCGTGCGATGCATCGCACAAAGAAATGCTGGAACATGCAGGAAAAGGGCACTGTGAATTTGTTTATGTAGATCAGAAACTGACAAGAGAAGAAAGACTTCCGTTTTTGCAGGAGGCAGAGATCATCTTTGGTCAGCCGGGGATTCGGGAGATACAAAAATGTCCACGCCTGAAATGGATTCAGATGAGTTGGGCGGGGACGGATATCTATACCATGCGGGACGGATTTCCGGAAAAA
>JAFYTM010000110.1 GCA_017558865.1 Lachnospiraceae bacterium
CCCAGGGATACGATTTGTCTTCTATATCCAAACGCAACGATATTTAAATAATTTCTAATATATATATCACACGCCATAAAAGAGTCTGTTTATGACCCTTTAGTTAAGTGCGGACTTTTTTCTACTTTATTTTTCACTCTTGTCTCCTTTCCAGATAATCATTTCTGCGACTTTGAGCCAACCTCAGCTCATTTACAGGAGTTTTTTGTGTTTTCTTAACAAATCCATTTGTCAGTATTATCTTACCATCACAGTAAAAGAAATATAAAATTCTGCTTATATTATTTCCCTGTTTTCCTCTAAGCTCAAAAATATCATTTCCAAGATATTTACTATAAGGTTCTCTTAGCTGGTTTCCTTTTTCCTGCAATATTTCCAATAACCCAAGTAATTTTGCCCGCATCTTAATATCCTGTTTTAACAAGAAATTTTCAACCGGACAATTTCCATTCATATCTTCATAAAACTCTACTACAAATTTAGTCATTTGTATTCCCTTACCTTTACATTATATGGTATATATGCCATATTGTCAATTTAGTTACTATCTTTATAATTCTTCACTTGGACTGATTTCCCGTTCGTCCACACCTGTATCGCTCCACAATCTTTTGTAATATAGATCTGACTGTCCACATCTTCAAGCCGCTGCAAAGTCTCCGCTCCCGGATGACCGTATCGGTTTGTCGCACTGCAGGAGATCAGGCTCACCTCCGGACACACAGCTTTCAAGAACTCCCCGGATGTCGAATACCTGGAACCATGATGTGCAACCTTCAGGACCTCCACATCCTGCAGAAGTCCTGTCGATACCAGCTTATTTTCCGTTTCTGCCCCAATATCTCCTGTGAGAAGCATCTGAAATTCCTGATAATCCATCAAAAGTACCATTGCCAGATCATTGCGGTCATCTGAATAGGCATCGGCCTGCGGATACAGACAATTCAGTGAAAACTCCCCTTCTTCCAGCCGGTCTCCGGTACTCATATAGATGATCGGAATCTGTGCTTCTTCCAATAATCTCTCCATCTCCTGATAGGCTTCATCCTTTTCCGTCAGCTTCGGCAATACAGCATGTCCGATTCGAACACTCCCCGTCTCCTTGCTGCTCAGGATCAGCTCTGTCAAACCACTGATATGGTCCTGATCCATATGGGAGATCATCATATAATCCAGTGTTCGGATTCCTTCCGACTGCAGGAATGGCAGGAGCCGATACTCCCCTACCTTTTTCTCATTGGAGCTTCCCCCATCATACAAAAAAGTCGTTCCAGACGGACTTCTGAAAAAGACAGCATCTCCCTGCCCCACATCCAACATCGTGATCTGTACTCCGGTATATACACGCACACAAAGAACACTAGCTGACAGCATCAACATCCCAAGGCAGATAAGCAGTCTTTTTTTATCAGGTATAAATGGAGACTTTTTTCGCCAATATTTTTTCCGCTTCTTTTCACGATAGAGAATCAGCAGCGCAGCTGCCAGTACAGTATAATAACATACAACCTTCCACATAGACGGACTTCCCGTTGCCAGCAATGAGCCTGGCAGAGACATACTTACTTTTCCCGTCTTTTCATAAATTTTCAAAATCAAACAACACGGGATTCCTAAAATTCTGGCAGCAGGAATACTCACAAGACCTGTCAGACCGCATAAGATACCACACGCCATCAATACACTCATCAAAGGAATCGCCAACAGATTTAAAAAAGCAGAATACAGGGGATATTCATAGAAAAATCGAAGAAGCATAGGAAAAGTGATTGTCAGCACCGACAGGCTGACACTTAATGACTGTAACCGAGAGGACATATTTTTACAATATAACGTCCATATGGGTTGGAGCAATGCAATCCCTGTCACAGCACCGAAAGACAATAAAAAGCCGCTTTGACAGACACACAATGGATTCGTCAGCATCAGCACTAATGCAGCCACTCCCACAGCGGTCAGCATATCGTAGGTTCTTCCCACAAGATCTGCCAAAATAGTAATCATACACATAACAATTGCACGTACCGCCGACACAGATGCTCCTGTCATCCATCCGTATGCACATAAAAACAAGCTTGCCGGAATACCGGATAATGCATAGGATCCTGTGATTCTGCGAAGTATGCGATACAAAGTCACTCCAATCATGGAAATATGAAGACCTGAAATGGATAACAGATGCGATATCCCGCTGTTTTGATAAAATTCCTTAATCTCAGTATCCAGGCTTTCTTTCTCACCCAATATCATTGCACGCAGAATCTCGCTGTACTGTTCAGGTAAGACAGAAGCCAATACTTCACTGATCTGAGTTCTCAGATCAAGCAGGCACTGACGAATTGGAGCAGGATGTTCACCCAGAATCTTTGTATGCGTTGCATACATCGTGCAGGTAATTCCTTTTCCCTGATAATACAGCTTACTATGAAACTGTCCCGGATTGGTTGGTTCTTCGATTGGATAAATAATTCCCGAAAGGGATAGATCTGTACCTGCTGTATACACAGCCGGTTCAGCTAAATACACGAGAAGTTTTTCTTCCTCAAAGGAAATCTCCTCATTCCAGACCTGACAGGTCTTTAGATAAATCTGTGTCTTGCCGTCCTTTTGAATCTGCCAGTCTACACAGCCGGTCACCTGAACTTCACAGCTTTTTTCCACCTGACAGGGTTTATAAAAAACCCTGTCAGGCAATAGCCGGAGTATCAAAAATATCAGCAATGCCAGACACGCAACTGGTCGCTGTCTCATTCAATCAACTCCTTATGATATTCAAAAATCGTATCAAATGTAATACTTTCCCTATATATTCGGTTCGTCTCTCCGTTTATACTGATCTGGACTTTTTTCGCCGAAGTATTTTCAATCAGAGAATTCACGATCGAATACACTGGAATACTTTCTGTAACATTATATCCTGCCTGCAAAAATCCTTCATCCAGATTCACATAACAGATACCCTCACGCACCGCAATACCAAGCACTTTGGTATCTGGAGGAATGGCCGGATTCACACCTTCAAAAGGCGGACCTGCGATCAGACGCTCCACGATCAGCTTTTCCATAGAAATATTGCTGTTATATTCCATTGCTACCCGTTGTGCACGCAGTTTATCTCCCGTCTTGTTGGTATAATAAAGAGTCAGATCTGCCACCTTATATGCATTGATCTCTTCACCTGCATTTTCTATAAACTGTTCTTCATTCATCAGACCAACCATTTTTCCATCCAGATCCATAAGCGGCTGTTCAGCGACACGAAATCCAACATAGTTAATTCCAGGAATCTGACACATGGTACGAACAATGGCAGCCCGGCACAACACTTCATATACCTTTGGCATCTCCATATATTCTACCGAAAAATCAAGATAAAGCTGATCATGTTCCAGAGAATAACCTTCCATACGGACATTGTCTTTAAGAACCGTTTTCAGTTCCTTATCATCCGGAGCTTCCCTGAGAATCTCCAAAGCCTCTTCTATCAGCCCTTCCGCATTCTTAGCCTGCAGATCATGATATTCATACATCAGCCTGGTCTCTTCCTGATTGATATACCAGATCTGATAACCATCCTCTTCTTCTTCATGCTGGCTGCTGCATCCAGACAGCAGACACAGTATTCCTATCAGAAAGAAGAGCAGCATTCCTTTTTTCATCTTCTTTCCTCCTTACACAATGTACCGTAAAGGGATTCGTACAGTAAAAGTCGTTCCCTCATCAACCGCACTTTGTACTTTAATGGCACCTCTGTGATTTACAATCGCACTTCTGGTAATCGCAAGTCCAAGACCTGTTCCGCCGATTTCACGGGAATGGGATTTATCCACTCTGTAAAATCTCTCAAAAATATAATCCAGCGAATCCTCCGGGATACCCATTCCTGAATCACTCACTTTTACATAGAAAAATTTATGATCTGCATCCAGAATGACTCTTACCCAACCATTTTCCCGGTTATATTTAATCGCATTTTCCACTAAATTTGAGAAGGCAAGTGACAGTTTTGTTTCATCAATTTCGGCATTGACACTTCGATTGCTCTCAAAAACAACCTCTACATTCGCTTTCTCCGCAATCGGACGCAGACGCTTCAGTATCTGCTCTATAAATTCATTGATGTCCACAGAAGTAATATTCAATTCTGGAGATTTACGATCCATCTTTACCAGCGTGAGCAGATCGGAAATGATCGTATTCTCACGATCGATCTCATCCGCAATATCCTGCATGAATTCTCGATACAGCTCCACTGGCATTCCTTCCTGAACCAGAAGAGAATCTGCCAGCACCTTCATGGATGTCAGAGGCGTCTTCAGCTCATGCGACACATTAGATACAAACTCCTGTCTGGATTCCTCCATCAGACGCAGTTTTGCCAGCAGCATATTGAATGTATTAGAGATGTTTTCTGTCTCTGTAAAATCATAGATCTCCAGATTTCCATCCAGCGCACCATCTACGAGACCACTGATTGACTGATTCATATGTCGCAGTGGTCTCACCAGCCAGTTCGAAAAAGCAACTGCCAGAGCAAGTACACAGATACCGCCGCATACCAGCCATATCTCTACAGAAGTACGCAGATCATCCAGACGTGACCGAATACTGTCTGTTGATGCACTGGCAAGAATCACGCCGATGGTTGTTTTCTGATCCTCTTCACCCATCATGATCGGAACTGTCATCTCAATAAAACGACCACTCACACAATGACTCGTTTTCTCTCCTTTAAAGCACCGGATGACCTCTTCCGCCACCATCGTACGTCCCTCTTCCAGATTATATGTATCTTTTATGATCTTAAAATTCTCATCAATGATAATAATTCTTCCATCATAAAAGGTCGCAAGCTGTACCAGTTCACCGGTCAGTGTATCATTATTGGGATTCTTTAAATACCCGGAACTTCCAAACTGTGCAGACAAAATCTGACATTGATTGCTCACATCATTCGCCAGACGAATCAAAGACCGGTCCTCATAAGAAGCCAGACTGGCCGTTGAGATCAGTAAAGCCGGAATCGTACCCATCAAAAATAATAATATCAAGATTCGAAAATTCAGGCTTCGAAAAAAACCATTTTTCCCGAGTGACTTTTCTTTTTCATTCTGTCTGAACCTAAACATCATCTATACTTACTACTGCTCCATTTCTATGTTATTACATCTGATGTAATTCATCTAACTGTGCTGGATCTAACTGCGTATAATCCTGATACATGATTACAATCTCGCCTCTTTCTTCTGCTGCCTGCAGAGATCCCATAAGCGTTTCATCATACGCTCCATTCGTATCCAAAACAACCTGAACTGCACCGTTTAAACTGTTTATAAACGAAAACGCATACGCATCCATTTCCTTCAAAGCTGGCACATACACTGCCTTCAAGCTGCTGCAGTTTTCAAATACATGCATATCTAATTTCCATGCTGTCGGCAAATAAAGATAAGTCAGGCTGCTGCAGTCTTTAAACGCATTCACTCCCACTGTCTGTGCCCCCTGTACATTCAGCTCCTGTAACGACCGACATCCCTCAAAGGTAGAATCATAGACCTGTTCTAATTTGGGCAGATGAACACTTGTAAGCCGATCCAAACTCTGAAAGAAATATCCAAGTGTGAGCGCATTGAGATTATTATCTCCGTAATGCCATACACTCGTTACATTCTCTGCAGAAAAAGTTCTCAAAGACGGACATTTGAATTTACAATAAATCGTTTCCAAACTGTCTGGAAATTCAATCTCTTCCAGCGTCGAACATACAAAACCTATCGGGGAATATTTGTCCATCTCATAATTATCATATCCGCTGATTTTAACTACTCCCTCCGGTATGATCAACTTTTTCACGCCTTCAGGCAACGGCATATAACAGATATTAGAGTAAGTAACTCCCCGTACTTCAGAAGGCAGTGTCAACGTACCATTCTCATCAATATAATCTTCCATATCCAACACACCGCCAAACAAACCATATTCTGCTATCGATTGTTTTACTTCATTATACTCCTTAATTTTATAACCTGTAAATACAACCAAAGCAATTCCAAGAATAATCGCTGCGACAGCGACCTTCTTCATCGCTTCTTTTCTGCGAAGTGCTCTGATTTCCGCCTCTTTTTCTGCTTCTGCTTTTGCTTTCTGTTTTGCATCCCACTCAGCTTCGTACGCTTTGCATAACTTCTTTACCTCTTCACATTTTTTATTCGCATAAGAAACCCTGGCTTCACATCTGATCTTCTGTTCTTTTGCCTTATCAAATGCCTGCCACATTTCTTTCAGCATCGGTTCTGTCCCTGCTTTGATCTGTGTAATATTTTGTACTGACCAATACTTTTTGACATATGCAATCGCTTCATCACTTTTCGCTTTTACAATTTCCGAATGCTTCTTCCATTCACTCTCTTGTGCCCACAGTTTTTTCTTTTCATCTACCCAATTCAAATATGAAGTATCTTTATGAAACTCTGTGTAATCCACATGCTTCCGCTGCGGCAAGGCACGCAATTCGCATTCTAATTTACGAGAATTGTCCTTACTCCAAAGCTGATTGTTTCCACTTATCGTTAAAACTCGACTGTCAATCCTTGACAGTACCTGTTTTTTTAACGAATCATCCCGTACGATC
>JAFYTM010000111.1 GCA_017558865.1 Lachnospiraceae bacterium
GCGATTGGACGAATCACCGGTGAGACAGCAGCACTGATCTATACTGCTGGTACGGTGGCGGGAATCGCGGATGTGATGTCCTCCGGACGTACACTGGCAATCCATATGTATGCGCTGCTCAATGAAGGCCTGTATATGGAAGAAGCCTATGCGACTGCTGTTGTTCTTCTGGTCATGGTACTGTTGATCAACAGTCTGTCCAGTTATGTGGCAAGGAAATTTACAAAGACCTGATGAGGAGTTAAGAATGGGAAAATTTACAATCAAAAATCTGGATCTGTACTACAGTGAGTTCCATGCACTGAAACATGTCAATCTGGATCTTCCGGAGAAAGAGATTACTGCATTTATTGGGCCTTCCGGTTGTGGAAAATCTACTCTGTTAAAATCATTGAACCGTATGAATGATCTGGTGGAAGGATGCAGGATCACCGGTGAAGTCACACTGGATGGTGTCAATATCTATAAAAATATGGATGTGAACCTGCTCCGTAAAAGGGTGGGTATGGTATTCCAGAAGCCGAATCCATTTCCGATGAGCATCTATGACAACATTGCCTATGGTCCCCGTACCCATGGCATCAAAAATAAAGCCAGGCTGGATGATATTGTGGAAAAATCTCTGCGTGACGCGGCAATCTGGGATGAAGTAAAGGATCGTCTGAAAAAGAGTGCTCTTGGTATGTCCGGTGGTCAGCAGCAGAGACTTTGCATCGCGAGGGCACTGGCGGTACAGCCGGATGTGCTTCTGATGGATGAGCCGACCTCTGCGCTTGATCCGATCTCTACTTCCAAAGTAGAAGATCTTGCGCTGGAATTAAAGAAACAGTATACCATCATCATGGTCACACACAATATGCAGCAGGCTGTGCGTATCTCTGACAATACCGCTTTTTTCCTGCTGGGTGAAGTTATTGAATTTGATAAAACGGAGAAGCTGTTCTCCATGCCGTCGGATAAGAGAACAGAGGATTATATCACAGGAAGGTTTGGTTGATAATATGAGAAACAGATTCGATCAGCAGTTGGAAAGGCTGAACGAGGATTTGACAGAGCTTGGTGCACTTTGTAAGGAGGCCATTGCCGATGCGATGACAGCACTTCTCGAAGCAGACCATCAGGCAAGACAGAAAGCTTTTCTTCTGGAATATGAAATTGATCAAAAGGAAAGAGAGATTGAAAATCTGTGTATGAAGCTTCTGCTTCAGCAGCAGCCGGTGGCCAGAGATCTTCGGGTGATTTCGGCAGCTTTAAAGATGATCTCGGACATGGAACGTATCGGCGACCAGGCTTCTGATATTGCGGATATTGCAAAGTTTGTAGAAGGCAGTGAGATTACACAGCATATACATATCCAGCAGATGGCAGAGGCATCTATGAGGATGCTGACAGAAAGTATTGATTCGTTTGTAAGAAAAGATCTGCTTCTGGCACGTAAAGTCATGAAAGCAGATGATGAAGTCGATGAGCTGTTTAATAAAGTAAAAGCGGAACTGATCCAGGTTATCCATGAACAGCCGCAGCAGGGAGAAGTCTGTGTGGATATGTTGATGGTGGCAAAATATTTTGAACGTATCGGTGACCATGCGGTCAATATCGCAGAGTGGGTGGAATACTCTGTGACCGGTGTACATAAAGATCATGAATAAGCTTTTTATAAATCCCCTTTTGTGCTATACTATACATAGTGTGGCATGAGAGGGGGTTTTTATATGAGAAATCCAAAGACACAGCAAATCGCACAGCTTGGACTTTTGACAGCACTGGCTTTGATTGCCAGTTATATAGAGCTTTTGATACCCATACCGATCGGTATTCCCGGCATTAAACTGGGACTTGCGAATCTGGTCATCGTGTGGGCATTATACACGATGTCAGCAGCCGAGGCTTTGGCTGTGAATGCCGTACGTATCCTGCTGGTCGGATTTATGTTTGGGAGTCTGTCCATGATTCTGTACAGTCTGGCAGGAGCTGCACTCAGTTTTTTGTGTATGTATCTGGCGAAGAGATCCGGTTCCTTCAGTGAGATGGGTGTCAGCATGATTGGAGGTGTCACCCACAATGTTGGTCAGCTGATCGTAGCGATGCTGGTCCTGGAGACAATGAGTCTTATGTATTATGGCCCTGTATTATTGATTGCAGGATTGCTTACCGGATTTTTAATTGGAGTTATTACACATGAGGTGTTGAAGCGAATCCCGGTAAAGTCAATGTTTTCGGTCACAAGGAAATAATTACATCCGCTTGCTCATTTGTCGGTTTCTTCGATGCTTGCTATAAGTCGGTCAAAGTCACTCTGATATGTTCTGTCCTGCAAAACACGGAATTTTTCAAATTCGTTTTCTGCAAAGGATTTGGCAATGGCTGCGGTCACTTTGCCCTTGTTTTGCAAAATATCTTCCTCGTTGAACTGGAGGAACGCATCCAGACGGCTTACCCAATCCTGCATATACATGATGTTTCCCCGGCGTGCCTGTCTTTCGGCATAATCAAGGTACATCGTCACGATCTCGTTCAGACTGGTCATTTCTGCTTTGTTTAAGTAGTTTTTGGCAATCGAAACATCTGACTTGCGGATGCGGCCCTGCGGAGCATTTTTCCAAGTGGTCAAGCCCATATTCGGCTTTGTGCTGTCGGCTCTGCCATAAACAATCTCAGCCGCTGTATGATGAGTAACGGCGTAATGGAGCTTGTTCTGCACTGTGGAAAAAAATTCTTTTGTAATGGGGCTGTTCACATCATAGTCGGCGCTGCACTGAGAGTAAATGTCCGTAATCTTCTGATAGAAGCGGCGTTCACTGGAGCGAATGTCACGAATGCGCTCCAACTGTTCCTCAAAATAGTCTTTGCCAAAGAAGTTTTCCGGCTCACGCAGCCGTGCATCATTCATCACATAACCCTTGATGATGAACTCCTTTAATATACGGTTTGCCCAAATGCGGAACATGGTGGCTTTTTTGGAGTTTACTCGGTATCCGACAGCGATGATAGCATCCAGATTATAGTAGTTGGTGTTGTATCGCTTGCCGTCTGCTGCAGTTGTTTCCATTTTGGAAACAACTGATTCTTCAAGCAGTTCGCCGGATTCAAAGATATTTTTCAAATGCTTTGAAATAGCTGCTTTCTGGACTTCAAACAATTCAGCCATTTTCGCCTGTGTCAGCCACAGGTTTTCCTGATATAAAAGGATCTCCACCCGAACATCGCCGTTGTCAGTTTTATAAAACAGGATTTCCCTTGTTTCGTAGGGAGTCAGACTATATTCTTTGTTCATATTCGTTTCCTTTCCCTTCATTTCTTCTCATCCTTTGCCCTGATCTTGTAAACGCTGAATATCATCTGTATTCCAAGCAACAGTGAGTGGAAATTCCATACGATTGTTGGCGTGAGATAGGCGTATCATTTTTAGATGTTTTCCATTTATATTCACTATATCACATCCAGTTGGAACTGGTGCGTTCAAAAAGGTGTCTCATAAGCAAAACCCTCCGCGAAAAGTCCGTCCCAATTCAGCAGATAGCTTCTTATACAGAATATCATAAATTACACAAGATGACATAAAAATAAGCAAATAAATAATCTGTTTTATTTATCATGTACAAAAATGACCACTTATTACTGTAAACTTCAAGGAAGTATAGCTTTTAAAAACCTGACTTCAATCTTTCAGAAATATATTGTGTTGCTTCAAAAAACTCTTCAAAATGCAGATTCTGCATCAGTCCGATAAAACCGCTGGTGAGGAAGGTGATGCTGTCACGAAGTTTGCGCAGTCTATTCTCTGACAGTTCCGGATGATCGTGACGGGCTTTCTTTATCAAAGGGGCAATCACATATTCATCCAGTGAGGGTGGGAGAGAAAATATACTGGGAGATTGGATGAAAGCAACATGGATGTAATGTTTTTCCTGATATAACAGGAGGATACGTTCCCAAATCTCCGCAGAATTGGATGAAAACTGCAGGATATCATATTCTGTGATAATACGGTAGCATTCATCCAGAAGCTGGCGTTTCATAGTGCTTGCAAGATCATAAATATCACGGTAGTGCAGATAAAATGTGCTTTTGTTAATATCAGCCCGTTCACAAAGTTCTCTTATGGTGATGAGCGTTAACTCTTTTTCTTTTATTAGTTCCGAAAAAGCATTCTGCAGTGCCTGTTCTGTTTTTCGTATTCTACGGTCGATCATAAACTTACTCCTTTTCTATAAACGTTATATGGATAATAGACGAAAAAAATAATTTTGTCTATTATGCGTTTTTTTGTCTGGAATTGATGCTTGCATATTTTCTTCATTTATTTTACCATAGATAATAGACAAGCGTCCATTAAAAGGAGAGGAAAGAGATGGAATTTCAAAAATTTTTAGAGGGAAAAGTATTTGATGCCTATGAATATTTTGGAGCACACATCGGGAAGGATGGGGTGACTTTCCGTGTCTATGCGCCGAATGCGGGCAAGGTAGAACTGCAGGGCGATTTCAGCGGATGGCAGCTTCTGCATATGAAGCAGGGACAGCAAAGAGGGGTATACGAGCTGACCGTACCGGAGGCACGGGCGGGCATGTATTACAAATATGCTGTGACCGGTAAAGACGGAAAATGTGTGATGCACTGCGACCCATATGGTATGTGGATGGAGCTTCGTCCGGGATTTGCCTCCCGGATTGTGGACAGAACCTATTATTTTCAGGATGGACGGTGGATGAAGCACCGGGACAAGAACTATAACCGTCCGATGAATATCTATGAAGTTCATGCAGGTTCTTGGAAAAAATGGGAAAATGGTTCCTGGTACAGCTATGAGGAGCTGGCGCATATGATGGTTCCTTATCTGAAGAAGATGGGCTTTAATTATGTGGAATTCCTTCCGCTTTCCGAGCATCCGGCGGATTGTTCCTGGGGCTATCAGAATACCGGTTTCTTTGCACCGACATCCCGCTATGGAACACCGGAGCAGTTAAAACGGATGGTGGATATTTTCCATCACAATGATATCGGTGTGATCATGGACTATGTACCGGTACATTTTGCGACAGATGATTATGGTCTCTGGAATTTTGACGGAACACCGCTCTATGAATTCCCGCACCCGGATACCGCCTACAGTGAATGGGGTACGATGAATTTTATGCACAGCCGGGGAGAGGTGCAGAGCTTTTTACAGAGTGCGGCAGATTATTGGCTGACAGAGTTTCATTTTGATGGTATCCGTATGGATGCGATCAGCCGTGCGATCTACTGGAACGGTGATCCGGCGAGAGGCGTAAATGAAAAAGCAGTGGAGTTTTTGCGGAATATGAATGCAGGACTGCATAGACGTCATCCGCAGGCAATACTGATCGCGGAGGATTCGACGGATTTCCCGAAAGTGACAGCTCCGACGGAATACGATGGTCTGGGATTTGACTATAAATGGGATATGGGATTTATGAATGATACGCTGACGTTCTTTAAGACAGCACCGGTATACCGTCCGTATGATTATCATAAGCTTAGTTTTTCCATGATGTATTTTTACAGCGATCTGTTCTTGCTTCCATTTTCCCATGATGAGGTGGTACATGGTAAAGCGACGATCATTCAGAAAATGTGGGGAGATTATGAGTATAAATTCCCGCAGGCAAAAGCATTTTATACCTATCTCTATACTCATCCGGGTAAAAAACTGAACTTTATGGGAAATGAGTTTGGTCAGTTCCGGGAATGGGATGAGAATCGGGAACAGGATTGGGATATCCTGAAATATCCTGCACATGATGCATTTCACCATTTTTATCAGAGACTGTCTAATCTGTATCTGAGCGAACCGGCTTTGCATGACGGGGAGTATAATCAGGATTGTTTTGAATGGCTGGAGGTAGATGCGGCAGATTTTGTTGTTTACGCTTATGAACGAAAAGCAGCAGGCAACACGATTGTGATGGTGATGAATCTGTCAGATCAGTTCTGGAAAGATTTTAAAGTGGGGATTCCGATGCTTTATGAGCTGGAAGAACTGCTTCATACTGATTGGGAGATGTATGGAGGGAATACAAAGCTAACAGATGAAACATGGAAAGTCGTAGATGAAAAGCATAAAGAAAGACCGCATACCCTGCTTGTGGATCTGCCGCCTTTCTGTGCAAGATTATTTAAAGTGAAGAGTGTACGGAAACAGAAGAAGTCTCAAACTCCATTGGAAGCTGGACGGTAAAGGTGCTTCCATAATCAGGAATGCTTTCTAATTGAATAGAACCACCATAGAGGGTGACGATCTGACGGGTTAAAGCAAGCCCCAGACCGTTGCCCTTTTTCTTATGGGAGGTATCACCCTGATAGAATTTATCAAAAATACGTGTCTGTATCTCTGGAGTCATACCGATACCTGTGTCCTGGAACGATACCGTCAGCCATTTTTCATCGGCATATGCACGAATATTGATGATACCGCCAGTTGGTGTAAATTTAACGGCATTGTTCAGAAGATTGTACCAAATGTGAGAGGTCAATTCCTGATTGCCGTACCAGAGGATGGGTTCTAATTCTGGATTGATATCCAGATTTTTTTCTGCCCAGAGTGGCTCCATGCGCAGGATGACCTGTCGGATCTGTTCATCTACACGGTATTGTTCTCTGTCTTTGATGATCGTCTGGTTTTCCAGACGAGAAAGACTTAAGATGTTGCCGGTCATCGTGGAAAGTTCTTTAGCACTTTCTACAATGATTTCAATATATTCATCCCGTTCTTCCAATGTCAGTGTGTCATCCTGAAGCAGTGTAGCGTAGCCGCTGATCGTAGCCAGCGGTGTCTTGAATTCATGGGATACATTGGCGATAAAATCGGAATGAAGTGTCTCAGTGCTGCTTAATTCCTGTACCATATGATTAAAATTTGTGCGCAGGCTGTTAATCTCCTGCACACTGATTTTTTCTTCGAGACGCACCGTATAATCGCCTTTGGCAACTTTTTGCATGGCTTTGGAAAGCTCCGTAATTGGACGCATAATAAAAGGAATGACAAAAATACTGACAAAGGTTCCGACGATAATACTGATGATTGCCAGGAAAAGAATAAAGCTTAAACTGGTCATTTTCAGAGGGAGCAGTCGCCAGAGATCCCAGTTGGTCATGATATAGGCAAACAGACCGATCAGGACACAGGTAGTCGCCAGCGTCATAAAAAAGGCACTGACAATTCGGAACCATATGGAATAAAAATGTTTTTTCATGGGCAGATCATTCCTTTATAACCCAATCCACGGACAGTCTGGATCTGAAAATATGGAATATCCCGGAAACGGTCCCGGAGACGGTTGATATGCACATCTACGGTACGGATATCTGTCTCGGAGTCATATCCCCACAGCTCATCCATGATCTGCTGTCTCGTAAAGGTATGGTTCGGGAAAGATAAAAGCTTGTATAAAAGCTGAAATTCTTTTTGCGGAAGGATTTGTGAATGGTCATCCACAGTCACAGTCAGGTTGATATAATCCAGACAGACATGGTCAAATTCCAGTTTTTTCTCAAAGATAATTTTTGCACGGCGCAGAAGTGCTTCTACACGGAGCAGCAGTTCGTTGACATCAATTGGTTTGACCATATAATCATCGATTCCAAGTTTGAATCCTTTCAGTTTGTCCGGGAAGGTGTCTTTGGCTGTTACGACCAGAATCGGAAGCTGATAGCCATTTTCCCTTAATTCTCTGGTTAGATCATAACCATCCATCTTTGGCATCATTAAATCCGTAATAATCAGATCGATATAGGTCTGATCTAGCATAGCCAGTGCTTCGGCACCGTTGAATACAGCGGTTGTCTCATAACCGTTTTTGATTAATACCCGGCAGATCAGTTTGTTCAGTGCCTGATCGTCCTCTACTACTAGAATATGAAACATGTTATCACCTCAAAATTACCTGATTTTGTGAATTCAGATTTATTTTCTCTGCAATATCATATATAATGTTTGTGAACGGATTGTGAATTCGTGAAAAATTTATATTCTGTTTAAAATGATATCATAATCTGAATGAGACTTAGTAAAAATGGAGGATTAGTTATATGAACGGAAAAAAACTCATGGCAATGGGTTTGGTCGTGACTTTAAGCATGACTGCGGCAGCCTGCAGTCAAAAAGAAGAGTCGGCAGAGATCAGTAAGGTATCTGTGGAAGTGCAGACTCCGGAATCGGGAGAATTGACAGTAGAGACGTCATACATAGGAAGTATTACACCGCAGGAACAGGTATATGTCATTCCGAAAGCGTCCGGTACGGTAACGGAAGTGAATTTTGCGGTAGGAGATACCGTACAGGAAGGCGATGTACTTTTTAAAATAGATGATGAAGATGCACAGAGGCAGTTGAAGACTGCTAAAGTAGGGTATCAGGCGGCGCAAGCAGGAGTGACTGCACAAACCAGTGGTGCACGTGATTTACAGAATTACCAGACAGAGGAGCAGATCCGGCAGCTCAGAGATAAGCTGTATGAGACAGACGATACGATTGATGAACTGGAGGATACTCTGGGCGATCTCAGGGATGCCGGAGCACAGTTGTCTGGGGCAAGACAACAGGCGCAGGCTGGTGTGGATGCGGCGAATGTAGCTTATACAGATTTGCAGAACCAGGTCAATGATTTAGAGAGGCAAAAAGAGGAGGCTCAGACTGAAGCAGATGTAGCATTTATTGATGCCCAATTAGCAGAATTGAATCCACAGCTTGCTGCCAGTAAGGCAGCACTGGATGCTGCAAGAAAAGGTCTGTCGGAGCTGGATGCGAAGATTGCATCAGTCAATGCTTCCAAAACAGAGTTGAAAGCAGGCATTCAGGCGGCAGAGGATGGTTACGAGACGATCAATGAGAACCTGGCAATGGCAGAGCAGGCGTATGCCATTACGCAGAATCAAATCTATCCGGAAGCTGATGCAGCAAGTGCGGCATCTGTGGCCAGTGCAGCGTTAGGTGTTGAATCAGCTGAAGCTTATGTGGGAATGTTTACTGTAAAAGCACCGATCAGTGGTGTGGTAGAAGCTGTGAATGTGACAAAGAATGGTATGGCTGCAGCAGGAAATCCTGCGTTTACCATATCCAATAAAGAATCCATGACGGTTACGTTCCATGTAGCGGAAAAAGCGAAAAATACACTGATGATCGGAGATGCCATTACCGTAGAGCATAATGGTATGACATACAGTGGCAATATTACAGAGATCGGTACGATGGCCGGTATGCAGACAAAACTGTTCCAGGTGAAGGCTTCTGTGAAGGGAGCTGGTGACAGCCTGCCGAATGGTGTATCGGTAAAAGTATATGCGACAACCCAGAGACAACAAAGTAATCTGATTATTCCATATGATTCTGTCTATTTCTCTGCAGGAGATGCCTATGTATACTGCGTAGAGGATGGAAAGGCAGTAAAGACAGAGATCACAGTTGGTTTGATGAATGATATGGAAGTAGTGGTAGAAGACGGACTGACAGAAGAAAGCCAGATTATTGCAAACTGGTCCTCTAAACTTCGTAATGGAGCAGAGGTTGAGATTGTTTCAGCAGAGGAGGCCGAATAGTATGAAACTGACGAGGTTTGCATTAAAGCGCCCGGTTACTACACTGCTCGCGGTACTTGCCCTGTTTGTATTTGGTATTTCTTCACTTTTGGGACTTCGTCTGGAATTGATGCCGGACATGGATATGCCGATCATGATGGTTATGACGGTTTATCCGGGTGCGGATTCGGAATCGGTGGAAAAGCTGGTCAGTACAGAGATAGAAGGTGATGTATCCAGTCTGAGTGGTGTAGATTCTGTCATGTCCTATTCCATGGAAAATATGTCCATGGTGATTCTGCAGTATGATTATAGCCAGGATATGAATGATGCCTATCTGGATCTGCGTGCGGCACTGGATATTACGATGACCGGACTTCCGGATGAGTGTCAGGAGCCGATGGTCATGGAGATGAATATCAATGCTATGCCAAGCTTGAATTATTCGATCAGTACCACAGATGATTCGGATGCACTGGCGATTGTGAAGGATACGATTCTTCCAGAACTTCGCGCTGTCACCTCAGTTGCAGATGTAGAAGTGACTGGTGGACGTGAAAATTATGTCAGAGTGCTGTTGGATGAAAAAGCACTGAATCAGTATGGCCTGACGATGAGTGGAATTGCCCAGAGCATTGCAACAACGGAATTTACGATTCCGCTTGGATCTTTAAAACAGGGAACACAGGAGGTCAGTGCGATCAGTACTTCTAAGCCGGAGACGATACTGGATCTGCAGCAGATTCCGTTGTTCACTGGTACGGGAAGTCTGATTCAGCTTTCCGATGTGGCTGATGTCAGCTGGTCTGTAAAAGAAGGGGACAGCATCAGCCGTTATAATGGTCAGGAAACGATATCCATATCTGTGACAAAGAATCAGAGTGCCGGTACCATCAATATGGTATCAGATGTGCAGAAGGTCATGGATCGGATGCAGGAAGAAAATGAGAATCTGGTAGTTGAGACTTCCTATGATGCATCGGAGATGATCTGGCTGTCACTGGGATCTGTTGCCAATACCCTTATTACCGGTGTTGTGCTTTCCATGCTGATCCTGCTTCTCTTTTTTGGAGACTGGAAAGCCAGCCTGATCGTTGGAAGTTCCATGCCGATCTCACTTCTGGTAACCGTGATCATTATGGCAATGGCAGGATTTTCTCTGAATATCATTACGCTTGGCGGTCTGGTCATTGCAATTGGTATGATGGTAGACAGTTCCATTGTTGCATTGGAAAGCTGTTTCAGAGCAAAAGACAGAATCCCGGATTTTCAGGAAGCTGCACTTCAGGGTACCAAAGAAATCGTAGGTTCTATTATTGCATCGACGATCACGACGATTGTTGTATATCTTCCGCTCTGCATTCAGGAAGGTCTTGGCGGTCAGATATTTGGGCAGCTTGGCTATACCATTATTTTTGCGATGCTGGCATCGTTGATCTCCGCAATGACGTTGGTTCCGTTGTTTTTCAAAATATTCAAACCGGAAGAACGTAAGGAATTAAAGATCAATGACTGGCTGGATAAGATCAAAGATTCTTATGAACGATTTGAACGTAAGCTTTTGGATTATAAAAAAAGCTGTGTATTGTTTTCGGTGGTACTTTTGATTGCTTCGCTTGGTCTGGTTGCATTGATGAAAGTAGAACTGATGCCGTCAATGGATGAGGGTACGGTCAGTGTCTCAGCTGCATTTCGTTCCGGAACCAATGTAAAGACAGTCAATGAGAAAATGCTGGAACTGGAAGAGATGGTGGCTGCACATGAGGATGTGGAGAGCTATACATTGTCTGCATCGAAAGGCAGTGGTTCTATTTCTGTCAATCTGAAGGATGACCGCAAGATGAGCAGCCAGGAAGTGGCGGATCAGTGGACAGAAGCGACGAAAGATATCACAGGTATGCAGCTGGATATTACCGTCAGCAGTCAGATGTCTCAGATGATGATGACTGGTTCCGGCGCGACAGTGACGATCAATGCGACAGATCTGGATGACCTGAAAGAGATGACGGCAAGGATACAGGAAGAGGCATGGTATCTGGACAATGTATTGAATGTTTCCAGCAGTGCAGGTGAGACAGCTACACAGATTAAAGTTGTCATTGATCCGCTGGAAGCGATGGCTCATGGTATGATGCCGGTGCAGGCAGCAGGAGGACTGTACAGTCTGGTCAGCGGTACGGAAGCGATGACCATCACATCAGGAGATGAAGAATATAGTGTATATCTGGAATATCCGGAAGGAACCTACACAAATGCGAGCAGTATTCTGGATGCGTCCATAAATGGAATGCCATTATCCGAGATTGCAAAGGTTGAATATACAAACTCCCAGCAAACGATTCTTCGTACAGATGGAAAATACAGTGTGACAATTACAGCTTCCTGTCTGTCAGATCATGTAGATACGGTTCAGGAAGAGTTGGATGCAATGGTGGAAGCTATGAAATTCCCGAATTCAGTAGAATTGGCTAAGGATTCCATGGATGAAATGATTGAAGAGACATTTACGCAGCTTGGAAAAGCGATTGCAGCGGCTACCTTCCTTGTATTTCTTGTAATGGCAATGCAGTTTGAATCTCCAAAGTATTCTCTGATGGTAATGTTGAGTATCCCATTCAGTTTGATTGGATCTTTCGGACTTCTGTTTGTAAGCGGACAGTCTCTGACAGTAACATCTCTTATGGGTATTCTGATGCTGGTAGGTATTGTAGTAAATAACGGTATTCTTTATGTAGATGGTGTTAATCTTCTGCGTTATCGTATGCCGATCAGGGATGCACTGATCGAAAGTGGAAAAACAAGACTTCGTCCGATCCTGATGACTACATTGACAACGGTCATTTCCATGATTCCATTGGCGCTGGCTTATGGAGAAGGTACGGAGATGATGCAGGGAATGGCGATCATCATTATTGGAGGTCTGGTGGCATCTACTCTTTTGATTCTGATTCTGATGCCGGTATTTTATCTGCTGGTATATGGAAGATCAAAAAAAGAGAAAAAAGAACGCAGACAAAAATATTGTTTCTGGAAAAAGAAAACAGAAGAATAGAGCAGACAGAGGGGTTTTGCCGAAAGGTGAACCCCTTTTTGTGTAGGAAAGTGTCGAATTTTCACGACAGGATTCGCTTGTATCAGATTACTTATTTTCCTATAATTTTACTGTAAATGCTGATAACTTTTGTATGAAGTTGTAGAAAGGAAACAGAAAAGATGGGAAATGAGGAGGAGTATGAATGAGCAAATGGAGTGTTGCTATCGCAGATGATAACGAAAGAATGGTTGAAATTCTGGATACGATTCTTCGCCGTGATGAAGAACTGCAGATCGTGGGTATCGCTCGTGATGGTGAAGAAATATGCCGGATTATCAAAGAGAAAGAACCGGATATTGTATTGCTGGATATCATCATGCCGAAGCTGGATGGACTGACCGTCATGGAAAGGATTGGGCAGGACAGCCAACTCCAGAAGAAGCCTGACTTTGTAGTTGTATCTGCAATCGGTCAGGAGAGAATCATAGAAGATGCATTTTTGCTGGGTGCAAATTATTATATCATGAAACCATTTGATCATGATATGCTTTTAAATCGGATTCAGAGTCTGAAAATTGACAGGAAAAAGCGGAAAAATGAAGTGAAAAGAGTTGCTCCGTATGAAACGAAGATTGCTTATATGGAACGGAATCTTGAGACGGATGTGACCAATATGATACATGAGATTGGAGTGCCTGCACATATTAAAGGATACCAATATCTGAGGGATGCGATTATGATGGCAGTAGAAGATATGAATATGTTAAATTCCATAACAAAAATACTTTATCCTACCATTGCAAAAAATCATCAGACGACTCCGAGCAGGGTGGAACGTGCAATCAGACATGCAATTGAAGTGGCATGGAGCAGAGGAAAGATGGATACGATCGATGAGTTGTTTGGATATACTGTCAGTGTGGGAAAAGGAAAGCCTACCAATTCAGAATTTATTGCACTGATAGCGGACAAAATCCGTCTGGATTATAAAAAGCGTGCGTAATTTATATAAACTTCTTTTCAAAGTCTCCTAATCTGTTGTATAATTATAACAAATATGCAATTTACGGAGGAGAAGCATGAAGAAGAAGATTTTGTTTATTGCATCTGAATGTGTGCCGTTTATAAAGACGGGTGGACTTGCAGATGTTGTAGGATCTTTACCGAAATATTTTGATCAGGACAAGTACGAAGTGCGTGTGATCATTCCGAATTATCTGTGCATCAAGCAGGAATGGAAAGATCAGATGAATTTTGTGTCTAATTTCTACATGGATATGGCATGGAGAAGCCAGTATGTAGGTATTATGGAAATGATGTATGACGGTATTCAGTATTATTTTATTGATAATGAATATTATTTTGCAGGAGATAGACCATACGGTTATATTCATGAGGATATAGAGAAATTTGCTTTCTTCTCCAAGGCAGCACTTTCCATTCTTCCAATCGTAGACTATAAGCCGGATATCGTACACTGTCATGACTGGCAGACAGGACTGATTCCTGTGTATCTGAAGGATACATTCCATGAAGGAGAGTTCTATGCGAATATGAAATCGATCATGACGATCCATAACCTCAAATTCCAGGGAGCATGGAATATTCCGACCGTTCAGGATGCGACAGGACTGGATATGTCTTATTTTACCGCAGATAAGCTGGAAGCATTCGGCGATGCGAATTATCTGAAAGGCGGTATTGTGTACTCTGATCTGGTAACGACCGTAAGCCGTACATATGCGGACGAGATCAAGACCCCGTTCTATGGAGAACATCTGGACGGATTGATGCTTGCCCGTGAAAATGTACTTCATGGCATCGTGAATGGACTGGATTATAAAGAGTGGAATCCGGAGACAGATTCCATGATCTATAAAAACTATACGGTTGAAAATTTCCGCAAGGAGAAGATCAAGAATAAGCTGGCACTTCAGAAAGAGCTTGGTCTTGCAGAAGATAAGAAGACCATGCTAATCGGTATCGTATCCCGTCTGACCGATCAGAAGGGCTTTGACCTGATTGACTGCATCATGGATGAGCTGTGCCAGGATAATGTGCAGATCGTGGTTCTTGGAACCGGAGAAGAACGTTA